>JAIDOW010000054.1 GCA_029063085.1 Lachnospiraceae bacterium
ATGTTATGAAGGAGATAAAATAATGATTGCTGTGAATACAAAAGACTATTCTAAATTGATACGGGCTGTTCCTTTGAAATTACAGATACAGACAAAAAAATATATTTCAAGCAAATAATAAAAATGTTCATTTTAATCATTATTATCATTTTATTAGTAATAATTGAAAAACAAAGAAAAGAAACAGAAAAATATAATTTGTTTTGATTGAGAATAATGACATTATAAAGAATGATTCAGATGTTATCTGGTCTATTAGTTCAACAATGTGGGAATCACCATGGCGGTGACAAACCAGAAGGGTGAAGCAGTCAGGAAATATGCTTATGTATAGAAGTTACATCAAAGTACTATTTGTATGGTTCTAATAGTAGCCTCAAATATACGATTATGGCAAGTTATGTTGAATAAGAAAAAACATATTTTTTTACAGGGAAATTTGTTGAGTCAGATATATTTTTTGTGTTGATATTTGAAGAAATAAAAAGAAAAGGAAATTTACCGTTTGATATTGAAATATTAGAAGTCCCCAGGATTTTAAAGTTTATAAAATTAAAATTACGTGGAACCGGATATAAGTATTATATGCGATAAAAACAAACTTACGGATAAAGGGTGTAATGGTACTCCTGATTGGATAATAGAAGTTGTATTGCCTGGCAGCCGGCAGGTGTCAGAGAATATTGGATTGTTGATCCAGAAAAGGAAATCATTACAGTTTATAGTTTTGAAAAAGAAACAATGGAACAATATTCTTTTTGTGAAGATGTGCCAGTTAGAATATATGCGGGATTTTTTATAAAAGTACAGTAATTATTATTGATTTATATTATAGGCAGTTAATTTAAAGCATTTGGAGAAATATAATGATATGTTCCTGTAAAGTAGACAGGTTAGATATTATTATATTTCTTCAAATGCTTTTATTTTGCTAAAGACAGATAAAAGGAATAAGAGTGAATGAGTTAGTAATTATGAGGATTTTATGGGTGATAAAATTACTAACGCATAAGGGATGATTTTGTAAGAGAAGAAAAAGAAAGTATTGCCGGTATAAAAGATTTTATACAGAAATTCCATATGTATAAATTACGCTTTTTGTTGAAAATACCTTTCAAACCATGTATAATACATCTATATGTCAATTGCAGGCATATAATTGAAAACATAGGATCAAAGGATGATATTAACATGCAAATATACATTATACTTGCCGTACTGGCAATCTTTTTCATATATATGGTGGTCTGGACGTGGAAGCTTCATTTCTTCACCAAAAGACAGAAGAAAGTAAAACGCATTAAGGAGCTCCGGGCAAAGGGAAATGAGATCAAGAAGCGGACGATCGACTGTACAAAGGATTACTGGTACAATCTCAGAGAAGTGGAAGACTGCAAAGAGGGTGAAGATTTTGAAAAGTATTACCACTATTTTATAGGTGTGGATCAGGGTGTTCAGGAACTGCTGATGGAGATGTATGACTGCGGAATTGTACGGACGGATGAGATAGAAGAGATTGCTTATGGTAAGAATCATTTCCGGAATGTGGATTTATCGTTTCTGGAGGAACTGGAACAGGAGATGGATACAGAAGACAGCGAAGAAGCAGAGGAAGATGTTGCGGTAGGAAAGTCAGTTTTAGATGATGGAATTATACAGGTAGATGGACTTTTGGGGGACTTCTTTGGTGCAAAGAATCAGGATATCGTCAGAGCTGCCAAGAACCTGAAGAAAGATGATCCGGGAATTATGGATATTAAGGGTACTTTGTCGGAAGGCGTTGAAGAAGTGATTGCCGCAGTAGATGCGGAGAAACGAGCCGAGGAAGAAGAGAATGAGCCGATTATCAAGCGGGAAGAGAAATCCGTGGAGGATGCCAGAAAAGCAAGAGCGATGACGGCTAATGCGGAAATCAGGAATAAGATTTATGAAAAATGGGTAGGCTATGTTTTTGAATTATATGAATTGATCAATATTAATGCTAATGAGGATACGAAACATAAGATTAGGAAAGCATTGATGGATTATGGCTACAATGATGTAGACATTTTATTAGAGGGTCCGGAATAAACAGCTGCCGCATATATGCGGCAGCTACTTTTATACAATATAATAGAATAGAGGGTTTAACATGGATTTTTTTGTACCGACAATCAAGGACATGAAAGAAATAAAGGATGCACTGAATGATAACAAAAAAAGATGCTGTGAGATGTCACCGGCCAATACTGTTTTGTGGGCAAAGCATTACAATACGGAAATTGCTTTCTGGGAGGGGAATCTCATTTTCCGGTCTAACAGGGAGAAGATAGGTTATGTATATTCCTGCAATCTTTTAAGTGCAGAGAAACCAAAGCAGTTATTTGACAGACTGGTGGAACTGGCTAAGGAAGAAGGGCAGCGGTTTTGCATGTATTGTGTGATGGAAGAGGAGATGGAACTTATAGAAGGGTGGTATCCGGGTGTTTACCAGATGACATATAATCGTGACGAATCAGATTATATTTATATGCAGGAAAAGCTGGCATCTTTAGCAGGGAAGAAGCTGCACGGAAAGAGAAATCATATTCATCGCTTTGAAGAGCAGAATCCTGACTGGGTATATGAGAGGATATCGGAGGAAAACGAAGAAGATTGTGCAAAAATGGCAATGCGGTGGTGCATGAAAAATTGTACTGGTGAAGAAAATGAAATTGAATATGATAAGATAGATGAATCCAAACTGGTGGTATATGCAATCCGTCACAGGGATGAGCTGGGTATGATTGGTGGTGCCCTTAGGGCAGGCGGCAGCATCATAGCCATTACCCTTGGTGAAAGGCTTACTTCTGATACCTTTGTCGTGCATTTTGAAAAAGCATTTTCAGAGATTCAGGGGGCTTATCCGATGATCAACAGGGAATTTGTAAGACATGAACTTGCAGATTATACGTATGTAAACAGAGAGGAAGATTTGGGAGAAGAAGGTCTTCGCAAAGCTAAGCTTTCTTACCGTCCGGAGATTATCTTGAATAAAGGAATCCTGACGGTAAGAGAAGCTTAATGTGCAAGTACAATTGTTTATTATTCATTGCATACAGAGTAGTATTTTCAAATATTAATGAGTCAGTACATTAGGTTTCTTCCTGTTCTTCTATATTGCGTACGCCGGATTTGGCAGTCAGGATCAATACTACCAGATTGGCAGCGGCAAGAATTAGGACGAGAATGAGGGCAGTAAATCCAATGGAGATTTTAGTGTTGCAAAACAGGAAAAATCCTCCAATGCAGACAACCACGGTAAATGCGATAGAAATTGCCATGGAGAAAAAAGTATTATAATTTTCCCGGAGAGCACTCATTTCGTCATCCCATATCAGCTTGGGCTGTATGGAATCAATGTAGATGCCCATATGTGACACAAAAGTGATGGACATCAGACTTAGTAATGTGAAAAGCACAATGTGTATGATAGGTATTCGGATCAGAATACACACAGGCAGAAAATATACCAGAACGCCAATTGCCGGAAACAGAATTCCTACAAATGTTTTTATATTCCATTGTGTAAAATAAGGAACGGGAATATATTTCATAAAGGAAAAATGTTTTCCTTCCCGGGAGATTGCATTGGAACTTAAACTGTTGACAGCGGCAACGATAACTGAGATTCCCACAATCCCCAGTAAAAAGAATAATTGGATTCTTAAATCTCTATGGGCATACAGATGTCTCAATTTTTCTAATGAAATCTCATAGTGCTGGATCTTTAACATGGCATATACAAAAATCGGCCATAAAAAATTGATTGCAATGCAATTTGTGAAAAATACTGGTGTTCTCATCAGAATCCGCACTTCCTTCATGAAATAGGAATATGCAGGACTGTGCTGTTTACAGGAGGTAAGCAGTTTAGTAATATCCTGCTCCTTTTTCCGCGAATCGGAAGAGGTAAGCCCGATAACCCCTTTAAAATACAATTTCTCGGAGAGGAAAAGCATAACGGCTATTACAGCTGCATTGACTGCAATGTATCCTAAAAATGCAGGAAAACTGCCTTCACTGAAAGTTTTGACAAACAGAGGTACATTGGGGAAAATATAGTTCATAACGGTAAAGAAGGTCTGATCCCCAGCGGCTAACGTTTCCACATAAGTATCAATATCCATATTCTGTAGGAAACCAATAGAAGATACCAGTGCAATGACCATAATAAAAATCAGGGCTACGGATATTCTCTGAATCATATCCTTGCTGCGGATTAGTTTGGTAAATGCCATCATTACCATACTTAAGATTCCACAGTAGGCAAGCGGGATAATGGGAAGTGTTATGATTCCGATTATGGAAAGAAGCCAGTTCAGAATTCCCATTTTAGAGCCGATACCAAATCCGATAATGCAGGAGAGTACCAAAACAAACTGCATCATGTTCTCGTTGTAAAATGCAGCAGTAAATTTGGACGCAATGATCTGGTAAGCCCGAAGCGGCCATGGCAGCAGATATTCAATATCGTTGGAGAAGTAAAATTCATTAAATATAACGTTGATACCGAAAATAACGGTAAACAGGCAGATTACGTGAAACATTAACTGAATGCCAAGGGATTCGCATCCGATCGGTATCAGGGTTTCCGTCATTAGCTTTACTAAAATACCGACAGCTATGGCAACAGGAAGCAAAACACCAAAGATTCCAAATAAAGAAAGTATCACGATCATAATTTTGCGGCGCTTGTCCTGAGGGGCGCTCATGCTGATAGCGGCAATAAATGTTTTGGTAAGAGTCAAATAGCTATTCATGGGCAGTCATCTCCAAAAAGATTTTTTCCAGATCCATATCCGGATATCTGGCTGTTAATTCATCCAAGGTTCCGTAGAACAAGGATTTACCGTGATTGATGATAATAACCTTATCACAAAGTTTTTCTGCTACTTCCAGAACATGGGTAGAAAAGAGAACGGAGTTGCCTGCATCGGCATGTTCCCGCATCATGTTTTTCAAGGCATATGCTGACTTGGGATCTAATCCGGTTAATGGTTCATCCAGTATCCAGACGGCAGGATCATGTACCAGTGCCGCAGCTACCATCATTTTCTGGCGCATTCCATGGGAATAACTCTGCATAGGTCTGTCAAGGACCTCTGACAGGTCAAAGCGGCTGGCAAATGTTTTGATACGTTCCTTTCGTACATCTGTAGGAACTTTATAAATATCGGAAATCAGGTTCATGAATTCCAGTCCCTTTAGGCGCAAAAACATATCGGGACTGTCTGCAATGTATCCAATGACCTGTTTTGCCTTTAAAGGTTCTGCCTGCATATCAAAGTCGTTAATGAAAATAGAACCGGAATCTGGTTTCAGAATTCCGGTCATCATTTTAAGGGTTGTGGTCTTACCTGCACCGTTAGGTCCGATAAATCCCACGATCTCACCATTGTTTACGGTGAGATTCAGATTATCTACGGCACGTACCGTGCCATTATAAGTTTTTGTCACGTTTTCAATTTGAATCATAGCGGATCCTTTCTTTACTGTAAGTAAATGCGTGCAGGACTGGCAGCATCTTTTGCAGCAACGGCATAAACAACCGTGGCAGAATTATCGTTTGCTCCTGTGCCAGAGGATTTGTCTGCTGCTGCGTAGATAACATCGTCCGTATCAGAGGAACCCAGATAGCCTAAAATTTTGCGGACATAATTCTGTGTTTCCTTAAATGGTGGGATACCACCATATTTTTCTACGTTGCCGGAACCTGCATTGTAGGCAGCAAGTGCCAGTGAAATATTACCGTTATATTTTTCCAGAAGTCTTGACAGATATTTGGCACCGCCCATAATGTTATCTTTGGCGTTATAAGGATTGGCAACGCCCAAAGAAGAGGCAGTAGAAGGCATAAGCTGCATCACTCCGATGGCACCTGCACTGGATACCACACTGGGATTAAAATTAGATTCTGCCTTTGCCACAGCCTTTAGAAGCTTTTCATCTATACCATACTTGTCCGCCGCCTGTTTAAAAATAGGGTCTAATTCTGCTGGTGCTGTTACCGGACATGAAGAAGAATCATTTCCCGGAATAGCGGATGATTCTGGTGTGGCATAAATAATGGTTTCCGCTTCAAAAACAGAATCAAAAGCAGAACTGTCGGTACTGCTTTGGCTGGGAATTTTATAATAACTGCTTTCGTCCATATATCCAATTCCATTTATGTTTTTCATGTGAGTAAGCATCCTTTCGTAAACAATTATCTTAATTCTACTATAAAATGAGATAAAAGGGAATAAAAAATTTTATTTGTTTTCTTTTTTGGGTATGTTACAATCAAAAATACAGGGATTCTGGTACGATGATATTCAGTGTACTAGTGAGAAAAATTATAGAAAGTACGAGAGGAAAGAGATGTATTTAGATAAGGTAAATCCATATAATATAACCAAACAGCATAAAAGGGACAAGCTTCACATTATTGAGAGAATCCGCATTTTATTTGACAGGGGAAGCTTTACGGAATATTATCCGGATAATGTATTGCATGAAAATGAAATGAGGAAGGAAGAGAGTACAGCAGAAACGGATGCCGGTTATGATGGTGTAATTACCGGATATGGCAGTATTTATGGTCAGAAGGTTTATTTTTACGGTCAGGATTTCACCTGTATGGGAGGTACATTCGGCTATCAGCACAGCAGGCAGATCATAGCGATACTCAAAGAGGCGATACAGGAGCGCAAACCGGTAATCGGTATCTATGATGGCGGTGGGGCGAGGATTCAGGAAGGAGCAGCTTCGGTGGCAGGATGTGGGGAATTGTTTTATATGAATACACTGGCTTCCGGCTATATTCCGCAGATTTCAATTATTGCAGGAACCTGTGCAGGTGGTGCTGTATATTCTCCGGGGCTTACTGATTTTGTATTTACAATAGACGGGCTCAGCAATATGTTTGTAACCGGTGCCAAAGTAATTAATGAAGTACAGGGAACGGATTATCTGATTGAGGAACTAGGCGGTGCAGGAATACATGCAGCTGCAAGCGGAGTGGCTCATTTCAGGATGAAGGATGAGAGAAGCTGTTATGAGGAAGTCAGGAAACTCATTGATATACTGCCACCGTGTTATATGGAAGAAAGATGTTTCCGCACGGATGTGTACCATGAAAAAGATATCAGTGATATCACCAGGCTGATACCGCAGGATAAGCAGGAGGTATATGATGTAAAACCGGTCATAGAAGAAATACTGGATGATGACAGCTTTATTGAGGTACACAGGGAATTTGCAAAAAATATTGTTGCAGGTTTTGGAAAATTAGGGGGGCTTACCGTTGGAGTGGTTGCGAGCCAGACGCTTCATAAAAATGGTGCCATTGACGTAGACGGAGCAGATAAAGCCGCATATTTTGTACGATACTGTGACTGTTATAATATACCAGTCATTACGCTGGTGGATTCTGCCGGATTTGTAATGGAGGCTGAGCAGGAGCATAGGGGATTGATCCGGCATGGCGCCAAAATGATAAATGCTTATGCAGATGCTACAACGATACGGCTGACGGTTATTTTGAGAAAGGCTTATGGAGGTCCGTATATTTTAATGGGCTGCAAGCAGCTGGGGGCCGACAGGCATTATGTATGGCCTGATGCGGAGGTGGCAGTTATGAAAGCAGAGGGCGCAGTTGCAGTGATCAGCCATGGTCAGCTTGCTAAGCTGGAAGGTGTACAAAAAGATGTATTTTTGAAGGAGCAGCTATCTGAATACCGGAAGCTTTATATGAATAGCGATATGGTATTGAAACGTCATTTTGTGGATGAGGAGATAAGACCAGAGAAGACAAGGGAAATTCTTTATCAGGATTTGATCAGACTGGCGGGGAAAAAGACGGCAGGAATATTACATAAAAAACATACGCATATGCCGGTATGATACACTCTTTCCGAGCAAAAGAAACAGGGGACCGTAAGGTCCCCTGCGTGCTGGAATGTAGAATTAGCAGCCGCAACCGCATCCTGAATTGCTGTTACCATTTCCGCCACAGCAGAAAAGAAGAAGTAAGATGATGATGATGCAAGAGCAGTTTCCACCACCAAAGCCGCAGCCATCATTTCCACCGAAGAAACTGCTTCCGCAGCCGTTGTCATTTCCACAGCAGCTGAAGAGAAGAATGAGAATGATGATCCATGTGCAGCAGCTGCCGCCACCAAAGCCGCATCCGCCTGTTGCTGATAAGTCGCCCATAAGGAAATCCTCCAATTATCTTTACACTGATATAATATGCGAAGGTAAAAAAGGTGTGACAGATTTATTGTTATTATTTTTCGGTTGAACTTGGAACGCCTATCTGGTAAACTTTTTATAATAGTGAAATTGATTACAAAAGGAGAGAAGATATGGAGACAATGGCAGATTTTGAAAAGGAACTGACAAATTCGTTTCGTGTGATAAAAGAGGGCGAGATGGTAAAGGGGATGATTGTGGATATCAATGATGAGGCAGTTACCCTGGATTTGGATTATTTTGCACCGGGAAAGATTCCCCTGTCAGAGCTTTCTGATGACCCGGATTTTTCAGCGATGAAAGATTTAAAAATAGGGGACAGCCTTCAGGCAGTCGTGATACAGACGGATGACGGAACAGGGAATGTGGAGCTTTCCTTAAAGGAAGCGAACGAGGCATCTGCGTGGGAGCATTTAAAGGAGTTTTTGGAAGAGGAAACTATAGTAACGGTTAAGATTAAGGAAAGCGTGAACAGCGGAGTTATTACCTATTTAGAGGGAATCCGGGCGTTTATTCCGGCGTCCCAGCTGGCACTTTCTTTTGTAGAAGATACAGAGGAATATATCGGCAGATGTGTAGAGGCAAAAGTGATTACCGTAGATGAACGGGCGAAGAAGCTGGTACTTTCCGTTAAGGCGGTGTTAAAAGAGAAGGAAGCAGAGCACGACAGGGAGAAAATGGCAATGATTGTACCAGGGTCTGTTTTTGAGGGAACAGTGGAATCCCTTATGCCGTATGGTGCGTTTGTTCAGATGGATAATGGATTAACCGGTCTGGTACATATTTCCAGAATTTGTATGAAACGGATTAAAAAGCCTTCAGAGGTACTATCTGTGGGACAAAAAGTGAAGGTAAAGGTGTTAGAGGTAAAGGATGGAAAAATCAGCTTAAGCATCCGTGATGTGGAGACCAATACTTCCGATGTTGCAACGGATGTGATTGAAAAATTTGATTATGAGTGTGAGGAAATACCGAATAATCCGTTTGGAGCATTATTAGCAGGAATCAAATTAGATGAGTAAGGATGATGTTATGTTAACTAAAGACAGAAAAAATACTTGTAATATTATGGCAGCTATTGGAATAATATGGATTATGGCAGGTTTATTTTCTTTTAACAGTTATGCAAAAAGCACATTCTCGAAAATAAAGCCGGAAGGTGTTATGTCAACTGCTATCAAAACGGAGATAGTGGTATCATGGGAACCGGTAAAGGGTGCGGATGGTTATCAGATTTATGAGGCAAAAAAAGAGGATAGCAGGGAAGAAATGCTGTATGAGGTGGCAGCAGAGACCTCCAAATGCCGGCTTGTAAGAACGGGAATGGATCCGGGAGAAGTCTATTTTTATTATGTACGTGCGTATCAAATCACTAAGAAGGGGGATAAAAAATATAGTGCCCCAAGCTCAAAGGTGTCTACGTCAGTACCTGTAAAAGGCACTTCCACGATAAAGAATCTGCTCCAGACGGCACTTGCACCTGTCGGCTCCACTATGTATGTGTGGGGAGGCGGCTGGAATAAAGCAGACACCGGTGCAGGCACAGATGCAAAGAGGATTGGTTTAAGTCCGGTCTGGCGAAGTTTTGCAAAAAATAAAAAAGCTTCCTATAATTATAAGAACTATCGTTACCAGATTCACAACGGATTGGATTGTTCCGGTTATGTGGGATGGTGTGTATATAATGTTTTGAATACAAAACCCAATAAGAAAGGGTATGTATACAGTGCATCTAAACAGGCAAAGAGGTTTTCCGAACTCGGTTTTGGCAGCTATTGTACTGCGGGGAAAATAAGGGATTACAGGGCAGGAGACGTTATGAGTTCTACCTGTAAATGCTGTGGTCATGTATGGATTGTAGTAGGGCAGTGTAAGGATGGAAGTGTGGTGCTGTTACATTCGTCACCGGCTGGTGTACAGCTTTGCGGTACAACAACACTTTCAGGAAAGAAAAACAGTAAGGCATATAAGCTGGCAAAAAAATATATGAAAAAATATTACAAAACGTGGTATAGCAGATATCCGAATGTAAGCCGTGGAAAAACTTATCTTTCACATTATGCACAGATGAGATGGCGGACATCAGGGGAGGGTGTCAGGTTATCAGACCCTGATGGTTACCAGAATATAAGTGCGGAAGATGTGCTGGCAGATTTATTCTCACAAAGGCAATAAAACAGGAAACCATGTTTGCAAGGATATTTGAATTGTGGTGAAAACAGCTCAGTCTGGAATGATGGCATGAAGCATCAGGATGCTTTGGACAGACTGCCGGTTATAGTGTCAGAATGACAATACACCCCATACTTTATTATAATAGATAAAGTATGGGGTTGTTCTATGACAGATAGTAAGATTAGTCCGGAATTGAATATGGCAATCAGTATTTCCGAAGAGGAACGGGAAAAAAGTCTTGATCTGGATGTAGGTTACAGTGAATTATTTGATGAATGGGAATTGATTATCCGTTATACGGGAAGCCTTGATGCAATACGGGATGAATTGGACATTTCAATCGAAGAACTGCTGGGAGGTTATGCCGTAATTAGGATTCCGCAGTATCAGATAGCAAGGCTTTCGGATTTTCCGCAGATAGATTATATAGAAAAGCCCAAATCGCTTTTGCTGGAAGCGATGGAAGGGATCGGTTCTTCCTGTGTCAGCAGGGTAAGGCTGCCTAATTATAATCTGACCGGAGAGGGGACTTTGGTGGCATGTCTGGATTCCGGTGTAGATTTTTATCACAAGGATTTTAGGAATGCAGACGGCACTACCAGAATCGTAACCATGTGGGATCAGACGACACCTGGAAATCCGCCGGAGGGTTTTAACACAGGCAGTGTGTATAATGCAGAGGATATTAATGCGGCTATCCGTGCGGAAGAAGGGGAGCTGCTTATAGAAACAGAAGCAGCCTCAGAAGAGGATGAAAGCTTAATGGAAGCAGAGCCTGTCGAAAACAGACAGGAAGTACAAAGAAGGCTGAAAGGAAGGGATATTGTTCCGGAATTTGACGGAACCGGACATGGTACAGCGGTTCTTGGAATTATGGCCGGAAACGGCTTATCCTCTAATGAGGGGATTGTGGGCATGGCACCAAAAGCAGAAATCATTGTTGTAAAGCTTGGAAATCCGGACGGAAGGGGATTTCCGAGAACAACTCAGCTGATGTTGGCCATTGACTTTGCGGTAAAATATGCCATGGGCACCGGAAAGCCACTGGCTATAAATATTAGTTTTGGTAATAATTACGGTGCCCATAATGGGGATTCTATTTTAGAGAGATATATAGATACTGTCTCCAATCTTTACAGGATATCTATTGTTGCCGGCACAGGAAATGATGGACGCACCGCAAGACATGCATCGGGGAACTTATCAGGAGGACAGAGAGAAACAGTAGAAATTTATGTAGGGGATTATATGCAATCATTTAACCTGCAAATTTGGAAGCACTATTTGGATTTGTTTGATATTACCATAGAATCGCCTACAAATCGCAGAATTGGACCGCTTTCCAGTTATTCAAAGGTACAAAACTATGTTTTACCGGAAGATATGGTTTCCATTTATTACAGTGAACCAACACCGTACAATCCTGAACAGGAAATTTATATCGCATGGATTCCGAGAGGGGATTATGTGACATCGGGAATCTGGAAGATTCATCTGGAGCCTCGGCGCATTGTGGGAGGAGATTACAATATGTGGCTTCCGGTAGCGGGAAGCACATCATCTGAAGTAACCTTTGTGAGGCCGACAATTTTTAATACTCTCGTAGTGCCTTCTACTGCAAGATATGTGATTTCAGTGGCCGCCTATGATTCCAGAAATGATACGTTTGCGGCATTCTCGGGAAGAGGTCTTGATTTGGAATACGCTCTTCCGCCGGCTGTCGGAAAGCCAGATCTTGCTGCTCCGGGAGTTTCCATTAACACTTGTAAAGCAGGGGGAGGATATGGTGAATTTTCAGGGACTTCCTTTGCGGCGCCGTTTGTTACGGGAGCGGCAGCGCTGCTTATGCAGTATGGGATTGTAGATGGAAGGGACCCGTATTTATATGGAGAAAAAATCAGGGTAAGCCTGATAAAAGGAGCAAGAAAACTGCCGTTTCAGCAGACACAGCCAAGTCCTTTGGTAGGATGGGGAGCGCTGTGTGTGGCAGACAGCCTGCCAGAGTGATTTTTTCTTGACAATATGTGGGAAGTGTGTTAGATTAACTTTAATGATATGGTATGTTACTTATTTATGAAGAGATAAGGCATTAACTGTACATGAATATTTGAGGATATTTATGTGTGTTGATGCCTTTTTTTATTAGAATTAAGACATACCCTTTTTTATCTTTTAAAGGTTCGTTCGAATAACACATGATATCCCGGTATAAAATAAAAATATAAAGAAAAGGAGATGAAGGAAATGAAAGACAAGATTTTTGGTGTACTTCAAAGAGTTGGAAGATCATTTATGCTTCCAATTGCTATCCTTCCGGTAGCAGGACTTCTACTGGGATTTGGAGGGTCTTTTACAAATGAGACCATGCTTGCAACTTATGGACTGACAGATATTATGGGACCGGGAACGATATTAAATGCTATTTTCCTCGTTATGAGTGATGCCGGCAATATCGTATTTGCGAACCTGCCGATTATTTTTGCAATGGGCGTTGCCATCGGCATGGCAAAGAAAGAAAAAGAGGTAGCAGCACTGGCTGCCGCTATCGCATTTTTTATTATGCATGCATCGATTGGTGCCATGATCAACATCAATGGTGGAGCAGAACAGATGTTAAATGGTGCTACGGCTTCCGTATGTGGGATTACCTCCCTGCAAATGGGTGTGTTTGGAGGTATTATTGTGGGGCTTGGAGTAGCAGCGCTGCACAATAAGTTTTACAAGATTGAACTGCCCCAGGTATTATCATTCTTTGGAGGCACCAGATTTGTTCCGATTATTTCGTCACTTGTATATGTAGTTGTCGGTATTGTGATGTTCTTTATCTGGCCGGTAATCCAGAATGGTATTTATGCAGTAGGTGATGTAGTGTTAAATTCAGGATATGCGGGAACCTGGATTTATGGACTGATGGAACGACTGCTGATTCCGTTTGGTCTTCATCATGTATTCTATCTTCCTTTCTGGCAGACGGGCGTAGGAGGTACATTAGAGGTTGGAGGACAGTTGATCGAGGGAGCACAGAATATTTTCTTTGCACAGCTGGCAGATCCGACAGTAGAAAAATTTGCAGTATCTGCAACAAGATTTATGTCAGGAAAGTTCCCGTTAATGATCTTTGGTCTTCCGGGTGCGGCACTTGCAATGTATAAGACTGCAAAACCAGAGAAGAAAAAAGAAGTGGGAGGTCTGTTATTATCTGCTGCTTTGACTTCCATGCTGACAGGTATTACGGAGCCGCTTGAGTTTACATTTTTATTTGTGGCACCACTGTTATATGGAATTCACTGTGTATTCGCCGGACTTGCATATATGTTTATGCATGTCTTTGAGGTGGCAGTCGGAATGACTTTCTCTGGTGGCTTGATTGATATGTTTTTGTTTGGTATACTGCAAGGGAATGCAAAAACAAACTGGATTTGGATTGTCATTGTAGGAATCTTTTATTTCATTGTTTACTACCTGCTATTCAGCTTTTTGATCAAGAAACTGAATCTGAAAACACCGGGTCGTGGAGAAGAGGATGAAGAGGTAAAATTATACCGGAGAAGCGATGTGGATGCAAAGAAAAACGGAGCAGTGGCAGAGGAAGGAGCCGTTAGCGGAGAAGATGCTTTATCAAAGTCTATCTGCCAGGGACTTGGAGGTAAAAAGAATATTTCCGATGTGGACTGTTGTGCTACAAGGCTTCGCTGTACCGTTTATAAAACGGAGCTGGTAAATGATGCAACATTGAAGGCGACAGGTGCGTCAGGAGTTGTACACAAAGGAAATGGTGTCCAGATCATTTATGGTCCTCGTGTGACGGTTGTGAAATCCAATTTGGAAGACTATTTGGAGACTGCCCCGGATGAAGAGTATATTGCTGATGTGGTTGAGAGTGAGAAGACAGAAAACGATGGGAAAAAAGAACAGACAGCCGGTGGCGAAGTCGAAAAAACAGTGATTATTTCCAGTCCGATTACCGGTAAGGCAGGAGAACTTGCTTCTACGCCGGATGAGGTATTTTCAAATAAAATGTTAGGTGACGGTGCAGTCGTAACGCCAGAAGAGGAGTTTGTAAGGGCACCGGAAGACGGAGAAGTGGCTTTTGTATTTGATACCAAGCATGCAGTGGGATTTTTGACAGATACAGGTATCAGTCTTTTAATTCATGTAGGAATTGATACGGTCAAATTAGAGGGACAGGGATTTGAAACGCTGGTAGAAACAGGTCAGAAAGTGAAAAAAGGTGACCCGCTGTTAAAGCTGGATTTGGATTATCTGAAGGCAAACGCACCTTCTATCATATCACCGGTAATCTGTTCCGAGATGGAGGATAATCAGAAAGTCCGTCTGTTAAAGCAGGGGGATATCAAAGCTGGTGATGAATTGTTTGCAGTAGATTTTTATAAGTAGGAAGAAGTGTCAGGATAGTTTTGGCAGATTCCGGGAATTCTGCCAGAAATATCCGGCTGAAAAATTCCGTCATATCATAGAATAGGGGAAAATGAGGGGATAAGGATGTATCGGATTGAGAAAGTGCTGAATCATAATACGGTGATAGCGATTTTTACGGAAAATAATCAGGAATATCTGATTATGGGAAAAGGTATCGGTTTTGGCAGGAAAGTGAATGAGCGGATAGAAGCCAGACCAGAAGATACGATATATTCGTTACAGGAGTCCACGGAAAGAGGGGATACCCGTACGCTTGCCAAGTCCATATCACCGGTCTGTCTGGAAATAGCGGATGAAGTGTTAAAAAATGCTGAGAAAACCTTTGGAAAGATTGACCGGCGTATGCTGTTTCCGATGGCAGACCATATTGAATATGCGGTGAAACGGATCAGAAATCATGAGCAGATCAGCAATCCGCTGACAGAAGATATCCGTGTTTTGTTTCATGCAGAATATAAGACAGCACAATGTATTGAAGGTATATTAAAAGAAAGACTGGATATTCAGATTGATGATGATGAAATCGGTTATATTGCACTTCATATTCATTCTGCCATTGATGATGAGAGAGTATCCCAGGCTATGCAGATGGCACAGGCAGTTAGGAAATGTGTGTCTATGGTAGAAAAAGAAATAGGAAAGCCTATTGATATTTTATCCTTATCCTATAACCGTTTGATGAATCATATTCGTTATATGGTGGCACGAGCCCTGAAAGGTGAACAGCTTAAAGTAAGCATGAATGATTATATGGAATTAAAGTTTCCCCAATCTTTTCAGATTGCCCAGACGGTCTGTGATCTGGTCAGCCATGATTTGCGGTGTCCGTTAAGTGAAGAGGAAATCGGATATCTGGCAATGCATATAGAAAGGGTGACCAGTGCAGAAACGGAAGATGATTGATAAAAGATTCATACTTTAAAATGTGGATTGACTTTTATCATATTTTGTGATATTTTGGCTGTAGTATTAGGGAGTAGTTCACATTCATAGGGAATGTTATGCATAACGTCATCACGCTGGGAAGGCCGGGATGCATACTGAGATAAGAACGAGACTTTTACTGTGTATTTTTTACGCAGTAAAGGTCTCGTTTTTTATGTTGTGTATAACCAAAAGATTTATCCCGCCAGAATATGAACTGCCCGGAAAAGGAGGATCTATATTATGGAAATTTTATTACAGTTTTTATTTCTTGTCGTAGGTTTTGTTATGCTGGTAAAAGGTGCGGACTGGTTTGTGGATGGTGCGGCCGGTATTGCAGACAGATTCGGTATCCCGCAGCTGGTGATAGGGCTTACTATTGTTGCCATGGGAACCAGTGCCCCGGAAGCAGCAGTCAGCATTACTGCGGCATTGAAGGGGAATGCGGCGATTACGGTCGGTAATGTGGTGGGAAGTAATATTTTGAATATTCTGATTATACTTGGAGTGACATCGGTGATCGTAACAGTGGCGGTGGCAAAATCGACGATACGATATGAGATACCCTATATGCTGTTCATTACAATATTGTTAATGATATTCGGATATACAGGAGGAAATATTTCCCTGATAGAAGGTGTCTGTTTGTGGATTGCATTTATCGGTTATCTTACCTATCTGTTTTTCATGGCAAAAAATAATAAAGAAGAGGCAGGGGAGGAGACCAGGAAAAGACCGGCCTGGCTGTTAACAGTATTGGTTGTGGTTGGACTGGTGCTGATTGTATGGGGCAGTGATGTGACAGTTGATGCGGCAAAAGCAATTGCTAATGCAGCAGGATTAAGTGAACGGTTTATTGGATTGACGATTGTGGCACTGGTTACTTCCCTGCCGGAATTGTTTACTTCGGTATCTGCCGCAATAAAGGGAAAAGCAGATATTGCAATCGGAAATATCGTAGGCAGTAATGTTTTCAATATACTGTTCGTTGTGGGTACGACAGCATTGATCACGCCAGTTGTATTTCTTCCCGGTTTTATTATTGATACGTTGATTGCAGCAGCAGCGGGTGTACTGCTCTGGCTGTGTGTGTTCAAGGACGGAAAATTAAAAAGTACCGGAGGAGTGGTCATGCTGCTGGGTTATGCCGCATATTTTGTGTATCTGATGATGTAATCAGGTGAATTTTTATTCTTGCTGGCAACGAACTAAGAAGGTATGTCTGTACTGATATCTGGAAACTGCCGTGAAAGATACCAAGTGCAGGTAGTGTAAAGCCTTATCTGGGACTTGACAAAGTACAGGAAATAAGTTAGCTTATCGTTATATGTTTATTAATGAAAGGATAGGGTAGAGTATGGATCAGAAAATTCCTTATAAGATTTATTTAGAAGAACAGGAAATGCCAAAACAGTGGTATAACGTGCGTGCAGATATGAAGAAGAAGCCTGCACCGATTTTGAATCCGGCAACGTTAAAGCCGGTCAGTGTGGAAGAGCTTTCCGGTATTTTTTGCCAGGAGCTTGCAAAGCAGGAATTAGATGATGTGACGGCATATTTTGATATACCGGAAGAAATCCGTAGTTTTTATAAAATGTATCGTCCGTCTCCACTTGTACGTGCATATTGTCTGGAAGAGAAACTGGATACTCCGGCACATATTTACTACAAATTCGAAGGAAATAATACATCGGGAAGCCATAAATTGAATTCTGCGATTGCCCAGGCATATTATGCAAAAAAGCAGGGATTAAAGGGTGTCACCACCGAAACGGGAGCCGGTCAGTGGGGAACTGCACTTTCCATGGCTTGTTCTTATTTTGATCTGGATTGTCAGGTATATATGGTAAAGTGTTCTTATGAGCAAAAACCGTTCCGTAGGGAAGTGATGCGTACCTATGGTGCGAAAGTGACGCCGTCACCATCTATGAATACCAATGTGGGACGTAAGATCAATGAAGAGTTTCCAGGAACGACAGGAAGTCTTGGCTGTGCGATTTCAGAGGCTGTAGAGGCGGCTACGAGTCAGGAAGGATATCGTTATGTATTGGGCTCTGTTTTGTCGCAGGTTCTTTTACATCAGTCCGTGATTGGTTTGGAGACAAAGGCGGCATTGGATAAATATGGAATTAAGGCGGATATGATTATCGGCTGTGCTGGTGGTGGCTCCAATTTGGGCGGTTTGATTTCTCCGTTTGCCGGAGAGATTTTAAGAGGAGAAGCAGAATATGAAATGATAGCAGTGGAACCGGCTTCTTGTCCGAGTCTTACCAGAGGTACCTATGCATATGATTTTTGTGATACTGGAAAGGTTTGTCCGCTGGCAAAGATGTATACATTAGGAAGTGGATTTATTCCGTCAGCTAACCATGCAGGAGGACTCCGTTATCATGGAATGAGTTCTACAGTTTCGGAACTGTTTGATCAGGGAATTCTGACAGCGAGAAGCGTGGAACAGACAGAAGTGTTTAAGGCGGCTGAGACCTTTGCAAGAGTGGAAGGTATCCTGCCGGCACCGGAGAGCAGTCATGCTATTAAGGTTGCTATTGACGAAGCACTCAAATGTAAGGAAACGGGTGAGGCAAAGAATATTGTATTTGGACTTACCGGAACCGGTTATTTTGATATGGTTGCATATCAGAGATATAATGACGGTGAGATGCAGGATTATATTCCTACGGATGAAGAATTGGAAAAGGCTGTCAGCAAGCTGCCGAAAGTAGAACTGTAAGAATTGCAGAATCAGGATTTATATGATATGTAGTTCATAGAAAGAGAGAAAAATAAAATGAAAAAACTTAAGATTTTATGCTTGTTTGCATTTGTTCTGTGTTTAACCGGATGTGGTGGACAGATGGAACCATCCGATATTTCTTCCATTGATGATCTGGAGGGTAAGAAAATCGGTGTACAGCTTAATACCACTGGCGACATATATGTTTCAGATTATGAGGGAGATGAAGCGGGAACCGTTATTGAACGTTACAACAAAGGAAATGATGCGATTTCATCTTTGAAAAACGGAAAGATTGACTGTGTAGTGATTGATGAGGAGCC
This sequence comes from Lachnospiraceae bacterium, assembly GCA_029063085.1. Classification (GTDB taxonomy): domain Bacteria; phylum Bacillota; class Clostridia; order Lachnospirales; family Lachnospiraceae; genus CAG-590. The sequence continues at coordinate 18,853 of JAIDOW010000054.1, forward strand.
TGCCAAGGCCTTTATCAAAAGAAACAGTGATTTAAGTATTTTGGAAGAAGAATTTACAATTGAGGAGTATGCAATCTGTGTTGCAAAGGAAAATACCCAGCTTTGTGATGATATCAATAAGGCATTGGGGGAACTGAAAGAAGACGGGACACTGCAAAAAATCATTGACCATTATATTAATGGTGATGACAGTTTCAGGTATGAAAGTCCGGAAGGGATTTCTTATGAAAACGGGACTCTGGTCATGGCGACAAATGCAGCATTTCCACCGTATGAGTTTTATGAAAATAACGAGATTACCGGAATTGATGCCGATATGGCAACGGCGGTGGCTGATAAGCTCAATATGAAGTTAGAGATAGAAGATATGGAGTTTGATTCCATTATCAATGCCGTACAGTCGGGTAAGGCAGATATCGGGGTGGCGGGAATGACCGTAACCGAGGATCGTTTGAAGAATATTAATTTTACGGATACCTATACCACAGCAAAGCAGGTAATTGTAATCCGCAATGGTGAATATAACCCGCTGCTTTCCATTAAAGACAGCTTTTATCAGAACTTTATTGAGGATAATCGCTATGCGTATATATTAAAGGGGCTTCGTAATACACTGGTAATTGCACTCTTGGCGGTATTGCTTGGTGTGGCTATTGGATTTGTTATTTCCATTATAAGGGCAACTCATGATAAGACAGGCAAATTAAAAATTTTAAATTTTTTGAGCAGGGTATATCTGACCATCATCCGCGGAACTCCGACTATGATTCAGCTGTTGATCATCTATTATGTGATTTTTGCGTCTGCCAACGTCAGCAAGATTTTGGTAGCTGTTCTGGCATTTGGTATTAATTCTGGTGCCTATGTGGCAGAGATTTTGAGAGGCGGTATCATGTCTTTGGATATCGGACAGTTTGAAGGAGCGAGAAGTCTGGGTCTTACCCACGGGCAGACTATGCGGTATGTTATTTTGCCACAGACAATTAAAAATACGCTGCCTGCTCTTGCAAATGAGTTTATTGTCCTGATTAAGGAGACGGCTATCAGCGGTTATATAGGTTTACAGGATTTAACCATGGCGGGCAACATTATCCGTGGCAATACGTATCAGGCATTTTTCCCTCTTATTACCGTTGCATGTATCTATCTTGTAATCGTGTTAATATTGACAGCAGGGGTGAATAAGCTGGAAAGGAGTCTGAAAAAGAATGAGCGATAAAGATTGTATTATTAAAGTGGAAGATATGACGAAATCATATGGGGATAATGTGGTATTAGAGCATATCAATACCGAGGTTCATAAAGGGGATATCATTGCGATTATAGGTCCCTCCGGCTGTGGAAAATCTACTTTTATCCGAACCCTTAATATGTTAGAGATTCCCGATTCGGGAGCCGTATATATAGATGATGTTAATCTGATGGATAAAAAGGTAGATGTCAATAAAATGCGACAAAAGGTTGGAATGGTATTTCAGCATTTCAATTTGTTTCCTAATCTGACGATTCGGGAAAATATTACACTGGCGCCTGTTAAAACCAAGCTGATGAGCAGGGAAGAGGCAGATGAAGCAGCTAAGAAGCTGTTAGACAGGGTTGGAATGTCAGACAAGGCAGATGCCTATCCGGATACGTTATCTGGTGGACAGAAGCAGAGAATTGCGATTATTCGTGCTCTTGCCATGAATCCGGAGGTTTTGTTATTTGATGAACCAACCTCAGCCCTGGATCCCGAAATGGTGGGTGAAGTCTTGGAACTGATGAAAAAGCTGGCATGTGACGGAATGACCATGGTTGTGGTGACTCATGAAATGGGATTTGCAAAAGAAGTTGCCAACCGTGTTATGTTCTTAGATGAAAAGGGAATCAAAGAGGAAGGAAGCCCGGAGGAAATATTCGGATCCCCAAAGAGTCCGAGGTTGCAGTCATTTCTTGCAAGGGTAAATTCATAAAAGTTTGAAAAATAAGAAGGTCTGACATGAGTCAGACCTTCCTTTAATGAGGGGGAGAGGATTTCAGTACATTGCTGTACTATATGAAAAGCTCTTACAAGTATGTAGTATATAAGAAAAATGTGAACAAACTATGTTTAGTATGTTTCTGTTTTGTGAATTTATAGCCTTTTTCTGTTTTATTTTTTTGATGTGTATAGTAAGATAAAGAAGGATGTATAAGGAATCAGGCTGATTGCAGCAGGAATGTCCGATATTTATTAAGAAAGGATGGTATGGATTATGGTGAAGCATGTGATTTTATGGCAGTTAAAAGAGGATTTGACGAAGCAGGAGAAATATGATGTAAAAAAGGAAATGAAGGAACATCTGGAAGCTTTGGTAGGAGTAGTTCCAGGGCTGATTGATCTTAAAATTGTAACCGAGGGACTGGAGTCTTCCAATGCGGATGTCATGTTGGACAGCAGACTGGAAAGTGCAGAAGCATTAAAGGGATATCAGGTACATCCGGAACATGTGAAAACGGCAGATACGTATGTCCGCCCATATGCGGCAGTGCGGTTGTGCATGGACTATGAAGAATAGAGAGAATTCCTGGCTTCTTACCGGTTGACATGCATAAGTGCGGTTTATTGTATAAAAGATGCCAAAAAGTGGTCATACTTACAAAAAAGGAAAGAAGGTAATAAAGTATGATGACACAGACAATTAATCTTTTGGATGAATGCAATGCAGGATGCAAAATGGCAATGAACAGCATGTCGCAGGTAATGGAATATGTAAGAGATGAGAATCTGGCAAATGTGATTGATGATTATACTATAAAGCACCAGAAGCTGGAAGAGGAAACCAGTAAGCAGCTTGCGGAATATGGAAAAGAGGAAAAGGAGCCGGGGATGATGGCTTCGGCAATTTCCTGGATTAGTACGGAAGCAAAATTGATGATGAAAGATGACAGCAGACAGGTAGCTAAGATCATGATGGATGGCTGTAATATGGGAATCCAGTCGGTTAGCGAATATATGAACAAGTATGAGGAGGCGTCGCCTGAAAGCATAAATTTGGCAAAGAAGATTATTAAAACGGAAGAGGATTTCATGGGGGAGATGAAACAGTTTCTGTGATGGGATGTTTCTTTTCTCCTTAACAGTGAGGTTTTAGGTTAATGGGGACTTTTGGATTAAGAAAACTTAGTGCGAAAGCCCCCCATTTTATTTTGTACGGAAGACATAAGCCAAGCTGGAATGCCTGCTTTCCAATTTGGTGCCGCCTGTGAACGTGAGAAACTCGCAAAGCGTGTTTTTCATTTATCGAAACAATTGTACGGGACCAGACAGCACTTCTCGTGCAACATAGAGAGTACTGTCAGCCTTAGAACTCATACTCCATTTAACCAGGGTAAGGGAACAGTTTTCTATTTCGATACAGGTGATGCATCGAGGATGTACACAGCTTCCGGTATTGTAATAATAAGCAGGTTCTTCCGGCAGGACTGGTCTGTGGGTATGACCGGTGATCAGGGTTTTTTGGCAGTCTGTCGCCCATTTATTCAGACGTTCTTCGGTTTTATGTTTTACATGGTAATTTTTCGCGGCACTGGTAGGATCCAGGACGCCGAAGTTTTCCAGAGGACGCCAGAAGTAGCGGACAAAAAACTGGGACAGGGGCCAGAAGGTGGAGTTCAAAAGACTTGCCTGATGCCCATGTGTCAGATATAGTGCTTTGGAAGGTGCCTTTGAAGAACGCAGGATGATTCCTTCATGGAAGGTAAGATTCGGAAATAACGGCTGCTTTTTTTGTGATTCCGTGCAAAAATAGGAGCCGCACTTTTTTTTGCTGTATCTTTTTTTCTTCTTTATCATATCGTGGTTTCCGTAGATCATGTATAGCCTGTTTTCTTTGTAAAAAAGAGAGAACAGCCAGAATACATCACTGTGTACTTCAATAATGCTTTCCATATTCCGGTTTTCCCAGAGTTCGTCACCATCACCTAATTCAATATAAGAGAAACCATTGTGATAGTAATGTTTTAGGGCAGCAAAATACAGGTGTTGATTTTTTAAGAAATTGTCGGATGAGGTTCCGACACCTCTATGGCAGTCACTGACTAAGACATATTTTGTGTTTGCGCCAAGGGGCAGTTCCAACGCATTGGTAAATGCATGATTCAGACGATTACTGGTACTCATATTTTTCTCCTCATGCAGCGTTTTTTTCGATGACAGCGCTTGTTAAACCGATGCAGCCGCAGGATTTTCCGGAATGCAAAAGGAAGATAGTAGTATAAATAAAGAATCCGGTCTTCTGTATTGCAAAAAGGTCTGGTGATCCATAAATATATTTTACAGAATATCCGGTTTTTCCATTGTGAGAAACGGCTCCAGAAACGGATATACAGTGTATGTTCTTCATTTTGCGGTTCACAGAAGGTAAAACAAAGCCTAAGACCGTAAATCTGAAAATCTTTTGGGGAATAGCCTGCATGGTACATACCTTCAATAAAAGCAGACAGCATTTCCATATTGGGAAAAGTAATGCTGTTTTCCATACAAAGGTCAGAAGGATTGGAAAATCGACCGGTTAAAAATGCAGTAAGCCACCAATGTGTATCAGATATCCGTATATAATCGCCGGTTTTGTCATACAGCATAAAAGAACAGGGAAGCATTTCTTTGTCACTTATGCCATCAAACATGGTGGTTTTATAATTCTCCGGTGAAACAATGGTATCAGTGTGATAAATGCCGATTTCAGCACCGGTATTAATACCGTACTGTCCCTTCCAGAATTCAATCAGCCAGGTTTTTCCGTCATAATCAAAATAGATGGGTTCAAATTGGGTTACCATTTGAAAACGGGGAGCCAGATGGTCATAGAGATAGGTGTAGCCGGCTTTTTTCTGCCACGCATCAAGAGCAGAGGAAAAGAAGCTACAGTTGCAATGGTAGCAGTATCCCAAAGGTTTTACCAGTTCTTCTAAAAGGATACATTTTTCGCAGCGATCCATGCATTTGATTTTTTTAATAATTTTCTTTTTTTTGAAATGAAAGACCGTGCAGAAAAGAAGAGCGATGATGAGAAAAATAAACAGAAAATAATACATATCATACATCCTATGTGGTTTTATTTTATTTTATGCTAAAAAGATTGGGAAGTGCGTAAAGAGGAGGAAAGAAACAGGTATATTTTAAGAAAAAAAATTCATACTATAATCTATATGAGTTGGTCAGATTTGTTAAAAGAGAGGTTATCAGTATGGAACAGCAGGTGACATTACCTTGTACAAATGAAAACGGATATTATGAAATCCGTTTGGAAAGCATTGGTGGTTTGGGAGCAAATCTTTGTGGAAAGATGTTAGGAGAACTGGGGGCGGTTTATTTGGATTTAAATGCGGCCAGTTTTTCCAGTTACGGTTCAGAAAAGCGTGGTTCACCGGTAAAAGCATTTATCCGGTATAGCCATAAGGATACAGAAATTGGAATAAATTCTCCAGTAGAATCTCCTAACATTTTGGGATTGTTTCATGAAGCAATGATTGGCAAAAGTGCGGTGACAGCGGGCGTAACGGAAGATACAAAAATTGTGATTAACACAGATATGTCACCGGAACAGATCCGGGAAAAATTGCGACTGCATGCAGGAACGATTTACTGTATAGATGCATTGAAAATTGCCATGGAGGAAAAGACCAGAATTAATATGGTAATGCTGGGTGCCATCGCAAGGGCATCAGAGTTCATTCCGATCAATACTGTTTTTGATATTGCAAAAGAAACAATAGGAAGAAAATATCCGTCTATGCTGGATGCTAACCTTACCGGTATCGGAAGAGGATATGATGAGGTGACAGAGCAATATTTTTCTCCCAAAGAGGAATATGGGACGGTTCGCTATCAGGAAATTCAGAATGAGTGGGGATATGAAAATGCACCCATAGGGGGTGTGAATCCATGTTTTGGCTCTACGGTTTCCAATGATTTATCGGCTTCCAGAGAAGGGTATATACCGCTATTTATCAAAGAGAGATGCATTAACTGCGGACTTTGTGATACTACCTGTCCGGATATGGTATTCCAGTTTGCAAAAGGAGAGTACAAAGGAAAAGAAGCGATGGTCAATACGGGACTTGATTATCATCATTGTAAGGGATGTCTTCGCTGTGTAGAGGTATGTCCTACAAAGGCGCTTGTAAAAGGAGTAGAAAGGGAGCATTTGAATCCGGAGTATGCCATGAGAAATCAGGAGCTTTTACCGGAACATCTGCAATATGAAAATGTAGGTGCCAATTCTTATGTGACCAGTGAGTCATATCTGACGGAACAAAGAATAGATGGAGGACTGGTATAAATGGAAGAACAGCAGATTTTATTTGAGAGTGGAAATGAATTGGCTGCATATGCGGCAAAGCAGATTAATTATCATGTAATGGGTTATTACCCAATCACGCCTTCTACTCAGATTGCAGAATTTCTGGATCAGATGAAGGCAGACGGAAAACACGACATTTCCTTGATCGCAGCAGAAGGGGAGCACAGTGCAGCCGGAATCTGCTACGGTGCAGCAGCTGGAGGAGGACGTGTATTTAATGCCACCAGTGCCAATGGACTTTTGTATGCGATTGAACAGCTTCCGGTGCAGTCGGGAACCCGCTTTCCCATGGTAATGAATATAGCTTGCCGTACTGTATCCGGACCTCTTTCCATAAAGGGAGACCACAGTGATATCATGTATACGCTGAATACCGGCTGGCTGATCCTATTTGCCAATACACCTCAGGAAGTATATGATTTTAACATTTGCGCATTGAGGATTGCGGAACAGGTAAAGCTTCCGGTCATAGTAGGATTTGACGGATTTTTTACCAGTCATCAGAAAAGAAACAGTATGGTATTTAAAGAGGATGAGGCAGTTAAAAAATTTATCGGAGACTATGAGGCACCGTATTCTGCACTGGATCTGGAACATCCGGTTACCATCGGTTCTTACATGAATGAACCGGATATATTAAATAATAAATATCAGCTTCATCTGGCAATGGAGCAGGCACAGGGTGATATTACAGAGATTTTTAAAGAATATGAGGAGATATCGGGAAGGGGTTATGGAAAGGTACAGGGATACCGGACAGAAGATGCAGAAATACTTTTGTATATTCTTGGCTCAGCGTATCATACGGCGAGGGTTGCAGTGGACAAGCTGAGAAAAGAAGGGAAAAAGGTTGGTGTTTTTACTACGAAATTGCTCCGTCCATATCCGGCAGATGCATTATATGAGATGTGTAAAAATGCAAAGGTTATTATTGCGGCAGACAGACAGGACAGTTACGGAGCGGGAGGCGGTAATTTGTCCCTTGAATTGAAAGCCATGCTTCAGGAAAAGGGAGCAGTCTGTAAAGTAATCACCAGAATTTATGGTCTGGGTGGTAAAGATTTTTATGAGGAGGATGCAAAGCAATTACTGCTGTTAGGTTATGAAGAACAAATAAAGACTTTTGATTACACAGGAATTTATCCGGGAAATGCGGCATTTCAGGCACCGAGATATTTTGATACAATTTCGGAACAAAGGGCAGCACCGGGATGTACAACAGTGGAAAGAAAGGGTCAGACAGATGAAAAAGCAGAGGATGGCCAAGATAAAAAAGATTTCCTGATTTGTGGAAAACCGATGGTAAAAGGCGGAAGAATTAATGAAGTAACAGCAATGCCCAAGCGGTTGGCACCCGGACATGGTGCCTGCCCAGGCTGCGGTATACCGGTAAATGTAAATCTCTTGTTAAAAGGCATTGAAGGAAATGTAGTACTCTTGTTCCATACGGGCTGCGGCATGGTGGTCACAACGGCTTATCCTAAGACTACATTTAAGATTCCATATATTCATAATCTGTTTCAGAATGGTGCGGCAACTCTGTCTGGTCTGGTGGAAATGTTTCATCAGAGACAAAAAAGAGGAGAATATCCGAAAGGAGAAATCACTTTTATCATGGTCAGTGGAGACGGAGGCATGGATATCGGAATGGGGTCGGCATTAGGAACCGCAATTCGTAATGAGCGTCTGATTATTTTTGAATATGATAACGGTGGTTATATGAATACAGGGTATCAGTTGTCTTATTCCACGCCTAAGGGAGCAAAGAGTTCTACTTCCCATGTGGGAGAAAACCAGTATGGAAAAAAATTCTTCCATAAAGATTCGCCTATGCTGATGGCGGCAACTAACCTGCCATATGTGGCGACGGTGGCAGAATCTAATCCAGCAGATTTTATTAAGAAAGCAGCAAAGGCTAAATTTTACGCAAATGAGTGTGGAACAGCCTATATTAAGGCATTATCTGCCTGTCCGCTTAACTGGAATGATAAGCCGAATACCGAGAGGAGCGTTATTGCGGCAGCAGTGGACAGCTGCTATTTTCCTCTGTTTGAGATAGAAGAGGGAATTACTGCGTTAAGTTATGATCCGGAAAAGATGAACAAAAAGATACCAGTGCTTGACTGGCTTACTATGATGGGAAGGACAAAGCATCTGAGAAAGGAACAATATAAAGACATTGTGGAGGAAATCCAGATGGAAGTAGACAGAAGATGGGAACGTCTAAGGGCTAGGGCAGAAAATCCGCTGTTATAGGAAGATAGAGAAAGGAGCTTAGGGATGCAGTATATATGTGATGTATGTGGATGGATATATGATGAGGAGGAAGGCAGTCCGGAAAACGGAATTGAACCAGGGACAAAGTGGGAGGATGTTCCGGAAGACTTTCTTTGCCCTCTTTGTATGGTAGGAAAGGATCAGTTTAGTGAGGTATGATTCCTGAGAGTAATGAGCCAAGCGGACATGCTTGCGTGTCCACTTGGCGATTGCCGCGAGGTATTGACTTAAAAATAGGGATATTATGTAAACAATAGAAAATACCACGACCGTTTGATGGGGATACTGGCTGTGGTATTTGGTTTTTTAATAGAATATCCAACAGGGAGAACTTCTGATTTAAGTTGTTATGGATAATAAACAGTGCTATAATTACAAATAATAAATACATGGGGGAAGGAATAGTGGATACTGTTTTACGAATAGAAGATACATTTTTTGTAAAGGAAAGAGGTAAGATTTATTCTGTTGTAAGTGAAGCGGAAGGGGGTGTTATACGGATAGGTGACATTTTGTCGGATTCCCAGGGCAATAAATTCAAAATAACAGGGTTATATAGTGGTGGATATCAGGAAAACAGATATGAAATCTTATTGGAAAATATGGATGGTATAGAAGTACAGGGCAGTTTACTTACTGCTGGCAGCCAGGGCAGTCACAAGCGGCGGGTACGCTATAGCGGAACATATCCTAGAAAATTCAATGAAAAATATAAGGAGCTGAATCCTGAAAAATATGCAGACACAGTTGAAAAAGTAATAAAAAAGGGCAGCACACCGGCGGGAATGCATATTTCCATTATGGTGGAGGAGATACTGGACTTTCTGGAAATTAAGCCGGGACAGCAGGGCTTGGATGCCACTCTTGGATATGGAGGGCATACAAGAAGGATGCTAGAATGCCTTCAGGGAAAAGGGCATATTTACGGACTGGATGTAGACTCGATTGAATCTGAAAAGACAAGAAAACGTCTGGCAGAAGAGGGATTTACGGAGGATATTATAACTGTCAAGTTAATGAACTTTGCGGATATAGACCATCTGGCAGAAGAGGTGGGGAAATTTGATTTTATATTAGCTGATCTGGGAGTGTCCTCCATGCAGATTGACAATCCCGAAAGGGGATTTTCCTATAAGGCAGAGGGGCCCTTGGATTTGCGGTTGAACCCGGAAAAGGGAGTTTCGGCATCAGAAAGGCTTTTACATATTACAAGAGATGAATTAGCAGGAATGCTTGAAGAAAATGCAGACGAGCCATATGCAGATGAAATTGCGGATATGGTAGTCTCTACAATCCGAAAAGGGGGCCAGATTGACACGACTACCAAGCTGGCAGAACTGGTGGAAAGAGCACTTTTGCCTCTTGTACCAAAAAAGGAGCGGAGGGAAGCAGTGAAAAAATCTTGTGCCAGAACATTTCAGGCACTCCGCATTGATGTAAACAATGAATTTGAGGTGTTGGATTCCTTTTTGGAAAAGCTTCCGGATGTATTAAATCCTGGCGGACGTGCTGCAATTCTTACCTTTCATTCTGGAGAAGACCGTCTGGTAAAGAAATCTTTTAAAAGACATAAAAAATCGGGAGAATACAGTGAAATAGCAGATGAAGTGGTAAGACCTTCCAGAGAAGAGTGTATCAGGAACAGTCGGGCACATTCCACCAAGATGCGATGGGCGGTAAAAGCAGATTGTTAGCAGGAGGCAGGTATGCAGACATTACAAAAGATGATCGTTCGTATTTTTTATTGTGTTGTTATTATCTTTGTGGCTAATTTTGTATCATTTTCAAAAATGGCAGAGCTGGCGATTTTTCTTCCGTTTTTGCTGGCACTGTTCATTTTTATGAATATTGTACCCTCCCTTGAGAATATGAAGATGCAGACTACCCGGCTGCGGATATGTGGCAATGGTTGTGAGCTGCTTGGTTTGTTTGTTGCTTCCACTACTGTGTGTGTAATCTATTCAATTATGGGATTTTTAGGTGTATTTTCTGTGGGTTCTGTTGTGAGTAATCCCAGGATATGGCTGGTAAACACGCTTATTATCTTATTGACAGAAAATATTGTATTTTGGAATGGTATTATTCGAGTTTACATAACTTCCGAGCAGCTGGGAATCCGCTGGCGTGTCATTGGCATTCTCTGTGGCTGGATACCGATAGCCCATTTAATTGTATTGGGAATTATTATTAAGACCGTATCAAAGGAAGTTTTGTTTGAGAATGATAAGATTTTATTGAACAAGTCAAGAAGAGAGCAGCAGATTTGTGCTACAAGATATCCTATTTTGATGGTTCACGGTGTATTTTTCCGGGATTTTCGATATCTGAATTACTGGGGCAGAATTCCGAAGGAGCTGGAACAAAATGGTGCAGTTTTATATTATGGCAATCAGCAGTCCGCAGCTTCGGTGGAGGAATGTGGAAAAGAACTGGCAGAGAGGATTCAGGAAATTGTAAAAGAAACAGGCTGTGGCAAAATAAATATCATTGCCCATTCTAAAGGGGGACTTGATAGCAGATATGCATTGTCCAAATTGGGAATCAGCCATTATGTGGCGTCTCTTACAACCATCAATACGCCTCATAGGGGCTGCGAATTTGCAGATTTTCTTCTATCAAAGATTTCTAAGAGGAAGCAGGATATGATTGCTAAAACCTATAATACGGCACTTGCAAAGATGGGAGATTCTAATCCTGATTTCTTGGAAGCAGTCAATGATTTAAGAGCAAGTACATGCAGGGAACGGAATGAGAAGTTGCCTGATGTGCCGGGGGTTTATTATCAGAGTGTGGGTTCTAAGTTAAATACAGCTGCCGGTGGGCGATTCCCCCTTAATTTCTCTTATCAGCTGGTTAATTATTTTGACGGTCCCAATGACGGATTGGTAGGGCAGAATTCCTTCCGGTGGGGAGAACGGTTTCAATTTCTTACGGTAAAGGGAAAACGAGGAATTTCCCATGGGGACATGATTGACTTAAACAGAGAAAATTTTGACGGATTTGATGTAAGGGAATTTTTTGTGCAATTGGTTGCGGATTTGAAGAAAAGAGGATATTAGGAACGATTGGAAAAATTGCCTGAAAATTTGTTGAAAATTTATGCCGGAATAATAGGGTAAATATATGCAAAAGATGGATTTATTATATTGTACCGAAAAAAAGACAAAATCAACTGTTTTTTTGTTAAAAATCACTTGAGAATTTATTAAAAAAATATATAATAAAATTAGACTGTATACAAAAAGAAAATGGAGGAGCAAAGTAATGTTTGGTTTTGGTCAGTTAATTGATATTTTGAAGAAGAATCCAAAGACAATCGTGTTAACGGAAGGTAATGATCCACGTATTCTGGAAGCTTCCTCAAGACTTTTGGCAAGTAATTTTTTACATCCGATTTTGATTGGGGATCCGGATGAGATTTATGATGTGGCAGAGGAGAGCGGATTTAATATCAGGGGATCAGAGATTATTAATCCTGCAGCATTTGAGGATATGGATAAAATGGTTGAAGAGTTCTGCCGCCTTCGCAAGCATAAGGGGGTAACTCCGGAACAGGCCAAAGAATATCTGTTACAGAATAATTATTTTGGAACCATGCTGGTAAAGATGGGATATGCTGATGCACTGTTAGGTGGTGCAACATATTCAACGGCAGATACGGTAAGACCGGCACTACAGCTTATTAAAACAAAGCCTGGTAATACATTGGTATCTTCCTGTTTTATTTTAGTAAGACCATTGGCAACTGGTGGTAATGAGGTATTGGCAATGGGGGATTGTGGAATTATTATTCGTCCCAACGAGGATGAACTGGTGGAGATTGCAGAAGAGATTATCCGCTGTGCAAAGATTTTCGGTGTAGATCCGAAGGTTGCATTTTTGAGTTATTCTACAGACGGTTCCGGTCATGGTGAGGATGTGGATAAGATGCGAAATGCAGCAAGGAAAACAAAAGAGCGTAATCCGGATATTCCGATTGCAGGAGAAATGCAGTTTGATGCAGCAGTTTCCCCATCTGTCTCTAAGAAAAAATGTCCGGATTCTGAGGTTGCTGGTCACGCAAACACCTTTATTTTCCCGGATATCAATGCGGGTAATATCGGGTATAAGATTGCACAGAGAATGGGTAATTTTGAAGCATATGGACCGATTTTGCTGGGATTGAATTCCCCGATTAATGATTTGTCGAGAGGCTGTACTGCTACAGAAGTATATTCCATGGCGATTATTACTGCGGCACTTTCATAAGTAATATGGATTGGCAGGCTGCCTTCTATTGCATAATGTTATAAAGAATGAAACAATGGGAATCCCTGCGAGGATGCAGATTGCAGAATCGCAGGGATTTTAATCTGTATTACTTTTGACAATTTGGAATATGATTTTTAATAGCTTCAAAGCTTTCCTTGCTGATTACGTGCTCCATCCGGCAGGCATCTTCGGAAGCGATTTTTTCATCAACTCCCAGACTGATCAGCCAGGAAGTGAAAAGTTCGTGGCGTTCATATATCATATCCGCTATTTCTTTGCCTGACTCCGTTAAAGTAATATAGCCGGCTTCCGAAACGGTTATATATTTTTTTTCACGCAGATTCTTCATGGCAATACTGACACTGGATTTCTTAAATCCCAGCTCTGTTGCAATATCTACAGACCGGACCACGGGTAAGGTTTTACTAAGGATTAATATGGTTTCTAAATAATTTTCCGCAGATTCATTTATATTCATGGTAACCTCCAATTTTTAGTCATAATCGTAATAAAATTTCCAGATATTTATTTTGATTGTAACATAAATGAGAAAAAATTCAATGAAATAAAAATTTATCAATAAGTTATTGACAACTAATAGAAATTAGAATAAACTAACATATAAGAAAAGGGTTGTGCATATTTAAAAAATCATATCATTATGGAAGGAGATGGTTATATGCCGCTTACGATGGTAAAAGAAGGAGAAGCTAATGTGATTAAGAAGGTGGGAGGAAAGGAAGAAACCAGAAAATTTCTGGAGAACCTTGGTTTTGTATCAGGAGGAACTGTTACAGTGATTTCCATGTTAAATGGCAATGTGATTGTAAATGTAAAGGATTCCAGAGTTGCGATTGGCAGGGATATGGCAAACCATATTATTGTGTAATAAAAAACATCAGTTAAAGGAGAATTGTGATGAAAACATTAAAAGAAGTGCCCTGTGGGCAGAATGTTACGGTGAAAAAACTGACCGGTGATGGACCAGTAAAAAGAAGGATTATGGACATGGGGATTACAAAAGGTGTCGATATTTATGTCAGAAAGGTCGCTCCGTTAGGGGATCCTGTGGAAGTAACAGTAAGAGGATATGAATTGTCCCTTCGGAAAGCGGATGCACAAATGATTGAGGTGGAATAAGAGATAAAATTTTACCCATTGGTTAGTTATGGCTAATCAAAGATAGAAGATACAAACAAAAGAGTTTAGAGAAACAGGAAGTTGTTTCACTAAAAATGAAGAAAGGATAAAAGAAGGGAGAATAGAAATGTCAGTAAAAATAGCATTAGCAGGTAATCCAAACTGCGGGAAGACAACATTATTTAATGCATTGACCGGTTCCAATCAGTTTGTTGGAAACTGGCCGGGTGTTACGGTAGAAAAAAAGGAGGGTAAATTAAAGGGGCATAAGGATGTTACGATTATGGATCTTCCGGGGATTTATTCGTTATCACCATATACTTTAGAGGAGGTAGTTGCCCGTAATTATCTGATCTCTGAAAGACCGGATGCGATTATTAATATTGTTGATGGGACTAATATCGAAAGAAACCTTTATTTGTCCACGCAGATTATGGAATTGGGAATACCGGTTGTGATGGCAGTCAATATGATGGATATACTGGAAAAAAACGGTGACAGAATCTATATTGACAAATTAAGTGAAAAATTGGGATGTGAAGTGATCGAAATTTCAGCTTTGAAAGGAAGTGGAATTGAAAAACTGGCAGAAAAGGCAGTAGAACTTGCAAGAAAAAGCAATGTTTCATTGCCGGTGCATGAATTTGCTCCTGAGGTGGAAACGATCATTCAGGCTGTGGAAGAGAAAATAGACGGAGTTCCAGAAATGCAGAAACGCTTTTTTGCGATCAAACTGCTGGAAAAGGATGATAAGATTTTAAGTCAGATGAAGAATGCTCCGAATGTGTCGCTTGAAATTAATAAGTTAGAAGATGCAATGGATGATGATACGGAAAGTATCATTACAAATGAGAGGTATGTCTACATTTCTTCTATTATTGGGGAGTGTGTAAAGAAAGCACAGGGGGAAAAGTTAACGGGCTCCGACAGGATTGATAAGATTGTAACAAATAGATGGCTTGCCCTGCCCATTTTTGCAATCGTTATGTTTCTGGTTTATTATGTTTCCGTTACCACTGTGGGCGGATGGGCTACGGATTGGGCCAATGATGGTGTGTTTGGTGACGGATGGCATTTGTTTGGGATAGGCACATCTGCTTATGAGGAAGATGCGGCAACATATAGTCGTGCAGATCAGATTATGGCAGCCTTCGAAGAAGGAACTGTGACAGTTGATATCGTAAATGAGGAAGATGAAGTAATTGAGAAAGTTCAGATATCGGACAGTGTTGTAGAAGAAGCAAGGAATGTGGTAGAGACAGGAGAACCGGATACCTCCGAATATGGTGTGTGGGTTCCGGGAATACCGGTGTTGGTGGAAAAAGGTCTTGATGCCATGAACTGTGCAGACGGTTTGAAGAGCTTGATTTTGGACGGTATCGTAGCTGGTGTGGGTGCTGTTTTAGGCTTTGTGCCACAGATGCTGGTGTTGTTTATTTTTCTTGCATTTTTGGAAGCGTGTGGTTATATGGCCAGAGTTGCATTTATCATGGACCGTATTTTCCGTAAATTTGGTCTTTCCGGAAAATCTTTTATTCCGATGCTGATAGGAAGCGGCTGTGGGGTTCCCGGAATCATGGCTTCCCGTACCATTGAAAATGACAGGGATCGTAAGATGACTATTATGACGACTACTTTTGTTCCTTGTGGAGCCAAATTACCAATTATTGCATTGGTTGCCGGTGCATTTTTTGATAATTCGGGCTGGGTTTCATGGAGTTCGTATTTTGTAGGGATTGCAGCAATTATCTGTTCCGGTATTATTTTAAAGAAGACAAAGATGTTTGCAGGAGATCCGGCACCGTTTGTTATGGAGCTTCCGGCATATCATATGCCGACGGTTGGAAATGTTTTGAGAAGTATGTGGGAACGCGGCTGGTCCTTTATTAAGAAGGCGGGAACGATCATCCTGCTCTCTACTATTGTTCTATGGTTTTTACAGGGATTTACATGGGATGGAGGTTTGACAATGCTGGAAGCGGAAGAGCTTGACCGGAGTTTCCTTGCTTCTATCGGAAATGTGATTGCACCACTTTTTGTACCTCTTGGATTTGGTGACTGGAAAATGGCAGTTGCTACTGTGACAGGACTTATTGCAAAAGAAAATGTTGTGGCAACCTTTGGTGTCTTATTTGGGTATGCCGAAGTTGCCGAGGATGGTGCAGAAATATGGGGACAGCTTGCCGGAGCGATCACACCAGTTGCAGCTTATGCATTTTTGGTATTTAATCTTCTTTGTGCACCATGTTTTGCAGCAATGGGAGCCATAAAGAGGGAAATGAATAATGTGAAATGGTTCTGGTTTGCTATTGGATATCAGACTATACTTGCCTATATTGTTGCTCTTTGTATTTTTCAGATTGGAACATGGATTGTGGAAGGGATTTTTGGTGCAGGAACAATAATTGCAATTTTATTTGTGCTGGGATTCATTTATCTGTTATTTAGACCTTATAGAGAAAGTAAGACACTAAACGTAGATATGAAAAGAGTTGTCGGTACCAAATAGGGAAGGTACCTGCAAGCCAGAGATTAATTTGTGAGATGACGAGCCGGGGGTGGCTGCAAATATAGGAGGTGCGAAAAATGGGAACAGTTTTAGTGGGAGCAGTTTTAGCTGGAATAGTTGCTTTAAGTATCCGCAGTATGGTTCTTGATAAGAAAAAGGGAAAATCATTACAATGTGGTGGTGATTGTTCAAAGTGCAGGGGTTGTCATTAAATCTGATTGAATCAGACAGTTCCTGTAAATGTGCAATTAAAAAACATGTTTTTGCCTTTGGAAAAACATATTCGTAAGCATTGACTAATATTCAATATGGGATATAATAGATACTAATGTACTGACACATTGATAATCATGCAAACTACTTATTTTGCATGTGGAACAGCACAAAAAGGAGGAAATATGATTAGTATATTTAGTTTACTCATAAGTTTAGTAGTCGGTGCCATATCGGGATGGATTGCCGGTCAGATCATGCATATGGAAGGCAGCTGGCTGAAAAATATGATTTTAGGAATTGTCGGAGGCGCAGTAGGAGGTTTTATACTTAGAATTATTGGCATATCCGGACATGGTTTTATAGGGAATATCATTGTTTCCGTGATTGGTGCATGCATTCTGATAGCAGTTGCAAGGGCAGTCGCAAAGTAAAATGTTTTTTTGCAGGCAGGGATAATATGACTGTCATTGTATGGGATGCTCCTGTATAGGGATTGACCATGGATGAATTGTGGAAAAACAGAATATTCTGGATAAAAAGGGACAGCATATAAGAAGTGGAAGAGAATATTTCCACTTCTTATTTTTTTATATCATAGAAAACTGCACCGCATTTCCTATGATATAAAAAACAGTTATGCATACTCATGCGAGAAGATAATATCACTGCGTGACCGCACTCGGCGCAGCAAATAAAGGAAAGTCTTGGAAATGTCTCAACGAATAATGAAAGAAAAGGAGATTTGGTGGAATGAATTTTTTAGAGATTGAAAAAGTGATCGGAAGAGAAATAATGGATTCAAGGGGAAATCCAACAGTTGAAGCAGAGGTAACTTTATTAGACGGCACCGTTGCAAGGGGGACTGCACCCAGTGGTGCTTCTACCGGTGAATTTGAAGCGTTAGAGCTGCGGGACGGAGATAAAAAAAGATATCTGGGAAAAGGAGTTACAAAAGCGGTTGATAATATTAATACCACAATTAATAAGGTGGTTGCCGGAATGGATGCTTCTGATATATATGCAGTAGATCGTGCCATGATAGAGGCGGACGGAACAAAGGATAAGTCAAAGCTTGGAGCAAATGCGATACTGGCAGTGTCTATTGCAGTGGCAAGAGCAGCAGCAGCAGCTTTGGACATGCCGCTATATCGGTTTCTGGGTGGGATTTCCGGTAATCGCCTTCCGGTTCCTATGATGAATATTTTAAACGGCGGGGCACATGCCGCTAATACCGTAGACGTGCAGGAATTTATGATTATGCCTGTTGGTGCAAAAAGCTTTAAAGAGGCACTCCGTTGGTGTGCAGAGGTGTTCCATGCATTGGCAGCACTGTTGAAGGAAAAAGGGCTGGCTACTTCTGTTGGGGATGAAGGTGGATTTGCACCGGATCTTGCCAGTGATGAGGAGGCTATCCGATATATTTTGGAGGCAGTAAAGAAGGCTGGATTTGAGCCGGAAAAGGATTTCATGATTGCTATTGATGCGGCATCTTCGGAATGGAAGGGAGACAAAAAAGGAGAATATGTACTTCCGAAAGCAGGGACAAAATTTACTTCTACCGAATTGATCGATCATTGGAAGCGTCTGGTAGATAACTATCCAATCATCTCTATAGAAGATGCTTTGGATGAAGAGGACTGGGAAGGCTGGAAGCTTTTGACGGAAGAACTTGGTGACAGGGTTCAGCTTGTGGGGGATGATTTGTTTGTTACCAATACGGAAAGACTGCAAAAAGGAATCATGCAGGGAGCTGGGAATTCCATTCTCATTAAGTTAAATCAGATTGGATCTGTATCCGAGACGCTGGAAGCAATCAAAATGGCTCACAAAGCTGGTTATACGGCAATTTCTTCACATCGTTCAGGGGAGACGGAGGATACTACGATTGCGGATTTGGCAGTTGCTTTAAATACCTGTCAGATTAAGACCGGTGCACCCAGCAGAACGGAACGTGTGGCAAAGTATAACCAGCTGCTCAGGATTGAGGAGAATCTTGGAAAGAGTGCAGTGTATCCGGGCATGCAGGCGTTCTGTGTAAAGAGAAGCGATAGCTGACAGAAAAATTATATTGTTAAGAAAAAACGTATAGCAGGATGAATATAACAGCTAATATCAGCAGCAAAATAAAATGCTGTCCGAGTACAATGCTGGCAATCCAGGCAAGGATTAGTAATATGATCAAAACCAGCATGATAAAACGGAATATAATAAGCATTTTATTTTGCTTGGTTGATAAAGCTATAAAATATATGATGATCATAATGGCAGCAAGTGCGATGATTGTTATAAGTAAAATATTCATGTGGTCACCTCTTGATTTTGAACGGATTTGGAATTGTATATATACATCATGTAAATTGTAATATGGCGGCTGTGAAGATTCAAACTTTGTTAGAATATATGTAATTATTTCTATATTTGGTTAATCTTACTAAATTATCTTATAGTATATCACAAAACGTTTGTTCGCACTAGTCCTTAGTTTTTATATATGCATATAAAATTCTTATAGAAGTCGACAGAATTTAACAAATTTGTTTTAAAACATATTATTTTATATGGGAACTGCAATTACTTAGGGCATCAGGAAAGAGGAGATGGAAAATGCCGGTACAAGAAATTATAAAACTGGGGGATATCACAGATGAGGAAAAGAGACTGTCGTTACTGCTAGCCATTCATTGTGCCCCGGTTTTATCTGGAATTAAGGCTGCTAATATGGTTACAGTGACGCAAAATGAATACATTGGTATAAAATATATCCTTCAGGGAACAGATATTTCCTGCCGCTTTCTAAAAACAGGAAAGGACAGGGGAATCTTATATCTTTATCGGGAAAAGGAACTTGTAAGCTATCTGCATTTAAAAGAAATAGAGATATTTTTAGAGGAATATGGTTATCTTTCAAATGATCTTGATGTAATGCTTGGACATCTGGAAAAGAGAATGGATTCTTATTGCAAAGGAGAAATATTATTTCCGCATGAAATAGGAGTTTTTTTGGAATATCCGCTGACCGATGTTACAGGTTTTTTAGAAAATAAGGGGAAAGATTTTATCTATTCGGGTTATTGGAAGGTTTATCATGATGCTCCAAAGGCTGTCAGAAAATTTACGCAGTATGATACTGTAAGATATCGGATGGTCAGGGCAGTTGCTTCCGGTTGGAATATACAGGAGATTATGGAAATCTCTGCTTCCTGGCGAAACTTGTAAAGTCCAGATAGAAATGATATACTTTGATCTGATAATGATAAAAGGAGCATGGACTATGGACGAAATTTATACCAGAAGAAGTATTAGAAAATATAAACAAGAGCCGGTTTCGGAGAATATTTTAGAACAGATCCTGGATGCGGGAAGAGTGGCGCCTTCCGGGAAAAATAAGCAGCCATGGAGATTTCTTGTATATGGGGGAGAGAGAAAAGCACAATTGCTGGCGGTCATGCAAAAAGGACTGGAACGCGAACAAAAAAAAGAGGCAAGGCTTCCGGCATCAGGATATGGTCTTCCGGACGCTTTTCATACACTTCAGATTATGAAAAAGGCACCGGTCATTATTATGGTGGTGAATCCTTACGGAAAAAACCCTTTTAGCAATATTACAGCGGATGAGCGGTTTACGGAAATTATTGATGCTCTGTCTGTTGGAGCATCCATTCAAAATATGCTTTTAAAAGCACAGGCATTAGGTCTTGGAACATTATGGGTAGGCAATACGTGTTTTGCATATGCAGAGCTTATGGAGTATATGGAGATAGAAGGACAGCTGATGGGAGCGGTTGTTCTTGGTTACGCAGATGAGGAACCGGTTGCAAGACCCAGAAAAGAACTTGCAGAGTTAGTGACATATTATTTGTGATGATATTTTTAAGAAAATAGGGAGGTTCATTTTGCAAATGGGTGCACAAGGGAGAATGGGATGAAGGAGTCAGGATATGGAGTATAGCAGATTAAAAGATAATATGATAGAAGTAATAGAGGAGCAGCAGTTAAAACTAGGATATCTAAAGGAGACGGTAAGGTTATATTATCCATTGTCCTCTTTGAACCGCTTTCTTGGTGTAAAAGAAGGGGTAGAGGAAATGCAGCAGCTTTTACAGGATTTTGTGATGGATGTAAAAGATTGCTTTGGGAAAGTTGTAGTTACAAATGAGGGGGAACGGTTTTGTATAGCCATACCGCCAAAAGGAGCGGAATATATTCATGATCATATGGATGCTGATGGCTTCCTTTGTGATTTGATCGCAACGGTAGCGAGACATGGAAGTACTTTGGAAGATGTGTTGGCACAGTTTTACAAACATTCAGGACATGTTCGGGTAGAAGAAATAAGAAATGGAGAATTTGATTATCTGGTATATTTTGAAAACGGAGAGCCAGATAGTTATCGTTATTGTATTACAGTAGAGGCAGATCATATTATTTATCACCGGTATACAAAAGAAGATTATGCTGAGTTCGAATTTTAACTGTTTCCTTCCAGAGATTGGGCAATGGTAATCATTTATGTCTCAAAATTCACTTAAAGACTTGCATTCTGAAAAATATTTGATATAATAGAATATATGTTCGGAACTAATGTTTGGAGGCGGGCTGTTATGGTGATTACGGAAGATTTATCAATAGAGGAAAAGCTTACAATTTTAACGGATGCAGCAAAGTATGATGTTGCCTGTACCTCCAGTGGCGTTGACCGTAAGGGAAAGGCGGGCGGAATGGGGAATACTGCAGCCTGCGGAATCTGTCACAGTTTTGCAGCTGATGGAAGATGTATTTCCCTGTTAAAGATTTTGTATACGAATGAATGTATTTATGATTGTAAGTACTGTATTAACCGGATATCCAATGATACACAAAGAACTTCTTTTACACCGGATGAGATATGTGAACTGACAATGCAGTTTTATCGCCGCAATTATATTGAGGGATTATTTTTAAGTTCCGGTATTCGGAAGAATCCTACAAGCACAATGGAGGAGATTTATATTGCCCTGTACCGGCTTAGGGAGATTCATCATTTTAATGGTTATATACATGTTAAAGCCATACCTGGGGCGGATTCTGGTATTATTGAGAGGATAGGTTATCTGGCAGACCGCATGAGCACTAACTTAGAACTTCCTACAGCGGCAGGATTACAGGAAATGGCACCTAATAAGACAAGGAAAATCATTTTAGCACCTATGAAGCAGATACAGCGTGGGATTGGGGAACGGAATAGAAGCGGTATACATAGGATAGGTGCAGGAAGGAAGAATGATAGAGCGATTGGCAAAGAACCATTGACAGGTAACACAGGAACAGATAAGAAAGTGAGACAGGATGGATGGGGATTGGAACCTTTGCCTTCTGCCAGAGAGAAGGAAAGGAAGGATATGCTACTGTATCATGGCAGTCAGGATCTGCTGATGGAGCAGGAGGATAACAGGCAGATTATCCTGCCCTCTTCTGATCATAAGAATTTTGTTCCCGCAGGGCAGAGTACGCAGATGATTGTAGGAGCGACACAAGAAAATGATTATCAGATTCTTACGGTGGCACAGGCGTTATATCATAAGTATGACATGAAAAGAGTGTTTTATTCTGCTTATGTGGCATTGAATGAAGACAGTAAGCTGCCGGCGTTGGGAACAAAGCCGCCATTGCTTAGGGAACACCGGTTATATCAGGCAGATTGGCTTTTGCGGTTCTATGGATTTACGGCGGAAGAACTGCTTACGGAGGATCGCCCCAATTTCAACGTTTATTTGGATCCTAAGTGTGAATGGGCCTTACGGCATCTTGAATATTTTCCGGTTGAGATTAACCAGGCGACTTATCAGATGCTGCTCAGGATTCCGGGGATTGGAGTGAAATCTGCAAGACGTATTATAATGGCAAGGAAAAGTGCCAGGCTGGATTTTGATAATCTGAAGAGAATCGGAGTGGTACTGAAACGGGCACATTATTTTATTACATGCAATGGGAAGATGATGTATCAGACGAAGATTGATGAAGATTATATTACGAGAAGGATATTGGAACTGGACCGGAGAAAAAATTGGGAATTGGATTATAATGTAACGTTCCGGCAATTGTCACTGTTTGATGATATGGATGTAAGCGGAATTTTGACATAAGAATGGGGAAAGGAAGCGTATGGAGAATCAGGTAATCTATTTATGTGAAGATACTCCGGACGGGATATTTTCAGCGATATATGATGCATGGGCAGCCGGTATTCCGGAAGAGAGAATGTCGATACAAGTGGAGAGGCTTCATGCAATGCAGTTGTTTACGGATTATGTATATGTGCAGACGGATTTGGACAAGGCGGTTAAAGTAGCACGTTCCATAAAAGGTAAGATCAGCAAAGAGGTCTATGATATGATATACTGTGCATCATTGTCTTTTGAGGAAGATAAAATTGACGCGATTTACCATTTTTTAAAATTAGGCTTTCGGTATGGCGGTCAAGTGATTCAGATGCATGGAGAGGACGCGGTGTGCAGAGTATTTGAATTAAAGAGAAATGTATGGAATGAAACCCATTCTTTTCGGGAATTTGTCAGATTTCATGATTCAAAGGAAGGAATTTTAATTTCAAGAATCCGTCCCAAGAATCAGGTGCTGCCAATGCTGGCACATCACTTTTCAGACAGGTTTCCGGAAGAGAATTTTGTTATATTGGATGAGGTTCATGAGATGGGAGTATTTCATGAGAGAGGGAAACAATGGTATCTTGCACCGTTAGAAAGTACTGTTCTTGACAGGATATGGTCACATAAAGCCTCTGAGGAGTATGAAAAGTTATGGAAAGTGTTTTTTCGGACAATTGCTATAAAGGAACGGGAGAATTACAGATGCCAGCGTAATTTGTGTGCACTGCGATACAGGGACTATATGTTGGAATTTCATTAACTTATGGAGAAGGCGGTATCTTACAGAAGATTAATCAGTCAGACTGTCATTTTGTATAATAGAATTGTGCAAATATACAACAAAACACTTTGTTTTTACAAAAAAAGGAAAATTTAAATGAGAAACAGTGGTGTAAACGAAGAGATATTGTACAGGATTGACAAAGGCAAATGTGCAATGTGTACAAATAATGAGAAAAATGGCAGAAGTGCGGAAAAAATTGTTGAACTTTACCAAAAGATATAGTACAATGTGCATATGATGAATTAGGAAATGCTGACCGGAGTGAGAAAAGAGGGTGAGTATATGGGATTATTTGGAAAAAAGGAAGAGAAGAATTATATAGTGTTTGATCCATATACGGAAGAGGCAGTAGCTGCCTGTACCACAAAAGAGGTGAAACAGATTATTCAGGTTCAGCCTAAGGCAAAATTTGTGGAATGTACATCTTATGAGTTTTTTAAGTTTAAGGAACATAATGTACTTCCAGACAACATTTCCAGCAGACAGAAATTGGATGTGAAGGATGTTAAGTAAATTTGGAAAATGTGTGTTACATAGATACTCTTCTTAAATAGGGCAGGCGTGTCGCAATGCGGCATAGCCTGTCTTTTTTCTTTTTCTGGAAAAGGCATATATGGTATGATATAATGAACGAAAAAGCGTGAACGCAGACTTCGAAAGAATATATCTGGGGCTTGCATCCGGATGTATTCTTAGAAGTCTATGTGAGTGTAACGAACACCGATGCCTGAAACCTTGATGTATACGGGGGACTTAGTACATAACTTATTAAACCACTAGCCCTTTCACTTGCTGATTTTTCTGAGAGCACTATTTGCCAAGCCTCAGCGTAGCCACCCGCTGCGTCTGCATTTGTGAAGCAGCATTTTCGGAAAAATTTTCTACGCAAAAGAATCAGTTATTTAATGAACGATATAATAGTTTGAGGGTGTGCAAAGCAGAAACCGAAGGTTTGAGGTGAGAGGAATATCTATATTGAAGGAAAATGGAAGATGAAACGATTGACTGTTGGAATACTGGCCCATGTGGACGCAGGGAAAACTACATTATCGGAAAGTATGCTGTATGAAAGCGGGACTATTGAAAAACCGGGGCGCGTAGACAATCAGAATGCTTTTTTGGACACAGAAGAATTAGAACGCGCAAGGGGAATTACAATTTTTTCTAAACAGGCAGTTATGGAGTGTGGGGATACGGTAATTACATTGTTGGATACACCGGGGCATGTAGATTTTTCGGCAGAAATGGAGCGTACTTTATGGGTTATGGATTATGCAGTTCTTGTAATCAGCGGGGCAGACGGTGTTCAGGGGCATACTGTGACGCTATGGAGGCTGCTGGAAAGATATCATATTCCGGTTTTTTTGTTTATTAATAAAATGGATCAGCCGGCGGCAGATAAAGATAAATTGATACAGGATATACAAAAGCATTTCGGAGAGGGATGCATTGATTTTAGCAGCGAGGATTCCGAAGCGTTTCAGGAACAGATTGCTGTCTGTGATGAAGCATTGCTGGAAAACTATCTTGAAAAAATGACTATTTCCAAAGAGGATATTTCACGTCTTCTTCATCAAAGGAAGATATATCCGTGTTATTTTGGTTCGGCATTAAAACTGGAGGGAACTGACATATTTATGCAGGGACTTTTACGATATATGGTGGAACCGGAATATAAAAAAGAATTTGGGGCAAGGGTTTTCAAGATTGCCAGAGACCGACAGGGCAGCCGTTTAACATATATGAAAATAACCGGAGGAAGCCTGAAAGTAAAAGACAGTATTTGCGGATATGGACGAAAAGGCTTACATCATATAGGTGGAGAAGAGGCAGCGGCAAAGTCATCTGCATATGACTGGGAAGAAAAAGTGAATCAGATTCGTATTTATTCAGGTGAGAAGTATAAATCGGCAGAAGAAGCACTGCCAGGTATGGTATGTGCGGTAACAGGGCTGTCCCGGACCTATCCGGGAGAGGGACTTGGAGTGGAACCGCAGGCGGATATCCCGATGTTAGAACCGGTTCTCACATATGCAGTAGAACTGCCGGAAGATATGGATGCAGCTAAGATGCTGCCGCTCTTGCGGGAATTGGAAGAAGAGGAACCGGAGCTTCAGGTTTTATGGCAGGAAGAAACAGGAACGATACAGATAAAATTGATGGGGGAAGTACAGATTGAGGTCTTGAAAAAACGGATTTACGACCGTTTTGGAGTTGTGGTGGGTTTTGGTGCCGGCAGTATTGTTTACAAAGAAACGATTGCAGATACTGTGGAAGGTGTGGGACATTTTGAGCCGTTAAGACATTATGCGGAAGTGCATCTTTTGCTGGAACCGGGAGAAGAAGGAAGCGGAATGCAGTTTTTGACGGATTGCAGTGAGGACATGCTGGATAGAAACTGGCAGAGGCTGATTCTGACACATTTGGAAGAAAAGGAACATATCGGAGTGCTTACCGGTTCCGTGCTTACGGATATGAGGATTACCGTGGTAGGAGGCAGAGCACATACAAAACATACAGAAGGCGGGGATTTCAGGCAGGCAACCTACCGGGCAGTGCGTCAGGGACTAATGCAGGCGGGGAGTATTTTGCTGGAACCTTATTATGAATTTTGTCTGGAAGTGCCAGTAGAAATGATTGGCAGGGCAATGACTGATATTGAGAATATGCGTGGAAGTTTTGAAGCACCGGTTTTGGAAGGGGAAACGGCAGTATTAAGAGGCAGTGCTCCGGTGGCCGCCATGCGGGATTATCAGATTACCATGAATTCCTATACTAAGGGCAGAGGGAATCTTTTGTGTTCGTTAAAAGGCTATGGTCCCTGCAGGAATTACAAGGAAGTGATAGAAAATATACAATATCATGCGGAACAGGATACGGAAAATCCGTCTTCTTCTGTATTTTGTGCTCATGGAGCGGGATTTATTGTGCCGTGGAATCAGGTAAAAGATTATATGCATGTGGAAAGCGGTTTTGGTAAGAACAGTGAATTATCGGCACTAGAAGAGCAGAAAGCAGATACATTGCAAGGATCTTTCGATTATTCTATTGATGAAGAGCAGATACAGGCAATCTTAAACCGTACGTTTCATGCCAACGAAAAAGCGTCCAAGCATATTTATAAAAAACGGGAAAAGATGCAGGCACCTGTATACAAAGGACAGGCGCCCCCCCAGTATAAGGAAAAATATCTGATTATTGATGGATATAATATTGTCCATGCGTGGTCTGATCTGAAATCCCTTATTGAAGATAACCTGGAAGGTGCCAGAATGAAACTTTTGGATATTCTTTGTAATTATCAGGCATATGTAAAATGCGAACTGATCGTAGTGTTCGATGCTTATAAAGTAAAAGGGAATCTGGGAGAAATGTTTGATTATCACAATATTCATGTTGTCTATACTAAGGAAGCGGAAACGGCAGATGCATATATAGAGAAACTCACCCATAAAATATCAAAAGATTATCATGTGACGGTTGCCACTTCGGATGGGCTGATTCAGCTGATCACCCGAGGGCAGAATTGTGTGGTGATGTCGGCGAGAGAATTAGAGGAGGAAGTGGAACGGGTTAATAATGAGCTCAGGGAATATATGGAACATCAGGCCTTTAGGGACTGATAAAGTTTTGCAATTGGAAGCCCCACTACATTATTGTAATCGCCTCTGATTTCTTTAACATGCACGGCAAATGTCCCCTGGATACCGTAAGCACCGGCTTTATCTAAAGGATCGCCTGTGGCGATATATTTTTTTAGTTCATGGTCACTGATCGGATAAAAGGTAACATCGGTCCGTTCGTGCAACAACTGTGTCTGTTTTTCCCCATTTATCTTCCGGATAATGGCAATTCCGGTAAAGACCTGATGGGTGCGGTCGGACAGAAGCTTTAACATGTCAAAAGCTTCCTGATCATCAGCAGGTTTTCCAAGGATTTCCTTGTCATAATAGACAACGGTATCTGCACCGATGACCATATAATCTTTATCCTGATATTCTTTTTTTAAATGCAGATATACGTCATTGGCTTTCTGATATGCCAGATCTTCTGCAATTTTATCCGGCGGGGCCTCAGCTATGACTTCTTTTATATTAGAAGGTTTTACGGTAAAGGTAAACCCTGCTTGTTTTAATAATTCCACTCTGCGGGGGGAGGCAGAGGCAAGAATGATAGGAATATCTGTTTTCATTATAAAATACCTCCTTTTTGTACATCTTCATACGTGATTTCTTCATTACTGTAACGTGCCTTTTCATAAACTTCAGTGAGTTCGCTGATATCTTCATCATACACTTTAAGAACCTTCTGTGCAATATCTTTTGGAGCATCATTTTTTTCGTAGACGGAATCTTTATAACTGTTAATTTTGATACGGTATGCATGCCTTATTTTGGCTGCATAGCCAGTGTCGAAATATTCTTTTAACTTTGATAATGCAGATGCATTATTTTTTTTCTTTTTTACGGTCTCCTTTTTTTGAATGCAAGGTACTATGATGTCGGAATCTGATGCATACCTTGTTAAAAGCAGGCTGATAAAGTATGAGATGATCCGGTATAGCAGGTATATGATAAAAATAATGACTGCAAGTTCAATTACAGTGGTCAGTATTTTTGCAAACAAAGAAGGTTCCGGTGGCAGTTTTTGTATTGCTTGTGAGAGTTCCTCTTTTTCTTTTGCGGTATCGTCAGTGCTGTTATCGGAGGAAAATAAAAGGCGTAATACCGCAGCAAGATACAGAATCAGCCGTATCACTGTCTGGAACAATTTTATAAGAAAATCACCGATAACATATAGAAGCTGGTCTAGTTCAAATATGCGTGCAAAAAATGCCAGCAGCAAAAATGCCAGCAGCAGGAATCCAAACAGAACTGAATTCGTTAACATAATTTTTTTGGTGGGCATTGTGGTAGTATGTTCGGATTGAGAAAAAAGGCAGCTGACTCCATATATGAAATACCTGATAAAATGGAGCATTAACAATAAGATCCCTATATAATAGACATAGTCTGCTAATTGCACCTGCTGAAATCCCAAGGCAGCAATATATAAGACTGCCACAAAGAAAAAAAGATACCAGGGAACTTCGGTATAAGGTTGATCCGTGTTGTGAATCCAAATATGGATAGCATGTATATTTTCTAAAATGAGCATTATGATATAAAGTCCGGTATACCATTTGTTGGGGAAGGAAATCAGCAGTATGGGAACATAAAAGATGCCGTGCAGCAATATATATAATATTGGTTGATAGCAGTATCTCTGTATTATCAGATACCCCAGTAAAATAGCAGGTATGCCCAGCAGATACCTGGGATTTGTTATCTGTTTTTCATATATAGTGAGTACTGTGATAAATCCCAGCAGGTATACCAGGGTAACTGTTATCAGCCTGCTGATATCTTTATATATGGTCAGATTATGCTTCATCAGGGGTCACCTCCCAGAAATGTGTGTTTAAAAGAACAGCGTTTTTGGGGTTAATGTGCCGGTTTTTATCGGAAAAACCGGATTGGTTTACATAAAAATCAGCTTCCGAACAATGGGAAGAAAATTCGGGACAGATAAAGTACAGGGAATATCCCTGCTGCTGTTTTTCCAGACACTGTGATAAAAGGTTTACTTTTCGGTAGTTAGAAATTAAAAGATAAGAGGTACTTTTATCTTTTTCTTCAAAAATGGAATTTTCTCCTTCAAAAAACGCAGATATGTCCGTAAACTCTTTTGCGAGGTCCAGCCTTGCAAGTCCCTGGAATAGTGCCTGCAAATGCTCGTTTCCGGCTCCTGTTTCCACTAAAAGAGGTTTCCCTGTTAAGACATCCGGGGCATTGGCAGCCAGCCGGATTGAAAATCCTTTTGCAATCATGCTGTTTATCAGTGTAGCAGCAGTGCAGATCATATATTCCCTTAAAATATCCATCCGCTGCATGGTATGGGTATCCAGATTCAAAAGCAGGGTGATGCTGGTGTTTTGAGAGTCAAAATAGGTATTTACTTTAAGGCTGCCGTTTTTGGCAGTCGCTTTCCAGTTGATGACTCGCATGCTGTCCTGATTGGAATAATCTCGTATTCCGCGAAATGATAAAGGGTCTTCATAAAAGTCTTTTGTCAGAATATCTCCGATAACGGAATTGGTAAGCAGCAATGATTGTCTGTTTTTAAGCAGCTTGGGATACACATAAAGGACAGCGTGGTTATCCCGGATACCGGCATAGGTTTTTTGCATAAACAAATCATTTACAACCAGATTAACCGAATCCAGTGTAAAATAGCCTCTCTGCGTTGGACAAAACTTTAATTTTCTGGTAATGCGCTGGTTACCTAAAACGGAAAAGGCATCATTTCTGTAATAGTAATCTGAAATGGCGGCATTTTCTTCCGTATCATACAAAAAGGTGCGGGAAGTTTTAAATTTTACATACAGAACAGGGAGGGGAAGTTTTTTCCTATTTGTAATCTGTTCTGTTAATTCCACAGTATCACCTATATGTACATGGGATCGACTGTATGAGATATCCACAGTCAGTCCGTCAGACCAGTGGTTCCGGTAATAATGGGACTGAAACAGATATAGGAATACTGCAATTGCAATTGCGATAAGATATTGCATGGTTTACTCCTTTAACTTTATGGGCAAAAAGCCAGGTGGTATGTCTGTTATAAGGTATTTGGCTTTTCAAAATTTTCTGTAGGAACAGGTATGGAATCCAGTATCTGTTCTATAATGGAGACAGCAAATGCCTGGCTTCCCGAACCGGTAAAGGAAAGTAACCTGTGGCAGAGGCAGGGAATGGCAAGATATTTGATATCTTCCGGAATAACATAAGAACGGCCGTTTAAATAGGAATATGCCTGGGCACACCGCATAAGACTTAAGGTTCCACGGGGATTTATGCCAAGAGCAACCTGTTCGTGGGTTCTGGTGGCATGGATAATCTGTATGATATATTTTTTGATATCCTCATGAATAAATACTTTTGCAGTCTCTGTCTGAAAAGCTTCAATATCGGAAAGTGTACATACCGGAGCAAGCTGTTCCATGGGATTATTCAGGATATAGCGGTTCATAATTTCAAGTTCTTCTTCAGCGGTTGGGAATCCCAGGGAGATTCTCATGGAAAAGCGATCTAACTGTGCTTCGGGCAGCGGGAATGTTCCGGCAGTTTCTATGGGGTTTTCGGTGGCGATCATAAAAAAAGGTTTGTGAAGTGTGCGGGTAGTTCCGTCGGTCGTCACCTGTCCTTCTGCCATCGCTTCTAAAAGACAGGATTGTGTTCTGGGAGTTGCACGGTTGATTTCATCTGCCAGTAAAATATTTGTAAATACTGGACCGGCTATAAATTCAAATTCCTGATTTTTCTGATTATAGATATTGATACCTGTAACGTCAGATGGCAGCAGATCGGGAGTGAACTGGACTCTTTTATAGATACCGGAAATGGAGGCTGCTAATGCTTTTGCCAGCATGGTTTTTCCAGTACCGGGCGTATCCTCCAGTAAAATATGCCCATTTGCCAGCAGGGCAGTAAGCAAAAGACGGATTTCATTATCTTTTCCGATGATGATTTTTCCAATGTTTTTTTCTAAATCCTGTAACTTGTTAAAATCAGTATGCTGTTCCATTTTTTTCTTCTCCTTTACCCCGGTTATCGTATTATTATCATAATATAATTTGTCAAATTACTCAACCGTTCCGGAATTATTTTTCATAAGTTTGGCAGGATTTTTGGGTTCGGAGAAAAATTAAAGTTTGCAAGGAAACGCTAACAATGATACAATCTAACAATACTGATTATATAAGCTTAGAAACTGTAGTGTGAGGAGATAGCTATGAATAAGAAAATAAGTGTGTTCGCTGTTATTTTTATTTTGGCAGGTCTGGCTACATATCTTTATTTAAGTGTTCCGTCAGTTCAGGAAAAAATTGCTTTTTATACGGAAGAGGATTTTAGGGAAGAAAATATATATTCTGATATTACCAGTCTTGCAGAGCGGTTAGATGAAGAAATTTTAAAAGGTGCAGAATCCTTTACTGTTTACCTGAAAGATATTGATGTGAATGAGATTAACCAGATTAATGCAACTCTGAACGGAATATTTGGAAGTGGATCAACTTATCAGCAGGTTGGAATGGTAGGAAATTCTTATAAAAAGGTAACGATTACGATCAAACGGACTACCAATTATTATGCGTTTCAGGCATATTTGAACCATACACCAATTCCGGATACTGAAAAAAAGGCACAAAAGCTATACGAAACGATAAGAAATATTCTGGATTCCCATATTACAGAAAATATGACAGATTATGAAAAGGAACTGGTGCTGCATGATTATCTGGTAACACATTGTCAATACAGTAAAGATACACAGCAGAACTCGGAAAGCGATATATACAGAGCATATGGAGCCTTGGTAAATCAGGATGCAGTCTGTAACGGTTATGCGGAGGCATTGCAGCTTCTGTTCATGTGTGTCGGGATACGATCTGAGTTTGTGATCGGTACGGCAGATGAGATTGATCATGCATGGAATCTGGTAGAATTGGATGGAAAATGGTATCATTTGGATGCTACGTGGGATGATCCGATGCCGGATCAGGGAGAAGATGCATTACATGCATATTTTAATGTATCGGATGACATTATAAAAGGAAGCCATGAATGGGAAAAGGAGAACTATCCAGTGGCGGATAGTATGGATAACAATTATTATGTAAGGAATCATCTGTACTTTAGTGATTTTGATGAGTATAAGGAGCAGGCGTATGAGGCGATGATTTATCACGGCAATTACAGGTATGAAGCGGTAATTGAAACTTATCAGGAAAATGAGGAGGATATGCAGTTCCTTTTTCAGGATAATTACCGTTATGACAGTGTGAATTGGCAGACGTTTGGAGAAGAAGGATATAATGTGCTGGTATTAAAAGCCGAATAGAAAGAATTGATTTAGGAGGAAATAATGACGAAACAGGATTTTTTAGAGGAATTGAAAAATGCATTATCTGGAGAAGTTCCGGCAGAGGTGTTGATGGATTCTTACCGTTATTATGCTAATTACATTGAAGAGGAATTAAGGAATGGCAGGAGAGAAGAGGAGATATTGGAAGAACTTGGGAAACCGTCTTTGATTGCCAGATCCATTATTGCAGCACAGGCAGGAGAACGTGTTGCAGATGTAGAATATATGGAGGATGGAACTACAAGAAAGGTAAGGAGAAGGGACACGGCCGGGAAGCAGGAAAAAACTACCCGGGTACACAGGGAGTTTGTTTTTGATTTTAATTCGTGGTATGCGAAGATATTATATATAGCGGTTATTGTTCTTGTACTTATGATCGTGCTTTCTTTATTAAAATTTGGTTTATGGATACTGGTTACTTTTGGGATTCCGATTTTGATTATTCTTGGAATTATTTATTTAGTGATGTATTTCCTGCGTTAAAATTTTTTAAAAAAGTTCTTGACAAACATATCTGTTTTTTATATACTATGATTCGTGTCAAGCACACAATGGAATCTTAGCTCAGCTGGGAGAGCATCTGCCTTACAAGCAGAGGGTCACAGGTTCGAGCCCTGTAGGTTCCATTTTTTACAATATGCCGATAAGGCTGGCATTGAACACTTGGTGAAGCTTGCTGATCCTAGTGCAAAAGCCCACCTGAGACCTTAACGAGTAAAGCAAGTTTAGTTCGAATGGTGCAATTGATAAGTGAAGAAAATATGCCGATATGGCTCAATTGGCAGAGCAGCTGATTTGTAATCAGCAGGTTGAGGGTTCGAGTCCCCCTATCGGCTTATGGACCATTAGCTCAGCTGGTTAGAGCAATCGGCTCATAACCGATCGGTCCCGGGTTCGAGTCCCTGATGGTCCATTATATAAAATGATAATTGTTTATCAACAGCTCTTTTACAAATGGGTAAACTTGTGATATAATAGAAAAAGATTATTTACTTGTAACGGTGAGTTTCATTGTAATAAAATAAAAATATATGGCCTGGTGGCTCAGTTGGTTAGAGCGCCGCCCTGTCACGGCGGAGGTCGTGGGTTCGAGTCCCATCCGGGTCGTTTGTGAGTAATCATATACAAAAGAAGAGACAAGTTCTCAATAAATATTGCTCCCAATATGGAATCTTAGCTCAGCTGGGAGAGCATCTGCCTTACAAGCAGAGGGTCACAGGTTCGAGCCCTGTAGGTTCCATTATTTATCGGTTTACATAGTGAATCGATAAGTATGCCGGCGTGGCGGAACTGGCAGACGCACAGGACTTAAAATCCTGCGGGACTTATACTCCCGTACCGGTTCGATTCCGGTCGCCGGCATTAAAGCCTGCTTTTTTTAGTAGGTTTTCTTTAACTTCATATGTGTGTGTAGCTCAGCTGGATAGAGCACTTGGCTACGGACCAAGGTGTCGGGGGTTCGAATCCTCTCACGCACGTACTCGTAAAACTCTTAAAATATATATTTTAAGGGTTTTATTTTTATATTATAGGAAACTGCTTCGCATTTCCTATGATATAAAAAACAATTATGCACATTCGTGTGAGAGGATAATGTTACTGTGTGACCGCACTCGCATGACAAAGCAGTCAAGGTCTGTGAGTTTTTATAGAATACCTCTATTTTAACTTGGAATTACTTATGCATAAGAAAGATTCATAAAGTATATTTTATGCCATTTATTATGTATAAATAGATATATATTTGGTATAATCAAAAAAGAATATAGATAATAGGAGATTTTGTATGGTGGAACAGTTTTTAAATATTTTGGATATAGTGGAAAAAATGACATTAGAAGAGAAAGCAGCATTAGTGAATGGTGCTACTTTTTTTGGAATGGCCCAGATAGAGAGACTGGGAATTCCCAGACTACAGTTATTAGATGGTGGAACGGGAATGAATTTTGAGCAGTTGTTTGGTGATTTTTATTCACAGCTGGAAAAGGACACAAACAGTACTAATGGAATGATGGGTTCCACTACATTGACAAAAGTGATAGAGAATTATTATACTCCGGATAAGTTGCAAGGTGAAGAGAAAGAAGTATATCAGTGGATTAAAACAAATTTAGAAGAGAGAGTGGGAAGTGACTATGCTCCGGGCTGCTTTCCTTCAGGAATGCTGCTGGGAGCAACATTTAATAAGAAGATTGTTCATGCAATAGGGCAGGCTCTGGGGGCAGAGGCAAGGTTATTTGGAGTAGATATTCTGTTGGGAAGTCCGAATGTAAATATCCATAGAGATCCTTTGAATGGACGTTTGTTTGAGGGATATTCAGAGGATCCCTGTCTGGTATCACAGCTTGCTCCTGAATTAGTAAAAGGAGTACAGGAGTATAATGTAGCTGCTAATGTAAAACATTTTGCAGCCAATAATCAGGAAACCAATAGAGTAGGCATTAATGAAACAATATCGGAACGTGCTCTGCATGAAATTTATCTGCCGGGATTTAAGGCTTGTGTGAAAGAAGGGCAGGTTCAGACTGTTATGAGTGCTTATAATGGAATTAATGGTACGCCGTGTACAGAAAACTACTGGCTTTTGACAAAAGAGCTGAGAGAAAATTGGGGATTTGAAGGAAGTGTGATTTCTGATTGGGGAGCAGTTTATCATCCGGTAGAAGCAATTCAGGCAGGAAATGACTTAGCTATGCCGGGACCTATTTCCGCTGAACCGATTATAGAGGCAGTTGGAGAGGGAAAACTGTCAGAGGAGGTATTGAATCAGGCAGTAGAACGTCTGCTTAGAACAATTCAATATTGCAGGCAGGATGTGCTGGGGCAAAAACAAGAAGTGAGAATAGGAGAGTGCACAGTACCCTTGACAAAAGCATCAGATGGAAAACAAGTATTTTTGACAGATGCTCTTTTAGAAGCGACAAGGAAGGCGGCATATGAAGCTGCGGTGGAGGGAATTGTGCTCCTTAAAAATGAAAAGAGAGCATTTCCATTGAAAAAAGATGAAAAAATTCTTCTTCTGGGCAGCGGTTCAGAAAGGCTTCTGGAGTGTGGAACCGGAAGTGCCGGAATTCATACCAACCGAACCTCTGATCTTGTAGAAGAATTGCGTACTGTATTAGGTTCTGATAGTGTTATAGTGCATTCAGATTGCAGTTTTATATCCGACGATGAGAATTATTTGGATAAAAACGGAGTAGGTCATATAATTTATATTGCAAAAGTAGGAGGCATGGAAGGAAATGATCGAAAAGATTTAGAACTGGAAAAGGAGGATTTGGAACAGCTTTTACAATTAAAATGCCTAAAAAAGCAGTATTCATTCCGGCTGACTCTTGTATTAAATGTTTGTGGTCCGATAGATTTTTCTGAAGTCTCAGATGCTTTAGATGCTGTTTTTGTATGCTTCCTGCCGGGAATGGAAGGGGGACATGCTTTGGCAGATTTGATGACAGGAAAACGGAATCCGTCCGGTAAGCTTCCGTTGACTTTTCCAAAGCATTATGAGGACACTCCGACGTTTCTCAATTTTCCGGGAGAGGGATATGAAGTGAATTATGGAGAGGGAATTTATGTTGGATATCGCTATTATGATAAGAAGAAAGTTTTGCCGGCATATCCATTTGGATTTGGACTTTCTTATACGACATTTGAATTAAAGGATTTTCAAATAGAAGAAGAATGTTTCACCGATAATCTGCATTTTTCAATAGGACTAAAAAATAAGGGGGCGCTAGCGGGTTCAGAGGTAATACAGATCTATATATCGGATGTATGTTCTACGCTTCCGAAACCAGTTAAAGAGTTAAAAGCTTTTGAAAAGATCTTTTTAGAACCAGGAGAAGAAAAAAAGATAGGATTTAAATTAACCAAAGAGCAATTTGCATCATACGATTCTGATTTTCATTGTTGGATTGCAGAAGAGGGCTATTATGATATTATTGCAGCTGTTTCTTCTGATCTGAAGACTGGTTATGCTGTGAAGAGGGTTTATCTTCAAAATCACACACCGTATTCATACGGAATGGATTCTACGATTAAAGTACTTTATGAACATGACCAATTAAAGGAGCACCTTTATCAATTGTGGAAAGAAAAAAATTGGGACTGGCAGATCATAGAGAGCAATTATCAGTATACACCAAATCGGAAATTATTAGATGTTTTACCGGAAAATTGTGGAGAAAATGATAAGAATATCCTGAATTTTATAGAATGTATTCAATGGGTGAAAAAGAAATAAGTATTCCCAAATAATGGATAGTATTGTATACTATTAAGGGAATGAAAGGTGTGGAGGCGAGTATTATGTTAGAAAGAACGGTTGGTCCATGGGATTATAGGATGTTGCCTAATAAAATGCTGGAATTGGTAAAAAATGTTGGGAATATGGAACAGGAAGGAACAGGATACTTTGTTGATAGTGAATCGGAAATGCTTACCATATTAGCGTATTTGAATTATGGAGAAACCACTAACACAACGGATTCTATGCGGGAACAGATCGATCAGGCAGTAAAAAAATTAGAAGCAAGACGTTTAATGGCAAGAGATGAATAGGAAGATGTAAAATGGCTGTTTCTTAAGAATTTATGAAGAAATAGCCATTTCTGTATGAATATGTTATGATAAATATAGTATGGGATAATCGGAGATGTGCAGTTGTATGGAGGAAAAAGGAGTAAAAATACGGGGAATTGAAATTGGAAATGGGATGCCTAAAATATGTGTACCTATTGTTGAAAAAAATAGAGAAAATATATTATTGCAGGCACAATTGGTTTCTAGAGAGTCCCCCGACATTGTCGAATTCAGGGCAGACTGGTATGAAGATATGGAGAACTGGGAGAAAATGGAAGGTCTGCTGATGGAATTGCGTCAGATTATAGGAAATATAGCATTATTATTTACCGTTCGGACTAAGCGTGAGGGAGGTAATGCGGAAATTTCCAGTGGAGATTACAGATGTCTGTGTGAAAGAGTATGTAGGAGTGGTTACATAGATTTAATTGATGTAGAAGCTTATATGGAAGAGGATTTGTTACGGCAAATTTGTAAAAATGCCCATGAAATTGGTGTATATGTGGTTGCCAGTAATCATGATTTTGATAAAACACCATCTGAAGAAGAGATTGTGGAGCGTTTATGTTTTATGGATCAAAATGGGGCAGATATTCCTAAGATAGCAGTTATGCCGCAAAGTGAGGGAGATGTTTTGACATTGCTTTGTGCAACGCAGAAGTATAAGACAACGGGAGGGATAAAGCCCGTGATTACTATGTCTATGAGCGGGAAAGGTGTAATTAGCCGGCTGGCAGGAGAGATATTTGGTTCAGCGGTTACATTTGCTTCTATAGGAAAGAGTTCAGCTCCGGGACAGATTCCTATTGATGAG
This sequence comes from Lachnospiraceae bacterium, assembly GCA_029063085.1. GTDB lineage: Bacteria > Bacillota > Clostridia > Lachnospirales > Lachnospiraceae > CAG-590. Next base: position 56,858 of record JAIDOW010000054.1, read on the forward strand.
GTGAGAAGAGTACTGGAAGTGATTCACATGTACTGTTAATATGGGAAGAGGAAACTAGGAGGTTCTGTATGGAAAATGAGGATAAGATTCTTACAGGAAGGAACTTGAATGAGGCAAAAGACAAAGTCAGAGACGAAGAAGTGGCAAAGGTATTAAGAGATGCACAAGAGCAGCTTAATAAAAAGGTGCAGGAAAAGAATGTCAGGACCGCTGAAGAAAAGAAAGACACGTTAAGAGAATCTGCTGAGAAAATAAAGAAGGAGCGGGAGAAAGAGGCAAAGCTTGCAAAAGAAAGGGAAGCAAAGGCGAGAGAAGAGGAGAGGCTTGCAAAGGAAAAAGCAGCAAAAGAGAAGAAAGAAGCAGAGATGCGAGCTGCGAAAGAAAAAGAAGCGAAAGAGAGAGAAGAGGCAAGACTTGCAAAAGAAAGGGAAGCAAAGGCGAGAGAAGAGGAGAGGCTTGCAAAGGAAAAAGCAGCAAAAGAGAAGAAAGAAGCAGAGATGCGAGTTGCAAAAGAAAGAGCTGCAAAAAAGCCGAAAGTAAAAGACGTAAAGAGAACGGAAACAGGGGAAAAATTAGAAAAAAGAGAAGATACTAAGGAAAAATCACTGGATTTAGAAGATAATACATATGTAGATAATAGCTTAAAGCCAATAGAAGTTGTCAAAGACAAAATTACAATAGGTCATGTTATCGGTACGATATTAGAAGGAATCTGGACTATCGTTAAACTGGCAGTGGTAATTAGCATTGTTACCGCAGTAGCAGGCTTCTTGCTTTCCAGAAATATGATGATTCGGGGAAGAAACGGAAATCGTCAATGTCTTGCAGGTATGACGGTTTCAGGGGCTGTCAGTACAAATAAATCTAATGAGGACAGAAAGGTTAAGGACTGGCTGACGAAGGTAAAGAGGGAAAAGCTTACACTGGAAGCAGATGATAAGAGTATTTTAGTAGCGAGGCAGGTTGTGACGGATGCAGCTAATAACAAATGGGTGGTAATTTTACATGGTTATAATGGTAATATGGAAGATATTTATGATATAGCCATGCATTATGATGGAGAAGGATATAACATTCTGATGCCGGACTTACGGGGGAACGGTGAAAGTGAAGGCTCTTTTCTTGGTATGGGCTGGCTTGACCGTTTAGATGTAATTAATTGGATGGATGTTATTTTAGAGACAAATCCTTCTGCGGAAATAGTAATCCATGGAATAGATATGGGAGCTGATACTGCACTTATGCTTTCAGGAGAGCCAATTAAAAGCTCTGTCAAGGCGATTGTGGCAGAGGGAGCCTATAACAATGCGTGGGAAGTGACTAAAAAGGAATACAAGACAAGATATGAAAAATGGCCGGTATTTCCATTTTTACATATGATAAACCCCGTTATGAAAGTCTGGGCGGGATACAGTCTGAAAGAAGCGGATGCTGTAAAGCAGGTGAAGAAAACTTCCGTGCCTATTTTGCTGATCCGTGGACAAAATGATACCTATGTGACAGAGGATATGGCAAAGGAACTGGATCAGGCGATTGCTTCCCCTCATGAGGTACTGACCATTACAACAGGAACACATGAGGATTGCAGATATGCAGAACCGGATACCTATTATAATAAGATTTTTGATTTTATCGGTGGTTACATAAATTGATGATAAGGTGATACTTAGTAATCATGAACGGAAGAGGAAAAAATGAGCCAAAGAAAATATTATGATTTATCAAAGGAATTACAGGAAAGAATTTTAGAGGATCGGAAAAAGGGATATCAGAATCCATACCGTACAAGGGATGAGGATGCAATTCGCAGAAAGCAGGACTGGGACCGGAATAAGCTGCTGAGACCGGCATATATCAGAGATTGTGAGAAAATTATGCATACGCCATATTATAACCGGTATGCGGATAAAACTCAGGTTTTTTCTTTTTATAAAAATGATGATATTACAAGACGTGCATTACATGTTCAGCTGGTTTCGAGGATTGCCAGAAATATTGGCTTGTTACTGGGCTTAAATGTGGATTTGATCGAAGCGATTGCGCTTGGACATGATATTGGTCATACGCCGTTTGGTCATGCAGGAGAACGATATTTGAATGAGTGCCTGAAGGAACATACAGGAAAATATTTTAATCATAATGTTCATAGTGTCCGGGTTTTGGATGGGATTTTAAACCGGAATGTCAGTCTACAGACATTGGATGGAATTCTCTGCCATAATGGGGAGTTTGCCATGCAGGAATACCGGCCGGCAGGAATGGGAGATTTCTCGGATTTTGAGAAAAAGTATAAGGAATGTTATGTAGACGAACAGGCAATTGGAAAGCTGGTGCCCTATACATTAGAAGCATGTGTGGTTCGGATTTGCGATATGATTGCATATTTGGGGAAAGACAGACAGGATGCCAAACGGGCGAATCTGATTGAGGATGATAGTATTTTCGACGAACAGGCATTTGGGAAAAGCAATCCTGAGATTATTAATAATCTGATTGTAAATATTGTGGAGAACAGCTACGGAAGAGATTGTATCGTAATGGATGATGAATATTACAGGGCGATTAAGGCAACAAAGAAAGAGAACTACCAGAAAATTTATTTTAATGAAGCAGTGGAAAAGACTTATAAAAACAGTATTCGCCCGATGTTTCATTTAATGTATGAAAGGCTTCTGAAGGATCTGCAATCAGGGGATCAAAATACGATTATTTATAAGCATCACATTCATTTTGTGAAAGAAAATACAGCAACCTATGGAAATGAGGGTTATTTGGAGTTGACAGAGCCTGATCAGATTGTGGTGGATTTTATGGCCAGCATGACGGATGATTATTTTGTGGATTTATTTACGTATCTGTTTCCAGATAGTAAACATGAGATTAAATATATCTCTTATTTTGAAGAGTGATAAGGTAGTTTGCGTCGCAATGGCACGTGAGTAGATAGGCGGGTAAGCAGGCAATCAATTTGTGCAAATAACGAACTGAACGTGGGTGTTTGCATGTACATTTGGTGATTATCGCAACAAACAGAGTTTGCAAAGTAAAATTGGTTACAAGGGTGGAGGTGCAGGAGATGAAATATATTCATCATTATAATTCACCTATCGGGGGAATTACTCTTGCAAGTGATGGAAAAGCATTGATCGGATTATGGTTTGATGGGCAAAAATATTTTGGAACAACGCTTATAGGGGAATATCAGTTAAAGAATCTGCCGGTTTTTGAACAGGCAGATGAATGGCTGGACATTTACTTTAGCGGAAAGGAACCTGATTTTATGCCATTATTATCTATGGAAACAACCCCTTTCCGTAAAGCTGTTTGGGAAATCATGCTTAAAATTCCCTTTGGTGAGACAATGACTTACAAGGAAATAGCCAATGAAATTGCAAAGCAAAGAGGGCAGGGGCATATGTCTGCCCAGGCAGTTGGAGGCGCAGTTGGTCATAATGCCATATCTTTGATGATACCATGCCACAGAGTGGTTGGAACGAAAGGGAATCTGACAGGATATGCAGGTGGTATCGATAAAAAGCTTTGGCTTCTTGAGATGGAGAAAGCGAATATGACAGCTTTTTTGTTCCCGCAAAAGGAACAGCATTATAGTAATTGGAAATAGAACAGTTTAATAATATTTATAATAATCAAAGAATGAGTGTATTTATGAAATTAAAGAGACTGGATTATCATTTTAGTATTTGCAAAGTGAAAGATTTTTCAGAAATTGATTTAGAATCGGAATATTGTTTCATAGGGAAAACGGACGAAGAAAAATCTGTGGTATGTATTACCGAAAAATGTCCGGTTAATGTAATAGAACGAGAGGACGGATGGAATGCCTTTCGGATACAAGGAACTCTGGATTTTTCATTGATTGGTATTTTGTCAAAGATAGCTTTGCTGCTTGCAGAAAATGAAATAGGAATATTTGCAGTTTCAACGTTTAATACCGATTATATACTGACAAAAAACGAGGACTATGAAAAAGCTTTGCAGGTGCTTTCTGAGGCAGGCTATCAAATCATATAAAGAAAATTCTTGTTTATCTTACGAAGGGGGACGCTTCCATGGCGGGTGAGGGCGGACGCAGGAATCTATGGATATAGGGTTCTACGAAAGACACGTTTGCACTCAATATTCCAACGTAACGGTACATAAGAGGCTATCCTGCAAGCAGGCTACCCTCTAAGTACCGACGTTTCCACAAGGTCTTTCTTAAGAACCCTATATCCATAGATTCCTGCTGGTCGGTGATACAATACAGGTGCCATGGAAGCTGTTACTTGGCAGAATGAACAAGAATTTCTGCCCTGCGGGCGGCACAGCTGGTACTATTGTGACCGGTTAGCTATTGGACTTTAAAATATTATTTATTACCATCCGGTAAGAAAAGCAATATTGGATACGAGACTACCTTCCACCCAGAACAAATATCCCCTACCCCGCCGGAGGCAAATAAATTCTTGTGTTGATTCTACCAGTAAACAGCTTTCAACATGAGTCTTTGAAGAGTCTAAGCTGTGGAGAAATACTTGCTGTTTCTCGGTAGGACTTTCGCACCCATCGGTACTTAACGATTGGATGTCGCAGACGTCCAAGAGTTTAGTACCGCTATGTGTGCGAAGGAGCGAAAGCGGGGACGAACGAGAACAGCAAGTATTTCTCCACAGCGAACCCCACCAACCCCTCATGTTGAAAGCGTCCCTAGTAAGCCAAACAAGAATTTTCCAAAGTTGTTTCTTTTGGGGTCCTGTGATATGATAAAAAAGAGATTACTTAAGATTAGGAGAGAAGAATGAATAAGAAAGAGATTAATGAAATAAAGAAACAGTTTACTCCGGAGAATTGTACGATTACAAGAATCTGTGGTTGTTATGTAGATGGAGATAAAAATAAGAAAACAGAACTGGCACAGACTTTTCTTACGTTAACGGAAGAGGAAAATTTTAAATATTTTACGATATTTAAGTCAACATTATCCGGTACATTGGGAAAAAATCTGTTGAATATGGAGTTTCCGGCTGTACAGGAGCAGGATGGCGGAACACAGGAATTTTTAATGAAGCTTAAGAATTCAAAATTGGAAGAGAATGCATTAGTAGAGGAATTTTATAATAAAGTCATTGATACATATCAGTATGGAGAGAATTATTATATCATTCTGGTATATGGAGTGTATGATGTGCCAGGGCAGACTTTAGATGGAATAGAAAATGATGATGCGTCTGATTATGTATATGACTACCTGCTCTGCAGTATCTGTCCTGTGAAATTGACAGATGCCGGATTATGTTATAATGAAAAGACAAATCATATAGAGAGCCGTATCAGGGATTGGGTGGTATCTGCTCCGGTACATGGATTCTTATTTCCTGCATTTAATGACCGTATGACAGATATACACGGACTTTTATATTACACGAAAAATTCGGAGTTAATGCAGGAGGATTTTATAGACCGGACATTGGGCTGTGGTGCCCCATTGTCTTTTAAGGCACAGCAGGAGACATTTCAGGACATTATTGAGAATACATTAGGGGAACAGTGTGATTTTGAAACAGTAAAAACAATACATGAGAATCTTAATGAATATGTGGAAGTGAGAAAGGATGCACCGGAACCACCGGAACTGGACAAGCTGGATATGAAAAAGCTTTTAGAGGACAGCGGAGTAAAAGCTGAGGCTATAGAGAGTTTTGAAACGGCTTTTGACAGTATTGTATGCAATGAGGAAAAACCAAAGTTTTCTGCTGCAACGGTTGCGAGCACCAGAAGCTTTGATATTAAGATGCCGGATGTAGTGATTAAGGTAAAACCTGAACGGACCGATTTGGTAGAAACCAGATATATTGATGGCAGACAATATATTATGATTGAAGTGAATGACAGCGTGGAGGTAAATGGAATTAATGTACGCAATGTAAACATGGATACCGGGGAGATAATGGAGTAAGGATGTACGATAATGACAGGTAAGCTATGATCAGTTAAATACATAAATGGCGAAAAAATGACTGTTAAGAGACAGAGCAAAGGCAGAAAACGGTTTTCAGAACAGGAAAACAATATATAAGGAATGACAGGAAAATGGAAGTAGAAGGTGGAAAAGAACATAATAGAATGGAAAATGTGGCAATGGATGCATCTGTGCTTCCAGAAGAGGATTTTTTATCCCGTACCAGAAGCCTGATTGGGACAGAAGGAATCAATGCACTAAAAGGGGCAAAGATTCTGGTATTTGGAGTCGGAGGCGTCGGTGGACATACAATAGAGGCATTAGTCAGAAGCGGTGTAGGCAGGGTGGATATCTGCGATAAAGATGTAGTAAGTGAAAGCAACTGTAACCGCCAGATTATTGCTGTCAGAGAATCAGTGGGGATGTCAAAGGTAGACGTTATGAAACAGCGCGCACTGTCCATCAATCCTGATATTATAATGAATACGTTTCAGTGTTTTTATCTTCCGGAAACAGCAGGTGTTTTTGATTTTTCCGGGTATGATTATATTGTGGATGCCATTGACAATGTGACGGCGAAGATCAGTCTGATTGAACAGGCAAAGGCAGCAGCGACAAAAGTTATTTCCTGTATGGGAACCGGAAATAAACTCCATCCGGAATTATTTAGGATTGCGGATATTGAGAAAACATCTGTGTGCCCGCTGGCGAAGGTTATGCGGAAAGAACTGAAAAAACGGGGAATTCATAATGTGAAGGTATTATACTCTGAGGAAGAACCGGTAGTAAAGCAGAGAATTCCGGCAAGTATTGCATTTGTTCCGACAGTAGCCGGTCTGATGATTGCCGGAGAAGTGATTCGGGATATAATCGGACAAAACTAGACTGCCAGGATATATGATTATGATTTTGTGATGAATATAGAAATTATAATAGTTAGATAGAATATGAAATGATTGAAAGAGGTAATAGATATGTATAAACAGGTATCAAAGCTAATCGTTTACAGGGATTTGGGTGAAGATAGTATTTTAAAGCAGCTAGCAGGCATTTTTGAAGATTTTGACTGGTATAAGGATAATGTTCTTGGCAGTTCATCTGCATTTAGTGCATCAAAGCTGGAGGAAATGAAGGATAAGAAGCATATCAGCAGGGAAAGCCTGATTACCCGTATTTATGGTGAAATCAAGAGATTGTTGGATTTGGCGACTGATTATGGGTTTGATGATAATTTATGGCATAATTATCTGACTTTTGTGATGATGACCAATGAAAACTCATTTACCCTTACCAGTGAAAAGGTTGGGGCAAATGAGGGCAGTGTTAATCATTTTGCAAAGAATGATTTTAAGATTTTTAAGGCATTATTTGATTATAATTTTTATGAGATTGAAAAGGAGCTGGGGATTGACTGTTTTTCTACCATATCCAGCTATAAAGCAATTGGAAAAAAAGAGCGAATGTATAATTATAATGTTTCCTCCAAAGTTCGTGCTTTGTCAAAAAGATTGGAAAAATGTGAGGATGAAGAAGGCTTTTTTCAGGAAGTGACAAAATTTTATGCAGATTACGGAGTGGGGATGTTTGGTCTTAATAAGGCGTTTCGTATTCGTAATGTGGGGGAGCGGGTACATATTTACCCAATTAATAATACAGAAAATGTTGTTTTAAATGATTTGGTGGGATATGAGATTCAAAAAAAGAAGCTGATTGATAATACAGAAGCTTTTGTGGAGGGAAAACCCGCTAATAACTGTCTGCTGTTTGGTGATTCCGGTACAGGAAAGTCTACCTGCATTAAAGCAATTATTAACGAGTATTATGACAGGGGACTCCGTATGATTGAAATTTACAAACACCAGTTCAAAGATTTATCTACAGTGATTTCTATGGTGAAAAACAGAAACTACAAATTTGTTATATATATGGATGATTTATCCTTTGAGGAATTTGAGATTGAATATAAGTTTTTAAAGGCAGTCATAGAAGGCGGAGTGGAGACGAAGCCGGATAATGTATTGATTTATGCGACCTCTAACAGAAGGCATCTGATTAAGGAAACATGGAATGACAGAAATGATTTGGAACATGGGGACGGTGGGGAATTGCACCGGTCGGATACCATGCAGGAGAAGCTTTCCTTGGTAAACCGTTTTGGTGTTACCATTAACTTTTCCAGGCCGAACCAGAAAGAATATTTCCATATTGTTACCGAACTGGCAAAGAAGGAACCGGCAATCACTTTGTCAGAGGAAGAATTATGTGCAGAAGCTAATAAATGGGAGCTTTCCCACGGTGGTATTTCCGGGCGTACAGCACAGCAGTTTATTAATTATCTGGCCGGAAAGGTGTGAATCCTGTTTGAATCTGGAGAGTATAAGTCTGATGAAGGGGAGAAGGTATGAAAATTATTCTGGCAGCATTAAATGCAAAATATGTACACTCTAATCTGGCTGTGTACAATCTGGAAGCCTATACAAAGCAGCAGTTTTATCAGGATTCTTTTTGGGGAAAACAGCAAAATGGGGATGATATGGTATTTTCAGATACCAAAGGACTGCCGGAGATTGTAGTTAGGGAGTATACTATCAATCATAATCTGGATATGATTTTGCAGTCCATTTATCAGGAAAAGGCAGCGGTGGCTGCTTTTTCCTGTTATATTTGGAATATTCACGAGATTTTAACCATTGCAAAAGAACTTCATAAAGTTTTACCAGATATTCACATCTGGCTGGGAGGGCCGGAGGTGAGTTATGACAGCCTGAAGCTGTTGGAAGCAAATACCTTTGTGGAAGGGATTATGCAGGGTGAGGGGGAAGCCGCTTTTTATGATTTGGTAAAGGTATGGCATATGATGGATAATAAGCATAATTATTATTCGGAAAATGTGACAGATGCTGCGGGTCAGCAGGGGGATGGAATATCAATAGATTTATACCGTAATGTGTCCGGCATTGTCTATCGTGACGGGTATAACCGGCTTCATCAAAACCATGTGCGAAAGCAGATGTTATTAGATGAAATTCCATTTATTTATTATGATTTGTCCCGTTTTCAAAATAAAATATTATATTATGAAACCAGCAGAGGATGTCCGTTTTCCTGTAGTTATTGCCTATCTTCTATTGACAGGCAGGTAAGGTTCCGTAGTATGGAACTGGTAAAAAAAGAGCTTCAGTTTTTTCTGGATAACGGGGTCCCTCAGGTGAAGCTGATTGACAGGACCTTTAATTGTAACAAAGAGCATTCTCTTGCCATCTGGCGTTATATTCTGGAGCATGATAATGGAGTGACAAATTTTCACTTTGAGGTGGCGGCAGATTTAATTGGAGAAGAAGAGCTTGCAATATTCAGGCAGATGCGTCCGGGACTGATTCAGTTAGAGATTGGTTTACAGTCTACTAATGATCAGACAATATGGGAAATCAGGCGGGTAATGAATATAGATAAGTTAAAGAAGACGATGTTGGCAATCAGGGGATTTGGCAATATCCACCAGCATCTGGACTTGATTGCCGGGCTTCCATATGAAGATTTTATCACATTTAAAGAATCATTTAACAGAGCCTATGAAATGAAACCGAATCAGTTGCAGCTGGGATTTCTCAAAGTGCTGAAAGGCTCTTACATGGAAGAGCAGACAGAGCAATATGAATTAAAACATCAGGACTTTCAGCCTTATGAAGTGTTAAGCACAAAGTGGATATCTTATGATGAAATTCTCGGTTTGAAAAAAGTGGAGGAAATGGTGGAGGTTTATTACAACAGTGATCAGTTCGAACATGTGCTTTCCTATTTGATACCATTTTTTGAATCGGCTTATGCATTTTATGAAGCATTGGGAAAGTATTATGAAGATAGGCAATTATATGGAATTGGTTTTAAGCGAGAGGCACGGTATGAAATATTAAGGGGTTTTTGTGAAGAATGGTTTTATAAATGTGATAAAAGCAGCATGGAGCAGAAACGATTTTCTTTTGATATCTTGGATGATCTGTTAATTTATGATTACTATTTAAGGGAAAATGCCAAGAGTCGTCCTTCATGGGCAAAAACAGAGCCGATTGAAAAAGGAATATATCAGACATTTTTCAAAAATGGAGGTACGGAAGAAATTTCCCTGCATCGGGAAGGATATGATTCGAAAGTGGCGGCAAGAGCCATGCATATTGAATCGGTGTCGTTTGAGACAGTAAAGTGGCTGTCACGGAATGGAGAGAATATTTCGAAACAACAGGTAAAGGAAAATAATGGAAAAATGTATTGCCTATTTGATTATGGGAATCGGAATCCTTTGTCAAAAGACGCAAAAGTGATCGTATTGTCCCATCTTTGAAAAATAAAAGGGAAGGAGTGTGGCCATACAAAGATGATGAAAACAAGAGAAGAAGTAATCAAATTTTGCAGCATTTTTTCGGATGTCATAGAGGATTACCCTTTTCATGATGCTAACTGGACGTTAATGCGCCATAGGAAAAATAAAAAAACTTTTGTCTGTATTTATGAACGGCAGGGGAATATCTGGCTGAATGTAAAGTGTGATACTGAGTGGCGGGATTTCTGGCGGGATGCATTTGATGCGGTGATACCCGCATATCATATGAACAAGGAGCACTGGAATTCTATTATTCTCAATGGAACTGTGCCGGATGAGGATGTAAAACGGATGATAGAGGAAAGTTATGAACTTACAAAACCAAGACAAAAAAGAAGGAATTGAATACGGGGAAATGTCACGAGCTGGAGTGGAGCGGAAAGTAAAGGCTGGTAGGTGGCGTTATTTTGTTATATTTCTGCTGCTGTTGATTATTGAGGTGCTGATTGCACTATATGTTTTCTTTTTTGCAGCGGGAGTAGAAGGTTTGCAGTATTTTAATCTGGTAAGAGTTTTGGGGCTGGAAGAAAATGTGTTTTTACGGGTGCTGATCGGTTCTGTATTTGATTGGAAGGATATTTTGTGTTACGCAGCTGGGTGTGTGGTGCTTGAAGGGTATGAGAGGATAAAAAAGACGAATGCAACGTATAATTACTGAATTATATTTTGAAATATAGTTGAAAAAATAGTTGCACAATCACCAAATAAATATAAGTTGGAAGGGGAAAAGGATACCCGAGAATGACTAAAATAAAGTATGATAAAAAAGATAAAAGCTTATATATGAAAATGGCAGTGATTTTTTCGGTGTTGGCAGTCGTGGATTGGTGCATTTTTCTGAATGGTGAAGATATCCTGTGGTATTTTCCAGCTGAGGTGGAAGTAGTATTCATATGTGCCATCTGGCCGCTGGGTATGCTGACTGCTGGTTTATGGGTGGGATACATGGATGCAGTACTTTATTTGAAAAGGTTGTGGAAATACGGATATGAAGTACCAGTAGATAAGCGGAATTTTAATAAGGATTTAGAACAGCTTCCCAGAACGGAAAATGTGGTGAGGAATGGGCAGATTAAGAACTATGACAGTATCATGCTGTCAGTACTAACGGGTATTATTGTGATTGCCCTGCTTATTTATGATATCTGCTTTTTGTATCGGTATTCTGGTGTTGGGAAAGATATCCTGTTTTTTGAAGGGATGCTGGTTTTTGGTACATGTATATGGCTGTTTCTGGGGATTTTTTTCGCAAGGCAGATATCTGACCAGAGATATAAATGTGATGTGGAGATTGACAGCAGCCGGAAAAATAGAAGAAATCTGATAGACGGACTTGTGGAAATAGTCTTACTGCTTATATTTACTTTTCTGGCTATCAGAGCGATCAATGACACTGTACAGTATATGATAAAAGCGAGAGCAGGACATTGATATGTGAGGGATTATGCCAATAAGAAATAAGGTGGAACGGGATGTAGCTGCTATTTGTAATATTGTCCGCAGTTTTTGCGGTACTTACGTTTATATTAGCTAAGGATTGTAAAATGGAAGGATGGTAATGTGGGAATGGTTATTAGAAAATACAAATCACAGGATTGCGAACAATTGGCGAAACTGTTCCATGATACCGTTCATTTTGTTAATGCAAAGGATTATACGAAGGAGCAGTTAAATGTATGGGCAACCGGATATGTGGATTTAGAGGCATGGGATAAATCATTTTTATCTCATTTTACGGTAGTTGCAGTTGAAGAGAATCAGATTATCGGTTTTGGTGACATAGCTATGGATGGATATTTAGATCGGTTATATGTTCATAAAGACTATCAGGGCAGAGGAACGGCATCGGTTATTTGCGATAAATTAGAACAGGTAGTTGGGAAGGAGAATATTACTACGCATGCATCTATTACGGCAAAACCTTTTTTTGAAAAGAGGGGGTATAAAGTAGTCAGGGAACAGAGGGTAGAAAGAAATGGTGTTTTCCTGACGAATTATGTGATGGAGAAGATAGTGGAGGTAGGAAATGAAAAAGCAACAAAATGATATAGAACTGGGAAAATTTATCAGCCTGATTTTACGGCATAAGCCGGAGGTCATTGGAATCACGTTAGATGAAAATGGATGGGCAGATACACAAGAATTACTCTCTGGCATCAATGCTTCGGGACGTTATATTGACTTGACCGTTTTAGAGCGGATTGTCAGGGAAAATAATAAGAAGCGATATTCTTTTAATGAGGATAAAACAAAAATCAGGGCAAATCAGGGACATTCGGTTCATGTGGATGTAGAAATGAAAGAGATGATGCCACCGGATGAATTGTATCACGGAACGGCTGAACGCTTTTTGAAAAGTATCAGAGAAAAAGGGATTTTAAAGATGAACCGGCAGTATGTACATTTATCAACAGATGTAGAAAGTGCGAAAGTAGTTGGAAAGCGTCATGGAAAGCCAGTTGTACTGGTAATTGATACAAAGAAAATGGTGGAAGACGGATACCATTTTTGGCTGTCGGATAATGGTGTGTGGCAGTCGGAGGAAATTAAGTGGGAGTATGTGAAGGCAACATTGGCAGGGTGAATATATAGGGAACAGCGTGATAAAATTTGGTAAGAAAGAATCTTTGCAGCAGAAAAAGAGGTGTTTCTATGGGATGTAGGTCATTTTGGCGGGGATGAACAGTTTAACCTTGGCTTGGAGCAAATAGTTGATGATGCCAGACTATTAGATACTGGTGAATAAAGTGCCTATTTAAAATGGTATTTTTTCGAATATTATTTTCTCGATGGGCAGATCTCAGCCAGCGTACATTCCTCACATTTTGGTTTTCGTGCAATGCATACGGTTCTGCCGTGCTGGATAATCTGGATATTATATAAAATCCATTGCTCTTTTGGCAGAATCTTCATCAATTCTTTTTCAATCGTGACAGGGTCTTCGCTGTCCGTAAGCCCCAGCTTGTTTGAAATCCGCTTTACATGGGTGTCCACAACGATGCTTGGCTCGTGGAAAATATTACCGCGGATGACGTTCGCAGTTTTTCTGCCTACACCGTCAAGGGCAGTCAGCTGATCGATATCAGAGGGAACTTCCCCATTATAAAGTTCTAATAGCTTCTTGGAACAGGCAATGATATTTTTTGCTTTATTCTTATAAAATCCTGTAGAGTATATATCTTTTTCCAATTCTGCTAAATCTGCATTGGCAAAGCGTTCTACCGTTGGATATTTTGTAAATAAATCTTTTGTTACGATATTTACTCTGGCGTCGGTACACTGGGCACTTAACATAGTGGCAATCAGTAGCTGGAATGGTGTTTCATAGTTTAGGTAACATTTATATTTGGTTCCATAAGTTTCATTTAATAGTGTAATGAGACGGTTGACGTCTGCTTTTTTCTTACGTGGCATAGTAAGCCTCCTTGTTTGGTTTTTATAATAATCATGGTACTGGTCTGCATGGCTGTTCTTCATGTGTTCGGCTGATTGGCCTGTAAAAGTAACTATTGTTCTGTTCGTTGATAGAGTTCTGATGGAACTGTTTTCGGTTTTATTAATAAAAGTCTTACCAACCCCAAGTTTACGACCAAATTTTCTAATGTTAAACCTAAGGATTTTTTTAATATTTTCACACGTTCGTTCACCTGTTTTAAGCCTCCTTGTTACGAAAATATCACAATGTGAAATCTTAGTCAAGAAAGTAGCTGTAAGGAACAAAAAGAAAACTTCATAAGATATATCAGGATCCCCGCTTAGATAATTTTCCTCTATATTGCAGACAGTGCCATAAAACAAGTATTATTAAGATATAATTTTGTTGTATAATTCATTTTACTAGTGACATATTAGTGACAATGGCAGCGGGAAACTATTGAAAAATAAGCAATATTTACTCTTCTGTCATTTAAGGATTTTTTAATAATTTACCACCTATACTATCAACAGAAACGAAAGGGAAAGGAGCAGAGTATGAATCTGAAGATATTAAAAAAAGATTTAAAACGCAAAAAGTCCATGAATCTGATTCTGTTGATTTTTATTTTTTTGGCGACCACCTTTATTGCAGGAAGCCTGAATAATCTGTTGGTTGTGATGAACGGAACGGATTATTTTATGAAAGAATCCGGAATTTCGGACTTTATTTTTGTTACAATGGGGGGAAGTAAAGATGATTTATCCGAAGATGATAAAAAAGCGGAAGCATTTTTAAAGGAATCGGACAGCGTGGAGAGTTATACAGTTGATGACATGCTCTATCTGTCAAAAAATCAGTTTAGTAAAGGGAAAAATGGGAAATTTGAGTTGGACAACACGGCAATGTTAAGCAGTTTTCATATTGCGCAGCAGAAATTTTTTGATACGGGCAATCACCAGATTACCGATATGGAGGACGGAACGATCTATCTAAAGCGGCACACCATGCAGAGCAATGGTTTAAAGCCCGGAGATATGATATATATTCATACGGATAACGGATATCGGAAGAAGTTTGAGATTAAGGGCTTCTTTAAGGATGCCTTTATGGGATCGGACATGATGGGAGCAGAGCGTTACATCATAAGTGAGGCAGATTTTCGGGAAATGCTTTTAAAAAGCGGTCTGCCATATGGAAGGAATTATTCGGTGCTCTGGGACAATCAGGAAGCGTTTGAACAGGAGTATAATGATGTGGGCTTAAATGTGATGTTTGGAGGCAATCAGGCTTTAATCAAGACCACTTACATAATGGATATGATTGTAGCGGCAGTTTTGCTGGTAGTCAGCCTCTGTCTGGTGATCATTTCTGTCATTATGCTTCGGTTTATTATTATATTCACGATAAATGAGGACTACAAAGAAATCGGAATTATGAAAGCGATTGGGATGAAGGACATGGCAATCCGGAAGCTTTATCTATCAAAGTATTTTGTGATTGCCCTTTGCGGAAGCCTGTTTGGTTTTGCCGCCAGTATCCCATTTAGCAGGACACTGCTTATGCAGGTGACAGAGAATATTGTGATAGAAAATAAGGGGCAGGGAGTATGGCTGCAGGGGATGGTCAGCATCATGATTGTCGGCGTTGTGGTGACGTTTGGTTACTTTTCTACAGGAAAAATAAAGAAACTGACACCAATGGATGCCATCCGCAGTGGAAACAATGGGGAGCGTTTTGGGAAAAAAGGACTGCTTAGGCTGTCCGGTTCTAAATGGAAACCAACTACATTTCTGGCAGGAAATGATGTGTTTTGTGAGCTAAAGAAATATCTGGTTTTGTTGGTTACCAGTGCAGTTGGAGTGTGGCTTGTGGTTATGCCTGTCAATACGATCAATACGCTTTGTTCTGAAAGTATAATTGCATGGTTTGGGGCAACGGACTGTGATTTTTGTATCAATGAGGAGGATAGGTTGTCAGAGCTGATTTTATCCGGGGATAAGGATCAGTATTATACCTATATGAATGAGGTAAAAGACAGTCTGGAACAGGAAGGTATTGAGGTTTCCAAGGTCATGCAGGAGGCGGCGTTCCGCTTTAAGGTACGGAATGGAGAAAAGAGCTATAATTCTTTTTCTCTTCAGGGATTAGGTACGGATATCCACCAGTATTTTTATGATGAGGGAGAGCCTCCGGTATACGAAAATGAGATTGCAATTACGCATATTGTTGCGGAAAAAATTGATGCCCATATCGGGGACACGGTTTATATCACTATGGGGGAGGAAGAAAAACCCTATGTGATTACGGCGGTTTACCAGTCCATGAATAATATGGGAGAGGGAATCCGTTTTCCAGAGAAGACAGACATTGATTATTCGAGGGCAGCGGGCAGCTTTGGCATACAGGTAGTGTTAAAGGAAAGACCAGATAAAAAGCAGCTTTCAGAGATTATGAATAAGACAAAAAAGATTATGCCAGGTGCACGGGTGCAAACAGTAGTTGAATTTATTGACAGTATGATTGGAGGAATATCCGATCAGCTTAGGTCTTTAAAGTCACTGATTCTGGCAGTGGTTATCGTCATCAATATTCTGGTTGTGGTGCTGATGCAGAAAATGTTTTTAATCAGAGAACAAGGGGAGATGGGTATGCTAAAAGCAATCGGTTTTTCTGACAGCAAACTGATCAGCTGGCAGACAAAGCGGATTATGCTAGTGCTGTTTGCCGGAATTTTGCTGGGAACCGTGACCGGAACGCCGTTTTCCCAGATTACTTCGGGACAGGTATTTAAAATAATGGGAGCAAGTAAAATCGAATTTGAAATCAACATCCCGGAAGTGTACATTTTCTATCCGGTTATATTATTTATGGCGATTGTTGCAGCCTGCATAATTACGATGCAGAAGGTAAGAAAAATTTCCCCACAGGAAATGAATAATATAGAATAGACAGTATTGGAACCAGTAATTGATAAAAGGAGAATAAATTATGGCAGAAGCATTAAAAATAACGGATTTATGTAAAACGTATATCACGAATAAAAGGCAGAACAATGTATTAAAAAACGTCAGTTTTTCCATTGGAAAGGGAGAAATGACAGCAGTTATGGGTCCTTCCGGTTCCGGTAAATCCACGTTACTTTACAGTGTATCCGGTATGGATCGTCCTACAGCAGGTGAGGTGGTACTGGCTGGTAAGAATATTACGGAGTTGAGTGAGAAGGAGCTCGCTGCAGTCAGACTGAATGATATGGGCTTTATTTTCCAGCAGATGCATATGTTAAAGAATCTGTCGGTAATGGATAATATTCTGCTTCCGGCATATCAGTCGGATAAGGGAGACCGCACCAGACAGGAGATTGATGCATACTGCAAGGAATTGATGCGAAAATTAGAGATCAGTGAAATTGCGGATAACGATATTACAGAGGTTTCCGGTGGTCAGCTTCAGCGGGCATGCATCTGCCGGAGCTTAATGAACCGGCCGGAGGTAATTTTTGCAGATGAGCCCACAGGTGCATTGAACCGCAGTTCTTCTGAGGAAGTGATGAATATTTTGAATAAACTGAATGCAGAGGGGACGACGATACTGCTGGTGACCCATGATATGAAGGTTGCTGCAAAATGTAGTAGAATTTTATATATTGTTGATGGTAATATAAAGGGGGAGCTGAAGCTGGGAATTCTTGGAGAAGCATCAGAACAGGCAAATCTGAGGGACCGGGAACGGAAGGTGAATAACTGGCTTAACGAAATGGGATGGTAAAATCCCATTTCATTAAATCGCATTCTTAAGTTCCAACTGGCAAAGCAGCAGCACTTGTTCGAGTATTTGGAGGAAGCCACGAGGTTGTTGACCTGTCGATATTGTGCAACCAGTGTGACGATTTGCCATTATCTGGCGATTATATTTGTAGCATGGAGGGAAGTTATGGCAGACATTATCATAGTGGAGGATAACGAGGAAATTGGGGGCCTGCTGGCAGATTTTCTGGAAGCAGAAGGATATGACACCTATCTTGCCCTGTCTGGTGAGGAAGCTTTGGAGGTTTATGCAGAAGAAACTGCAAAGCTTATCATTCTGGATATTATGCTGCCGGGGATAGACGGTTTTGCAGTGTGTAGTAAGATCAGGGAACATGCCAATATTCCTATTATCATCGTAAGTGCAAAAGAGGGAAAAGAAGATAAGCTAAATGGTCTTTTTCTGGGGGCAGATGATTATATCGAAAAACCATATGACATTGATATTTTGCTGGCAAAGGTAAAGGGTATTTTCAAGAGGAGATACTCAACGGAAGAAATAATAGAAGGAAACATCCGTCTGGATAAAGTGGGGCGGCATTTATATGTAGATGGAACAGAAGTGGCTGTAACGGTAAAGGAACTGGATTTGATGATTTATCTGATGGAAAACAAGGGTAAGGTGCTGACCAAAGATGAACTGTTTCACAAAATCTGGGGATTTGACAGTGACAGTGAGCCGCAGACGTTAACGGTGCATATTAAATGGCTGCGGGAAAAATTAGAGGAGGATCCGAAAAAGCCCCGGCATATACAGACTGTGTGGGGTGTGGGGTATCGCTTTGACTAACCTGATGGTAATAAGCAATACTATTTAACAATGTGTTGTATATTGGTGTATTGACATATAGTTGTTAATAATTTGGCACCGGTTGTAAAAGATAGGAATAGAATATGAAGCAAGTGAACAGACTCATTTTTCTGGTTGTTTTTGTTTTTTTATTGCTGATGTGTGCAGTCAATATTTATCTTACACAGAAAAGCTTTCAGAATGCAGACAGTCAGTACAGAGTATCCATTAATAGAATAGAGAAGGCTGTTATAGCGTTTGAGAAGGAAAAAAAGCGGGCACCGGTCAATCTGGAGGAACTGATACAGTATACAGGTATGGGAGAGTATTCACAGGTGACGGGCTTGTATAGTATTGCACCTGCTGACCATACAAAGCAGGATGTGGACGATTTTTTACGGGAAGAAATGTCAGATTATGCAATGTTTGCGACGGGAGAATATTATTACAAAATAACCTATCGTTCAGATAAACAGATAAAGGGGCAGATGCTCCTGCTGGTAAACACGATGGGTTTTGTCATGTTGGCAGTGGTTTTGATATTTTTGTTTTATATCAAACAAAAGATTCTCATGCCTTTTTACTGTCTTTCGGAGGTTCCTTATGAGCTGTCAAAAGGGAATCTGACAATTCCCCTTAAAGAAAATAAAAACAGGTTTTTTGGCAGATTCGTATGGGGGCTGGATTTGCTCAGGGAAAATCTGGAGGAGCAAAAGGCAAGGGAACTGGAACTGCAACGGGAAAAGAAAGTTCTTTTATTATCATTATCCCATGACATTAAAACACCTCTTAGTGCAATCAAGCTGTATGCCAGGGCATTAAGTAAAAATCTTTATCATGAGGAGTGCAAAAAATTAGAGGTTGCATGCAATATCAATGATAAAGTAGATGAAATAGAGGGTTACATTTCAGAAATCGTAAAAGCTTCCAATGAGGATTTTCTTCATTTTGAAGTGACAAATGGGGAAGTTTATATAAAGGAAGTGCTAGAACAAATCAGGGAGTATTATGAAGATAAAATGGTATTAAACCAGATAGAATTCAGCATGGGAGATTACAGGAACTGTCTGGTATACGGTGATAAAGACCGACTCATAGAGGTTTTACAAAATATTATCGAAAATGCGATCAAATATGGTGACGGGAAGAAAATCTGGCTGGAGATGGAGCGGGAGGATGAAGAATATAAAATTTGGATTTGTAATACGGGTTGCAAACTTCCGAATAAGGAGCTGCCGCATATTTTTGACAGTTTTTTTAGGGGAAGCAATGTAGAAAAAAGGCCGGGAAGCGGTCTTGGACTTTATATCTGTCGGCAGCTTATGCATTTGATGGAAGGGGAGATTACCTCAGCGATTGTTCCTGAGGAAAATGACCATATAATGAGCATTTGTGTGGTAGTGCATTTAATTTAATAAAAAATAGAATTCATCATTTTATATCGTTTCCCTCATGATTACAAGTGCAGAGAAGGGCAAAGAGGGAAAGAAAAAACTATAATAACAGATAAAAAAACCGAAAAAAATACTACTGCAATAATGTCCTATTTTTCATCGAGGATTCTCTCAACTATTTCCAGTTGCTCTGTTTCCTGCTGCACTTGATATTCCGTAACAGTCAGGTCATGATTTTTTCCTTTCTGCTGCTCCCGCACAAGTACACCGTAATGAATAAGCATTTCTATACTTTCTGTTTGCCTTAGACGGTTTTGCAGGATGTTCTCCAGTGCCTTAGGTGTGAATACAGAGCGTTTAGAAGCCTGCGTTTCCAGCCTTCGCTTAGAGCCCCTGCCTACGGGAACAACCACCACATGCATTGCGGGCTTGCCTCATCGAAATGGACAAATCTTTTTGGAGTCATTGACAAATTCCACGGCTTGCTGTATTATATAACGGTGATATATAACAGTGTTATAAATGGAGATAACCCAATGAGTGAAGCAGAACAGACAACATTAAACTTAATTCTTTCGGCTGCCATGCAGGAATTTCTTGACAAGGGCTTCAAATCTGCTTCCTTGCGGAATATTGTCAAAATGGCAGGTGTGACAACAGGTGCGTTCTATGGTTACTATGACAGTAAGGAAGATTTATTTGAAGCACTGGTAGGTGAACAGTACGACTATTTTATGGACTGCTTTTGCAAGGCACAACGCAAGTTCGCAGAAATTCCGCCAGAGGAACAACCAAACAATCTTAGCAATATTTCCGGTGAGTGTATGTATGAAATGCTTTTATATGCCTATAAACATTTGAATGAATTTAAGCTCATTCTTTGCCATTCAGAGGGAACACGTTTTTCAAAACTGATTGATGCAATGGTAGAGATAGAAACAAAAGGAACACATGATTATTTAGCGGTTCTTAAAAAGATAGGCAGACCGGCTCCACCCATTGATGAACGGTTAGAGCATATATTGATTACGGGAATGTTTAACACATATTTTGAGTTGATTATACATGAAATGCCACTTGAAGAAGCAAAGCATTATCTAACAGAAATGAGAGCTTTTTATACTGCCGGCTGGTTGAAAATTATGGGGCAGTCAAATTGACTTTTGCGGCAGTTGCCAAATAGCTATGCTTGCATAGATATTTGGTTCAATGCTTGTAGAAATAAAAACGGAAGACTTGTCGGGGGAATCTGCCAGTAATTTATGTTGCTTGAACATTAGTAGTTCAAGCAGATATGATAATGGAAAGCATGTGCTTTCCATTATATTTGACATGTAGGTTAGTTGAAACTAACAAAAAGAAGGATGAACTAACTGAGAAGGGGATATCCGAGGGCGGCTATTTTGTCCTCATATCATAAAAATTTTTCAAGGAGGTTTTTTTCAATGAAAAAACAGTCTAATTTATCAAGATTGATGACCTATGCCGGTGGGCATAGGATATTAACCTATCTTTCTTGGATACTGTCTGTGATGAGTGCGCTGTTGGCTCTTGTGCCTTTTTGGTATATATGGCGTATCATTCACGACATACTGGAAGTTTCACCGGACTTTGCACAGGCTGGGGATGTCACACGCTATGGCTGGTCCGCTGTACTATTTGCGGTTATATCTATTGTTGTATATATAGCCGCTTTAATGTGTTCGCATATAAGTGCGTTCCGGGTTGCTGCTAATATCCGAAAAGAGCTTATGCGGCATATTACTGCGTTACCGCTTGGAGTAACAGAAAAGTATGGAAGCGGGAAATTGCGGAGAATAGTTAATAATTCCAGTACCGCCACGGAAACGTACCTTGCACACAGGCTGCCTGATAAAGCAGGTGCAATTGCCACACCCATAGGACTGCTCTTTTTACTGCTTGCGTTTGATTGGCGGTTAGGGCTTTTAAGCCTTGTTCCCGTCTGCCTCGGTTTTCTCATTATGATGAAAATGACTGGAAAAGATATGGAACAGAGGATGGAACAATACCAAAATGCACTTTCCGATATGTCAAATGAAGCAGTTGAATATGTAAGGGGCATTCCTGTAGTAAAGACTTTCGGGCAGACAATTTTTTCTTTTAAGCGTTTCAAAGATGCGATTGACAATTACGAAAAATGGGTAATCGCATATACAAAAGGATTGCGTTTGCCTATGATGCTCTATACGACGGCAATCAATGGTGTATTTGCGTTTTTGATTGCGGGAGGTCTTATCTTTACAAGAGGTGGTGTGACAAATGAATTGCTGCTAAATCTTATCTTCTATATTGTGATTACACCCGTTATCGGTACAACACTCACAAAAATCATGTTTATGAGTGAGGACTCAATGATCGTAGGAGACGCAATTAACAGGATTGATGAAGTGCTGAACGAAAAGCAATTATCTGAAAGCAAGGTGAATAATGTACCGAATGACAATGGGGTTACATTAGAACATGTTAGTTACAGCTACAAGGGAAGTTCGACAGGGCAGAAAGGCGGTCTGGCCCATGACGGTGAGAAAAACGCGCTCAATGATGTGTCATTGAGAGTTAAGCCAGGACAGGTGGTAGCATTAGTAGGTGCATCTGGCGGCGGTAAAACGACCCTTGCAAATATCGTTGCTAGATTTTTTGATCCCGGGGAGGGGCGCATACTGATAGGAAATATTGACATACGCGATATTCCGAAAGAAACATTGATGAATAAGGTATCTTTTGTATTTCAGAACAGCCACCTTATCAAAGCGTCTATATTGGAAAATGTGCGTATGGCAAAACCAGCCGCAACACGTGAAGAAATCGTCCATGCTCTGGAAGCTGCACAGTGCCTGGATATTATTGAAAAATTACCGAATGGCATAGATACGGTTATTGGAACAAAAGGCGTATATCTGTCTGGTGGTGAACAGCAGCGAATTGCGATTGCCCGTGCGATTTTGAAAAATGCACCTATCCTGATTCTTGATGAGGCCACGGCATTTGCTGATCCCGATAATGAGGTACGCGTTGGGCAGGCTTTATCTGCTCTTTCTAAAGGGGACCCACAGAGCAATTGCTCTAGAAAAACGGTTATTATGATTGCACACAGATTATCGTCAATCACAGATGCAGATTGCATTTATGTACTGCAAGACGGTGAGATTGTCGAAAGTGGCACTCATAGTCAACTGCTAGAGAAAAACGGAACATTTACACGTATGTGGAAAAATTATTCTGAAGCGGCAGAATGGAAAATCTTTAATGAGAATAAGGGATTGGAGGTTAAAGCATGATTAAGACATTGCAAAGACGCTTTGCGTTATCAAGACAAGGGGCTGTTGATTTGATAAAAGGTTGTATTGCTTGTGCTCTTCAGGATATATCCTTTATGTTTCCTGTCGGGCTTCTGTATTACTTTGTGATTGATACAATGAATGGAGGTGTAAATGGAAATCGCGTTGTTTTCTATGTAACTGCAGCTTTGGTTTGCTTATGCCTGATATTTATTGCAACTTGGTTTCAATATAACGCTACTTATTTAGCTACTTATGTGGAAAGCGGGGTAAGGCGTATTTCTTTAGCGGAAACTTTACGTAAAATCCCATTGTCTTTTTTTGGTAAAAAAGACCTTGCCGATTTGACAAATTCTATCATGGGAGATTGTGCAACACTTGAAACAGCATTTTCCCATTATGTACCCGCTTTGGCAGGTTCCCTTATTTCAACAACACTGATTGCAATCTGCCTTTTTGCTTATGACTGGCGTATGGCTCTTGCAGCAGTTTGGGTTTTGCCAATTGCGTTTACAATCACGTTCTTTTCAGCCCGTATACAGGAATATTTCAACCATAAATCTGTAACGGCAAATGTTGCACTTGAAAGCGGTGTGCAGGAGTGTATCGAATGTTTACAGGATTTAAAGGCGAATAATGCAGAAGAAAGCTATTTGAAAGGACTTGATAAAAAAATAGATTATGTGGAAAAAAGGCATATTATTACAGAATTTGGAACAGCCTTGTTTGTTGTTTCATCAACACTGATATTAAAGTTCGGGATTGCTACAGTTGCGCTTGTAGGTTCTACCCTGCTCATTCGTGGAGAGATTACTATTCCCTTGTTTTTTATGTTTTTGCTTGTTGCTTCCAGGCTGTATGCTCCGCTTGAGGGAGCATTACAAAATCTTGCTGCGGTGATTTCCACCAAAACAAACATAAACCGTATGAATGAAATTTTTGATCAGCCCATTCAGACAGGCAGCAACAGGGTCACGAATAAAGGCTATGATATTGTGTTTGACCATGTAGGTTTTGCCTACAACACTGGAGAAACCGTATTGAAAGATGTGTCCTTTACGGCAAAACAAGGGGAAGTTACCGCCTTAGTCGGACCGTCTGGCGGTGGCAAAACTACGGTATCGCGTCTTGCTGCGAGGTTTTGGGATATAAGCAGGGGCAAAATCACTGTCGGAGGTATGGACATATCGAAGATAGAGCCGGAAACATTATTATCACTGTACTCTATTGTGTTTCAAGATGTAACGCTGTTTAACAATACAATCATGGAGAATATCAGAATAGGCCGAAAGGATGCTACGGATGAAGAAGTGATTGAAGCAGCAAGGTTAGCAAATTGTGAGGAATTTGCAGCAAAGCTTCCGGATGGTTATAACAGTATGATTGGTGAAAATGGTTGTGAACTTTCAGGTGGTGAAAGGCAGCGTATTTCTATCGCCCGGGCATTCCTCAAAAATGCACCTATTATTTTACTGGATGAAGCAACGGCAAGCCTTGATGTGGAAAATGAAACATTGATACAGTCCGCTTTGTCAAGGCTGATAAAGGATAAGACTGTACTTGTTATCGCTCACCGTATGCGAACCGTAAGCGGTGCAGATAAAGTTGTTGTACTTTCTGACGGTACGGTTGCAGAGCAGGGGGAACCGGGGGAACTGATGAGTACAGGCAAGATTTACCCGCACATGGTAAAGCTGCAAATGATTAGTGAGGAATGGGGTATTTAGCATAATGCGGCTTAAGGATTGAGAGTCTGGAGAATCAGAAAAAGAATATTGGAAGAAAAATGGTTGGCTGGGCAAGAAACGATCTTGGAAATAATATAATGTAGATAGGTTGTATTCAATAATTGTAACAGTAGGATTTCGGGTGGTTTTATTCGGATTCTACTGTTATTTTTGTTGACAGATGATATATAACATGTTACCTTTTGAAAGGTAACATGTTACATACTGGAGGGTTTTATGAATATAAAAGATGTAATAAATAATGAAAATGTAGATTTTTCAGGAATTGAATTGTCATACTTTTTGCTAGGATTATTGAGTGCTTTTGATAATCGTTTTCAAGCTATGGCAGATAAGACTATGGGAGAAATCAGTTGGAAGCAATTTTTTGCTATTATCTGCATTAATCTTTGCAAGGAGAATCCTACCATTAAAGAACTTGCGGAAATATTAGGCAGCTCTCATCAAAATGTGAAGCAGATTCTTCTGAAACTTGAGAAAAAAGGCTTTGTGAACATTTATGCTGATGCAGAAGACAGAAGAAAACAGCGAATTGAGCTGACTGACTATTGCAGGGACTTCTGTGAAAAAAATGATGAAATGAGCACGAAAATTATGACAAAGATGTTTGAAGGTATCTCCCCGGAACAATTGCAGTTGACTATTCACACCATCATACAGATTGATAACAATTTAAAAGAAATATAAGGAGTACTTTTTATGAATAAAGGAATTATTTTATATCAGTCAAAATATGGTGCGACTAAGAAGTATGCACATTGGTTACAGATAGAAACTGGATTTGATTGGTCAGAGACTAAATCCGCAAGCCTGCAACAACTTTGTGAATATGATACCATAATCCTTGGTGGTGGAGTATATGCATCTGGGATTGCAGGATTGTCCTTCTTAAAGAAAAATATTCATAATTTGGAAGATAAAAAAATACTTGTATTTTGTGTAGGAGCATCACCGTATGATGAGAGTGCCATTGCCCAGATTAGGAAGCTGCATTTTAAGGATGGACTAAGTGAAGTTCCATTAGTATACTGTCGAGGAGCATGGGACGAGGATGCAATGACATTTAAGGATAGAACTTTATGTAAGATGCTGCAGAAGGTTGTGGCAAAAAAAGATCCTGCTGAATATGAGGTTTGGGAAAAAGCTTTAATGTGTGCTGTGGGTCAAAAGTGTGACTGGACAGACAAAAAGTATTTGGAACCAGTCATGGAGTATCTGCAAAAGGAATAATACATGAAAATCTGTTATTTATGCGTAATGGTACTTTTTCCTGTTCTGATTAAGAAGAATCAATGATACGATCATTGTAAGCAATTCCGCTATCGGTACTGCAAGCCACACACCTGTTACACCTAAAAGATTAGGCAACGTAAGCAACAGCACTGTGATCAATCCGAAGGTCCGCAGGAATGACAAGATTGCTGAAAGCTTCCCATTTGATAATGCTGTAAATGTGGCAGAAGTAAAAATATTCAGTCCGCAGAATAGAAAACTAAAGGGGAAAATTAAAAATCCATTTCTTGCTATTTCATAAACGGGTGTCCCTCTTTCTGAAAAAATATGAACTAATGGAGAGCCCAAAATAAAGGCTATCGCAAAAACAGAGACAGAAACAAAGATAATGAACTGCATACAAATAGAAAATACGTTCTTTAGCTGTTTTCTGTCCCGTTTCCCATAGTTATAGCTGATGACAGGAGCTACCCCCATAGAAAAACCTATGTAAAGGGTGCTCAATAAAAACTGCGTATAAATAATGATTGTGATTGCTGCAACTCCATTCTCACCAAGCAGTTTCATCATAATTTGGTTAAAAAGAAATGTTGTAACTGCTGTTGCTGCTTGACTTACCATTTCCGAAAAACCATTCGTACAGCTTTTGACCAATACGGAAATGTCTATGACGGGCTTTCTAAAATGCAAGCTGCTTTTCTTTGAGGAAAAGAATAGTACACCTATTACCGCCGGTATCATATAGCCGATACCTGTACCAAATGCAGCACCTTTAATTCCCATTTGCAATGGCACCATAAAAATATAGTCTAACAAGGTATTTGCAATTCCTGCA
The DNA here is from genome assembly GCA_029063085.1 of Lachnospiraceae bacterium. Lineage (GTDB taxonomy): Bacteria > Bacillota > Clostridia > Lachnospirales > Lachnospiraceae > CAG-590. Next base: position 83,715 of record JAIDOW010000054.1, read on the forward strand.
CTTACACCAAGCACCATACCAATTCCGGGACGCCCCGCTGTTATGACTAAATTTTGAAAAAGCACTTGCAATATGCTTGCAGGTGTGAATAACAGCAGAATAAAAAGGTATTCTTTGCAGTATGGAAATAGAATACTGCTCGCCCCAAGTCCCCAGATAATCCTGTCAACAAAAAACATTCCAAAGATTGCAATCAATGTGCCTGATAGAATTCCCACGCCGATAATCAGCGTAAAAACCTGTGCTGCCCGCGTATGTTCCCCCGCCCCCATTTTGCGGGCGACGATTGCGCTTCCGCCTGTTGCAAGCATGGTTCCAAGACCTACAATCAGATTGACAACAGGGCAGACGATATTCAATGCTGAAAGTGCATTGGTATCTACAAAGCGAGCTACAAAAATACTGTCCACAACTGTATACAGGCCCATGAATATCATCATTAAAATTGTTGGAAATGCAAATTTCAACAACGATTTTATCGTAAAGTTTTGTGATAAGGGATTTTCTGCCTGCTGACTATCATTCATTTTTTTGCCCTCCTATTTTTCATTCTAAAATGCGTGATTACAGGGATTGCACAGTGATTCCTGCAATATAAAACGCTGTGTCGGATAACCGAACTCAACCAACAGTTCCTCTTCAGCAAAACCAAGACTTCCCCACATTTCACGATAACCAGTATCTGCTTTATCCCCCGCCCTAAAAGTTGTGACGCTGATCTGTGCAGAACGTGCAAGTTCATACAATACCTTTTCACAAAATGCTTTTGCTATCCCCCTTTTTCGATATTGCGGGTGTACTCCAAAGAAATCAATACTTCCGGTTATTTCATTAAATGCCATAATCCCTATTGCAGTTTCAGCGTCTTTCAAAATTAATGCCTGTTTATTTTTGATGTATTCCTGCAACTGTTCAAGGTATTGGTTCTCGTCCAAATACGGGAAACCGTCAATGACAAGATGGACCAGTTCTATCCATTTGGGTATATCTTCTTTTGTTGCAAAAACAATTTTATCCTGCCAATTCTTCTCCTTCAAACTTGTAGGGTTCTCGTTCAAAACATATCTTAGCTGCAATGGATAAAATTCTTCTTCCTCCCTGTATTGGTTGGGGGATTTTTTATACATGGCTTTGAAAATATCCGAAAAGGATTGTTGACTTTCATATCCGGCAGAGAGTGCAATTTCCAAGATTGGTTTGTCAGAAAGAACAAGCAGCTTTGCAGCTTCGGTCAACTGACGACGCTGTACGTAAGTTTGGATTGTCAAACCTACTGAACCTGTGAACATTCGGTGCAAATGATATTTTGAATAATGTACAGCTTTTGCAATTGTTTCTAAGTCCAGTTTTTCATGCAGGTGGCTTTCGATATAGTCGATTGCCGCCATTACATTTTTGATATTTCCTAGCATTGCCCTTCCTCCTTTCTCTATATATTATAACAGGATATTTTATTTTTCTTTTCATATATCTTGCGGTTTTAATGGCAATTTTTTTCTGACACGTAGATCATTAGGGCACATAAAAAGGAAAAGACGGTACAGCCCTTATATTGGGATATACCGCCTTACTATAGAAAATCTTTCCTATGACTAAAAATAAATTCTTGTGTTGATTTTACCAGAAACAGCTTTCAACATGAGCCTTGAAAAGTGTAAGCTGTGGGAAAATACTTTGCTGTTTCTCAATTAAAGTACACAAGGGCGATTGGGTTCTCGGAACCGATTTTGTAGCTGGAGATGGATTTGTTGGTTGCAAGGTAGAAATAATCTCCTATATACAGTCCTCTTACAGCATCAGATTCATACTCTGAGCCGTCATTTACTTCATACGAGGCGGTTTGAATAAATCCATCTTTCGCGTCATAGGTGTAGGTTGCATAATAATAACCGTATTGATAATCCTTTGTTTTTGATCCGTAATACAGGAATCCAAAGATATTCTTTTCAGGATCGATCATAATGGCTTTATGGTTGTAAAGAGCATAGCTAAAATCGGAGTTTTCTATGATATATTTATCTTTTTCCTTCACATCGGAAGGATTGCTGATATCAAACATGGAAAGCTTAAGTCCTAAAAATTCCTGAGTATTGGGATCCGTTTCTTGACCGATACCAAGCAGCATATCTTTGCTATAAAAATGCAGATAATTTGAAAATCCGGGGATTTTTAATGCACCCAGAATTTTTGGCTCTGCCGGGTCTGATAAATCTACCGAAAAGAGCGGATCGGTATTCCTGTAGGTGACAAAATATCCGATATCGCCCATAAATCTTGCTGAATAAATTTGTTCTCCTGGGGCAAGACCGGTCAGTTTTCCGGTTAATTCCATTTTTTCATCCAGAATGTATAGTGCATTTACATCCTCAACTATCGGATTATTTGCGGTATTATCGGATGCTATATCAATATTACTGCGAAGCAGGGAAATGTTGTTCGCCGGTATTGTGGCAACAATTCTCAAATGTCCATTATATTCACTAAGAGCAAAAGAGTCATACAGATATCCGGTAACAACAGCACTGTTTCCTACTGTAAGTTTGCCTTTTTCATACCCAAGCTTCATAATTTCCGTTTTTGTTATGTCTGAATAAATGGTGGCATAAAAGTAAATGGAAGAATCACTGACATAAGAGGAACCGCCTGCGGTTGGAATCGCTTTGGTGTCTGTAAAATCTTCAGGATTCTTTAAATTTAAACTGGTTACCACATAAGTTGTCTGCATGACTACATCTTTTGGATAATAGATGTTACGGCATGCAATAGTTTCTCCGTTGATTGATGGAATATATTTTTCATATTCTTTCTTGTCAGCCAGAGAAGTATCGGAAAAATTGCTGATGGTATAAAGATATCCGTTACTGATGCGGGAACTTTCATACCAGCCTGATTGGGTCAGTGTCTTAATTTTTTGGGGTTTTGATTTGTCTTTTAGGTCATATATTACAATTACGCTGTCATTTTTAGCAGGAACTGCGGTATAGTTGCTTTTTGAATACATCAGTATCAGTTTGTCGTTATAAAGATAAAACTCATGGAACTGGATATGGTCATCATTGTCTTTTTTCGTTATAATATCGTCTAAATCAAATGAGGTAACGGCACTGAGATTCCCATTTTCAGCTTTTGTGATGGTAAGACGATAGGTAGTGTATCCTGTAGCATTATCGAAACCGGATATGACTTTATAAATGTAGGTTCCGTCTGTTTTAATGATATCGCCTTCATCAACATTTTTTTCCTGCGTATTAGTGGCAGAATAATCTTTTTCTGATTTGGCACTACTTGATTCTTTCATTTCCGCAGAATTAGTGATAGCACTGCGGTCATTAAATCCACCGCCAGATTGTTCTGAAAAATCACTGACAGATTCTGCTGCATCTTCTTCAATAGCCCCCGTTATATTATCATAAGTTGTAACATCGGAAATGCTGTCATAGTAAGCGTCATATGCGGATTTTAGTGTATCATAATAATCATCATAGCTGGAAGGGGACTGTAGGTTAGCCTGATAGGCAATCTCTTTTTCAGGGTCCTTGTTTCCTTTACTGTTTGAGGTATTATCATCGGTCTCAGAAGTGGTGGTATCTACAGAGTTAAAATCCTCATGCTGATCAGAACGCAGCCGGAAAATGCTAAAGCTGCTAACTAAGCATAGAATTACACAGGCAGCAGCGGTAAAACGGCGGATAAAGCGAGGGCTGGGAGCAGGTGCTTTTGAAATGCTATTGACTCCGGATGCTTTGCTGTGCTCTGTGTGATTTGTGGATTGTGATGTATGTTTATTCCATTCTATATTTTCGTCCAGCATCTTTTTCATTGAATCAGGAGAAATGCTGTCCGGGATAGGTAAATCTTTAGTTTTTTCTTCAATGTTATGAATGATATCCTGTTCTTTCATGCGAAATCCTCCTTTAAATAGTGTGACATTTTAGTAAAAGCACGGCTTTTGGCAGAGCGTATTGTACCCTCAGTACTTTTCAAAATTTTTGCTGTTTCACGGCTGGTATAGCCGGCAAAGACCATAAGGGAAATTATCATTTTCTCAGTTTCGTTGAGGGCGGAAAAAGCCGCCTGAACATCTAACATTGCTGCATAAGGGCAGTCTTCCTTTATAAGATTACTTTCAGTTATATCCTGTTTGATATGCTCCCTGTCTTTGATATATGCTGCCTGCTGGCGTTTACATTTAATCGCCAGTATCCGAAAAATCCAGGATTTAAATTTGGAAGGCTGTTTTAGATTTTTAATACCGGTAAAAGCATCTAAAACTGTTTCACTGATGACATCTTCCGCATCCTGTTCATTTCCAAGTATATAGTAGGCAAATCGGTACATATCCTTGTAATATAGTTCATATAATTTGCAAAATGAAGAGGAATCTCCATTTCTGGCGAGCAAGACATGAGCTTTGATTTCTTCATTATTCAATCGCTTTTCACCTCCGTTAGTTATATCTGGTGTTGATTCCTGCGGGCAATGAGCCGGATAGCTGTACTTGTAACAGATAATTGGCGACTGCCGCGAGGGTCACATGCCCCGTTGCTTGCAGCGGGGTTGTCGATTAAGAGTACTCACTTATTAGTGTAAAAAAATGATTCAGGTGTTGCATGAAATTTTACAAATTGTTCCCGGCCAATCTGAATATATGCAAAGGAAGCAAATTTATATATTCATGGAAAATTTGTGATATGGACTTCGTAAGAAAATATATAAGGAAACCCTGAAATCACGGTTCGGAATCAGGGTTTTTCAGATTACTAAGTTTATTGAGGATTACTTTGCCGCTGATAGAGCTTTTGTCAGGAATCTTATCATATAACGCTGTGAAATGCTCGGTATCATTATGGTTCAGGTAGTATTGTCCCAGCAGATAATAGGTGCCTGAAATATCGGTTCCTATGGAAATGCAATATTCCAGTACGGCAACGGCCTTATCAGGGTATTCCTCGTAGATACATTCTGCCAGCAGCTGAAGGGTTCGGATGTAACGGGAATAATTCTGGTCGTAAATGGAAAGCAGTTCAAGGTTGGCGGGACCATAAGCTTTTTTTAAATCCGTATTGGAGATTCCGATCAGATTTAACATGCGTTTTTCGGCAAGGCTTAAAATTTCTTTTTTATATTCAGCAATCTGTAATTGCTTTTTTGCGTCATTTAAGGTAATATCAAAGGGAAAAGACTGGACGGGAACTTCAATATAAGGAAGATCTGAGATGTCTTTTTTACGGGTGCTGTTTGCCTCATCTTCATGGGCAAGATAGGAACTAACGGATTCCTTAAAAGTACTCTTGCTTTTTTTGATATTATGGCTCAGAACCCATAATAATATTAATATAATTGGAATAAGTACAATTCTCATAGTATGATCCTTTCAGAAAAGAGGTGTAAGTATGTTTAATTTCAGTAACAAAAAGAAACAGCGCATTATATCTTCAGTTATTGCTATTGTACTGGTATTAGCAATGGTAATAAGCTGTATTGTTACAACTGTTGGTGGTTTCTAGTGTAATTGGAAAACAGCAGAAAGAAGTGTATATATCTTGATATACGCTTCTTTTTATTTGCGAGGAAGGCATAAGCCAAGCTGGAATGCCTGCATTCCGTTTGGTACCGTCTTCGGACGCGAGGAACTCGCAAAGTGTGTTTCTCATCGTTATTCATAGAATATACAGAATCAGCAGGAAAAAGTCAAATCATTACCAGGGGAATTAAATGAAAGGATGAAAAGGAGGATGAAGAAATAATGAACAGGTATTTTAAAGGATCTGCTAAGATTAAACAACAGATTCAGGGAAAAGAAAAGGCCTGTAAAAGGGTGGGAGATGCTGGATAAGAATAAATAAAAGTTTTTATCATATTGCTGAATAGAGTCGGAAAAAATTCAAAATCTTAGTAAAATATGACAGAATTCGGATAAAGCCTTGAAAAGATATAGGTTTGTGTTAAAATAATTCATGTATAAAATTAAGGTTAGCTAAGAATATATAATTTGAGGAATGATTGCTATGAAGAGACGAAATATTTTAAAGGTATTTTTATTTTTGTTATTAGCGGGAACAGTTTCCGCATCGGCTTATCATGTTGCTGCGGCCCAGTCAGATAAGGATAAGCAGACAATATATGCTGGGGTGTATTTGGATGGGGTATATGTAGGAGGCTTGACCAAGGAAGAGGCAATGGAAGAATATGACAAGTATATTGACGGAGTGGAGGATTTGAAGTTAACCTTTACTACAAAAGCGGGTTCCTATGCCACTACATTAGATGAGATTGGTGTTTCCGTATCTGTTGAGAATGCGGTGAATACGGCGTTTAATTATGGTCGTCAGGGTAATATATTAACCCGGTATAAAGAGATTAAGGCATTAGAAGAAGAGAATGTTGTATTGATTCCTGAAAAGGAGTTTGATGAAGAGAAATTAAGGGACAAGCTGGAGAATGAAACCGGTGATATTGTAACAGAGCCCAAGAATGCGTCCATTGCAAGACAGGATGGAGAATTTATTGTATATGCCGGCGAAGTTGGAACAACGATTAAGATTGATGAGACTATAAAAGAGGTAAAAGATATTTTTGCCAAGGAATGGGAGCAGAAGGATATTAAGCTTTCGGCAGTAGTGGAAGAGAAACAGCCCCAGTATACAACGGAAGATTTTAATAAAATAGAACATGTGCTGGGACAGGCAGTAACCGGCTATAATTCGGGACAGACTAACCGGTCTAAGAATCTGGCAACAGGCGCAAGCAAGATAAGCGGAACAGTGTTGATGCCAGGAGAGCAGTTTTCTATGTATAATACAGTATCACCATTTACGGAGGAGAATGGTTATGCGGATGCCGGGCAATATGTGAACGATGAACTGGTAGAAGGTATGGGTGGAGGAATCTGTCAGGTATCTACCACGTTATATAATGCAGTGTTGAAAGCGGAACTTCAGGTAGATGAGAGATATCCACATTCCCTTACTGTCAGTTATGTGGATTTGTCTAAAGATGCTGCAATTGCCGGAGACTATATGGATTTTAAGTTTACAAATGACACAGAATATCCGATTTATATAGACGGATATGCAGGCGGAGGATCTATTTCTTTTGCCATTTATGGTCATGATGACAGACCGGCTAATCGTACGATTTCATTTGAATCCAAGGTTATAGAGACAAAGGAGCCGGGCGAACCGGAAGAAATAGAAGATGATACGTTAGAAGAAGGAAAGACCGTGACAGAGCAGTCAGCACATACCGGTTATTATGCAGAACTTTGGAAGCATATTTATATTGACGGAGAGTTGACGGATTCTGTTAAAGTAAATGGCAGCCAGTATAGGGCGACAGCGGCTAAGATTCGGGTAGGAACGAAGAAAGTGGAAAAGAAAGACGACAAAAAGAAAGACGACAAAAAGAAAGATGATGATCCAGATAAAACACCAGCTACATCGGAAGAACCCACTACATCGGAAGAACCGACAGATACCCCGGACACGCCTGAGGGTATTGCGATGCCGATAGGAGCAAGGAAAGAGGAAAAAGAATGAGAACTGGTAAATTGCCAGAGCATACATTCAAGCGTTCTGTAATGAATCCAATCCGATACCGTCTGCCGGATGTTTCATTTCGGGCAGCAGTAGGACATGATGGGGCAGTGTTTGGCGATATGGTAACTTCCATGGCCAGCACTGCCTTTTGTTATACAGGCAATGAATTATATGCTCTTGATAATGCACTTAACAATATAATAGCAGCTGGAGGAAATCCATATGGTGTATCGACAGCAATTTTGCTGCCGGAGCATAGTGAGGAAGCTGAGTTAAGAAGAATTACGGGAAATCTTGCAGGAAGGGCAGAAGAATATCAGATAGAGATTCTTGCAGGGCACACGGAATTAGTTCCGTCTGTGGTATGTCCTACTATTACGGTTACGGCATATGGAAAGAAAGTATGGGAAAACAGGCATAAACAGGTGGTTGCCGGTATGGATATCGTTATGACAAAGTGGACAGGACTATATGGTGGAGCGATTCTTGCCAGGCTTAAGAAAGAGGAACTGATAACCAGGTATCCCGAAAGCTATATTGAAACAGCTGCCGGATATCTGACATATACCACGCTGATGCCTGAACTTAGGGCATTGGAGGCGGCAGTCGCGGAGAATCCTGATTGCATTTATGCTGCCCATGATGTATCAAACGGAGGAGTATTTGGTGCTTTGTGGCAGATGTTGTCAGCCTGCAACTGTGGGGCAGAAGTTCCTGTAGAAGGAATACCAATGAAGCAGGAAATTATTGAAATATGTGAATATTTTGACATTAATCCTTATATGATGAATGGACAGGGCAGCCTACTGTTGGTAACGGATAATGGAGATTATCTTGTAAGAATGATGGAAAAAGCAGGTGTAAAAGCGAGTGTGATCGGGAAAACAACCAAGTCAAAAGAGCGTAAAATAATAATAGCAGGGGAAGAACGTTTTTTGGTGCCCCCAAAGGGTGATGCATTAAATGCTGTTTTTTATGGTCAGCCCCTGCCGGTGTGAGGTTTGTGAATCAGATTGGTTACAAGCTGGTAGTGTCAAGCGGATTATGAAAAGCAAATAAGTGGGCAAGCAGGCAATCTATTTTGCAAAGCAACATTGGTTACAAGCAATAGGAGGTCTCGATATGGAGAATACAAGAATAAAGATATTAAAATTATTAGAGAATAATTCTAAAATGAGTACTAAGGATATGGCTGTTATACTTGGAGAAGAGGAGTCGGTTATTAAGAATATTATCAGTGATATGGAACAGGAACAAATTATCTGTGGATATAATACTGTTATTAATTGGGATAAGACAGATGATGAGAGAGTAACGGCACTAATTGAGGTAAAAGTGGTTCCCCAGCGTGGAGAGGGATTTGACCGTATTGCAGAGAGGATTTACAATTATGAGGAGGTAACCTCTCTTTATCTGATGTCGGGCGGTTTTGATATGACAGTGTTTATCGAGGGAAAGACAATGAAAGAAGTAGCACAGTTTGTTTCTCGAAAGCTGGCTCCCATGGATGGGATTCTCAGCACTTCGACACATTTTGTTCTTAAGAAATATAAGGAGACAGGTACAAAACTCGAACAGCGTAAAAAAGACGAGAGGTTGGTGGTTACCGCATGAGAAATCCATTATCTGATAAAGTGATTAAAATGAAACCATCAGGAATCCGTAAATTTTTTGATATTGTAAGTGAAATGCCAGATGCAATCTCCCTCGGTGTAGGAGAGCCGGATTTTGATACTCCGTGGAGTGTCAGGGAAGAGGGAATCTATTCTCTTGAAAAGGGGCGTACTTTTTATACTTCCAATGCAGGCCTGTTAGAACTCCGGGAGGCGATATGTGAGTATACAGACAGACGTTTTCATATCGCATATAATCCCAAAAGTGAAGTATTGCTTACAGTTGGCGGCAGTGAGGGGATTGATGTGGCATTACGTGCAATGTTAAATCCGGGAGATGAAGTCATTATTCCAGAACCCTGTTTTGTTTCCTATGTCCCATGTGTGGAATTGGCAGACGGTATTCCTGTTATCATTTCTTTGAAAAATGAGAATCGGTTTCGTCTGACAAAAGAAGAATTGGAGAATGCCATTACCGATAAAACGAAAGTATTAATGTTGTCCTATCCGAACAATCCGACAGGTGCAGTTATGGAACGTGAAGATTTAGAGGCAATTGCCGAAGTTGTAATTAAACATGATATTTATGTGATTTCCGACGAAATCTATGCTGAACTTACATATAATAGTGGACATGTCAGTATTGCATCTCTTCCGGGCATGAGAGACAGAACTATTGTAATTAATGGATTTTCCAAAGCCTTTGCAATGACAGGCTGGCGGCTTGGATATGCATTAGGACCGGCAATGATTATGGAACAGATGACCAAAATTCACCAGTTTGCAATTATGTGTGCACCAACTACAAGCCAGTATGCAGCTATTGCGGCACTTCGTGAGTGTGATAAAGATGTGGAGCGTATGAGGGAATCTTATGATCAGAGAAGAAGATATCTGCTGAATGAATTTAAGGAAATGGGACTATCCTGTTTTGAACCGTACGGAGCATTTTATATATTTCCATGTATTAAGGAGTTTGGCATGACTTCGGAGGAATTTGCCACAAAACTCTTAAATGCTAAGAAGGTAGCAGTGGTTCCGGGCAGTGCTTTTGGAGAATGCGGGGAAGGATTTTTACGCATTTCTTATGCATACTCCCTGGAAGAATTAAAGGTTGCGATTGGGCGTCTCAAATCCTTCATAGAGGAGATTAGGGGATAAATTCTTGTTTGGCTTACTAGGGACGCTTTCAACATGAGGGGTTGGTGGAGTCCGCTGTGAAGATATCATAGGA
>JAIDOW010000055.1 GCA_029063085.1 Lachnospiraceae bacterium
CGTCTATATTAGTAAATATTTTTATTCCTTTATTGTCAGCATTTTTTATAATAGAAGGTTTTACATGAGGTGCATAACCTATAGCTGTTTTTCCTGTACTTTCCCCAGAAACAATTATCTGATTTACAATACCATTACCACCACCCGACTTAACTTGGATTACAATAGAATCCAACTCAATATCTAGATCTGTAATTTTACTTCCATCTTCTCTAAATATATCTTTATTAACCGACATTACCCTTCCCGGCACTTCTTTTTCAATTTGTGTTGCTAATTCTCCAACTAATGGATCTTTAGATGTAAATATTCTACTCCCTACATCACTCTCACTCATTCCCTTAGAAACACTAAAATCTGCCGTACCGAATGTCGCAATCCCTTTTTCTCCTATCAGCCATACCTGACAATAATAATTGTATGCCTCTGCCATATTGAAGATAGACAGTACTGCCAGTACACCATACACGATTGCTGCTTTCTTATTGTTGGTCATGATGGCATAAATAGCCGCTCCTACGGACATTGCTGCTCCTGCTGTTGCCGTAATCACATAAAATCTGGCAAGCAGTAAAGCATTTGTTACTGCCGTTGTTAAAAGCACTGCCCCAATTCCTGCCGCAATTCCAAACAGATATCCACCGATAAATGCCTTTGTGATATCCATATCACTTCCGCCAAGCAGTCCGGTTATCGCCGCATTGGTTATACCTGACAACACTCCCAGCAGATTGATTTCATACGCATGGTTCATGATTGTACAGATGGTTGATGCTACAAACCCTCCAATTGATGAATTCCCGCTCGGGTCACTGTACGTTACCGGATTCCCATTCGCATACAGATATTTATGCAGGGTATCTGGGTCATAAATGCTTCCCTCATAGGTATCCATGGTCAGGAAGTTACCTGTTGCTGGATTCATGTACCTTGCCCTTAAATAATACAGGTTTGACGTACCATCATAGTACTCTCCGGTATACAGGTAATGGTTCTCGGTATCCCCTTCTTTCGCTGTCAGTTCTCCATACGCATTATAACAGTATTTATCAGTAATCCTTCCTGCTTCATTCAATAATGCCCTTACATCCCCATGACCATCATACAGATAATAGGACACTTCCCCAGCTCTCACCTGTGCAGTCAGACTGTCTGCTCTCGTATATTCGGCTTTGACACTTCCCCTGCCGTCTGTCTCTGCAAGGGTCTGGGACAGTTCCCCTCTGGTATCGGATACAAAGTAAATGCTGTCCGTTCCGGTTGTCTTGCTCCTTCTTACTCCTTCTGCATCATAGGTATAGCTTTCCTTCTGTTCTCCCTGCTGGTATGCAGTCAGACGGTTATACACATCATAGGTGTAGATGGTATCTGTCATTCCCGACTGCTTCAGCAGATTGCCGTTTGCATCATAGCTGTAGATAACCGTTCCGGCTACAGAAGTCTCCTTTACAAGCTGGTTCCGGCTGTTATAGGTATACTCCGTCTTTTCGCCGTTCTCATTTCTGGCAGTCCGGTTTCCAACGGCATCATAGGTATAAATATATGTAGTTTTCTCACCATTTCTCTC
>JAIDOW010000056.1:0-24111 GCA_029063085.1 Lachnospiraceae bacterium
GTTTAGTACCGCTATGTGTGCGAAGGAGCGCAAGCGGGGACGAACGAGAAACAGCAAAGTATTTCCTCACAGCGGACTCCACCAACCCCTCATGTTGAAAGCGTCCCCAGTAAGCTAAACAAGAATTTATATAATAATAAAGACCATTCCGCCGTTGCTGTCGTTAATGATTTTCTCCATTGTATCCTGCAAACGGATTTGGGAGTCATCATTGATCTTATTGGATTTGGACACCAGCCCTTCCTCCACCATCTGCTCCACTGTTTTTCCGAAAATATTTATTTTCCATAATGCTTCCGGCGAAGTTTCAAGCTGCTCTTTCATATTCGCGAGAAAGTCTTTTGCCTGCTCCTCTGTTCCTACGATCGGAGCTATCTCTGTAGATACATTTGCTTTAATAAAATGCAGCGATGGAGCGTTTGCCTTGATTTTAATACCGTATTTTGTACCATGCTTGATCAGCTCCGGCTCTGCCAGGGTGATATTTTCCTTTTCCGGCATTACCAGTCCATATCCTTTCATCTGAACGCTGTTCATTGCATCGGCCACATGATCATATTCCTTTCTCCTGCCGGCAACCTCTTTTAACATCGTAAGGAAATCATACTCATTCTCCACTGGAGCTCCTAACAGATTTGTCAGCATTTCATAATAATAATTTTCCGGTATCGAAATTTTCAGATTCACTGTTCCATCTTTTAAATTGAGATTTGATATCACTGCATCACTGATAAACTCATTGTCCGGCACCGGCATTTCATATACCTTCTTCATACCGGAAACATCACAAAGAACATTTTTTGCATAGTCTAAAACTGCCTGCTTAATCGGATGGGATGCATCCAGGGTCTCTGCCCATTTAGGAATATAAAACCGAATCTGACTGATGGGAAATTCCAGTAAGATATGTTTTAATATCTCTAAAATATCATTTCCTCTTAACTGGTCACAGTTTACCGGAAGCACCTTTACTCCATACTGGTTTGTAAGCTCCTCCGCAAGATCCTGTGTTTCCTGACTGTTTGGCTTCACACTATTTAAAATAACAATAAATGGTTTCCCCAGAGCTTTCATTTCAGAAACCAGCTCATTTTCCACCGTATAAAATCCATCCCTGTCAATTTCCCCGAAAGAACCGTCCCCTGTAATGATCACACCAATTGTTGCATGGTCTGTCATAACCTTCTTTGTCCCAATATGTGCTGCTTTTGTAAATGGAATTTCATAGTCATACCATGGTGTCTTGACCAGACGCTCTTTCTCTTCTTCCAAATGACCAGTTGCACCATCTACCATATAGCCTACACAATCCACCAGACGAACATTAACATCCGTTTCTTTATTTAATGAGATTTTTGCTGCCTCTTTGGGAATAAATTTAGGTTCTGTCGTAGTAATCGTACGCCCGGAACCACTTTGCGGCAACTCGTCAATCGTACGCTGCTTCTCCGCTCCATCCTCCATTTCCGGCAGTACCAGTGTTTCCATAAAACGCTTGATAAACGTGGATTTTCCTGTTCTGACCGGTCCGACAACTCCTATGTACATATCCCCGCCTGTTCGTTCTTTTATATCCTTATAGACATCAAACTGCTCCTTCATAATATCCTCCTTATTATAGACTTTATATCATAACCATCCTAAGAAGAATATATGCAGGATATCTGTAATTATGTCTTGAATTTATTTTTTTGACAAAAAAGCCGTTTATTCCCATTGCAGATTATGGGATTCAATAGTACGGTCACGCATAAGGAGTTTCATGGAGACCTCTCTTGCATCTGCACCCTCGAACAATACCTCATTTACTGCCTCAACAATAGGCATGGAAATATTATACTGTTTTCCAAGCTTCCTTGCCGCCTTTGCGGAATATACGCCTTCTACCACCATCTTTACCTCATCCATTGCTTCCTGATAGGTTTTTCCCTGTCCCATCAGGTAACCTGCATTACGGTTTCTGGAATGCTTTGACGTGCAGGTCACAATCAGATCTCCAATACCTGAAAGTCCGGCCAGAGTTTCTATATGTCCACCCATAGCTATAACAAGTCTGCTGATTTCGGCAATCCCCCGGGTCATAAGCGCTGCTTTGGTATTATCCCCAAATCCTAAGCCATCTACAATACCTGCTGCCAAGGCAATCACATTTTTGAGAGAACCTCCCAACTCAATTCCAATCACATCAGGGCTGGTATATACTCGAAATGTATCATTCATAAAAATGTCCTGAACACATTCAGCAACCTCTTTCTTTTTCGAACCTGCAACGATTGTAGTAGGTATCCCTCTCCCAACTTCCTCCGCATGGCTCGGTCCTGAAAGAATCGCCACTTCTGCCTGAGGGCATTCTTCCTCTATCACCTCTGTCATTGTTTTATAGGTATCATCCTCAATACCCTTCGCAACATCCACTACAATGCTTCCTTCCTTAATATAAGCAGATGCACTTTTCATTGTAGAACGGACAAACAGGGAAGGTACTGCACATACTATGATTTCCGCATCCCGCAGAGCCAATTCCATATTATTGGTAAACACTATGACACTTGGAACTATGACTCCCGGAAGCTTATCCCTTTGCTCCCTGTAATCATTTAACATCAATACTTCTTCCGGATCTATGGACCATACCGTCACATCATGTCCGTTATTGGATAATACAATTGATAAAGCAGTTCCCCAACTGCCTGCTCCTAACACACAAATTTTCTTCATAACCAGCCCTCCTGATATTTGTAGTCAATTTTGCCCTGCAAAATTGATTGTCTGTCTGCCCGCCTATCTGCTTGTTAAAACCAATTTTTCCAATGCTTTACGTACTGTGATAACGCCAAATATAAATGCAGACATCCATGCCTAAACTATGCACACAAATTAATTATCTGTATTCTCCTTCCTGTTTGAAAATACTTTATTCTCTTCCCCGTGGACAAGACGCACAATATTAGCCTTATGTCGGTAAAAGGCCAATGCTGCGAACAAAAAAATCACAAAATAACTTTCCATCAGCTCATTACCGGCATAAGCCGTACCTGTAACCGGATTCACAATTCCTTCATGAAAACCAAGAAAAATAAAGGACGCAAAAAACAGGGTCACAACAATCAATGAACCAAGTGACACATATCTGGTAACCGCAACACAGATGATAAATACTGCCAGACATAAAACAATAATCCTCCAGTCAAGCAATCCCAAAATAACTCCTGCCGTAGCCGCAATTCCCTTACCCCCTTTAAACTTCATATAAAACGGAAAATTGTGACCAATCACAACACCCAGTCCTGCCCATAATATCATTGGATATACAATATCCGGGAAAAAAACAGTCCCTATTATTCTTGCCAGAACACAAGTGACAGTCGCCTTTAAAAGATCACCGATAAACACTATGAGTCCTGCCTTTTTACCCAATACCCGGAGAGCATTCGTCGTTCCTGAATTACCGCTTCCATATTCCCTGATATCTATTCCATGTACTTTTCCATAAATATATGCAGTCTGAATCAGTCCAAACAGATAACCGATTACAACACTAAGAACACGCACTAAGATTTCCATAATCATGCTCAACCTTTCTCTTTTCTTTCACGCATAATAAATTTTAGAGGGGTTCCTTTAAAACCAAAGGCTTCCCTGATACGGTTTTCTATATACCTTGTGTATGAAAAATGCGTTAATTGTCTGTCATTTACAAAAATCACAAATGTCGGCGGTTTAACAGCAACTTCTGTCATATAGTATAACCGCAGTTTCTTTCCTTTATCAGAAGGCGGCTCCTGCATGGCGACAGCTTCCGATAAAATCTCATTTAATACACCTGTACTGACACGAAGTGCATGGTTGTCTATGACAATATCAATCAATTCAAAAAGCTTAGGAAGCCGCTGTCCCGTTTTTGCAGAAATAAAGATAATCTCTGCATAGGTCATAAAGGAAAGAATTCTTCTGATCTCCTCCTCAAATTTATAGACTGTCTTGTCATTTTTCTCTATAGCATCCCATTTATTCACTGCAATAATCATGCCTTTCCCACGGTCATGGGCAATCCCTGCAATCTTGGCATCCTGTTCTGTTACACCTTCTGTCGCATCAATGACTAAAACACAGACATCTGCCCGTTCTACAGCTGACACTGTTCTGATAATGGAAAAACGTTCAATATCCTCTTTAATCTTGCTTTTTCTGCGAAGTCCCGCCGTATCAATAAATACATATTCCCTGTCATTTCTTATGACTGCCGTATCAATGGCATCTCTTGTTGTCCCTGCAATATCTGATACAATGACACGTTCCTCTCCTAATAATTTGTTGATAATGGAACTTTTACCCACATTCGGTTTCCCGATTATGGCAATCTTCGGACGGTCATCTTCCTCTTCTCCCCTTGCCGTATTGTCAAAATGGGATACTACTTCATCCAGCATATCACCGATTCCCAATTGTGAAGCTGATGATACAGGAACCGGATCACCTAGTCCCAGATTATAGAATTCATACACATCAGGCATAAATTTTTCAAAACTGTCTACCTTGTTTACGACCAGCACTACCGGCTTATGGGAGCGCCTCAGCATATCTGCCACTTTGTGGTCCGCATCCACCAGTCCCTGTCTTACATCTACCAAAAATATGATAACATCTGCGGTATCCATAGCAATCTGTGCCTGGGCACGCATGCTTTTAATGATAATATCCTCACTCTCCGGCTCTATACCGCCGGTATCGATCATCGTAAAATTATAATCCAGCCAGTTCACATCTGCATAAATACGATCTCTCGTTACACCCGGTGTATCTTTCACAATCGATATCTTAGAACCAGCCAGTACGTTAAATAATGTAGATTTCCCTACATTGGGTCTTCCTACGATGGCAACAATCGGTTTACTCATTGTCATCCTCCTTTTCGTACCTGCAAAACAATCTTTCTGAATAATAGAAAAACCGCTTATAAATTTGCAACTCTATCTAGTTTACAATAGAGAATGTTTTTTGTAAACCATTATTTTGAAGAGGCTTTCACAAGCTTATATAATTCTTCTGCCGCAATTCTGGTTTTGGCTGCCACATCATATGAAACTTTCGGAAAGAGATAATATAACACCTTCATATCTCCAATGCAGATCATATCTCCAATCTCATACCAGTAGTAATCCGAATACAGGCTGTATGAAAGAGCAGTTTTCTGGCGATAATGGAGTTTTCCGTCACATCCGCTTAAGGAAAATCCATCTGTATTGTGCTGTAACCTTCCGCTTCCAACCTTATAGATACAATCCATATTTACCATCATATAAATATCTGCTTCTACATCTAAATAGTAAGTCCCTGCTTCTATCTCTTCCCTTACTTCCTCTCTCTGCCACTGATACCAGTCCGGAATATGGGAAAATTCTGTTTTACCATTTAATGCCTTCAAAAATCCCTTATCTGTAAGCTCATATTTTTTACCGCAGGCGTGACAGGTAAGATAAATTCCTTTTCCCTCCATACTGCGTTCATCCTTACAGTTAGGACATTTATAAAGAACTCTGTTTAAATAATCTGCACGAAAGGCTTCTTTTATTCTGATATCATTCTCCTGCTGCCAGCGGAAATTATCAAACGTAAACTCATTTCGCAGGCATTCGTTTAATTCTCTGGCTGACAATTTTTCAATCTGCTCAGGTGACAACAGATACTTCACGTCAGCCGATACTTTCACTTTACGTACCTGAAGGTTGTTATACAAAGGATCTCTTGCAAATGCACCGTAGGTCTTAATCATAACCACCGGAACCTTCAGCATTTTCAAGCATTTTCCCAAGGTGTCCGGCAACGGAGTTGCTGTTCCATCAAAGCTGTAGCTTGCTTCTGGATACATAAGGACCGAACTTTTCAATGTTTTTAATGCATATTTCATATCCTTTACCATCACAACATCCGTTACAAATTTATTAGTGGGAATACATCCAATGTGCCTCATCAGCCATTCTTTCCCCACAAAACCATCTGAAGTGCATATGATATTAAGTGGTCTCGGATACATGACAGACTCTGCGATTTCCAAATCAATAAAGCTGGAATGGTTCATTAAAACCAGACATGGTTCCCTCTTTCCCAGCTTTTCCATACCTATATAATTATATGTAAAATGCGTTTTCCATAAATCCGGGATGCTCAAAATCTTAATGATTGTACGAAAAATCAGATTCGGTTTTTTCGGCTTTCTGATCTTAAATCCGGGAAGCTTTAAAACCTCCTCATAATCCATTTCCCTTATTTTGATCTTCATAATAATGCCTCCCTGCCAGACCCGTTTTGTACATTTTTATAAACCACCTGACTCTTTTATCATCATGACCCCAGCCAGATTTCCTCTCTTTCCCTGACTTGCCCTGTGTGAAAAGAAAAAATCCGGATTACAGCAGGTACACAAGTCTGTCATGTCTATATGCTCCCTTTGAATACCTGCATCCAGAAGTGTAATCTCACATGCTTTATGAAGATTTAACTGATATTTTCCGCCTTCTTTTTTATAAAGCAGCTCATTTCCATGAGAAATCCCAAATACACTAAGAAACTGAAGGGCTACCTCTTCACTCACTTCATAGCATTTCTGACAGATGGACGGTCCCACCGCACAAAGGATATCCCTGGCTCTGCTCCCATATTCTTCTTCCATATAAGCTGTCATTTTTGCCCCGATGCGTTCCACTGTTCCACGCCAGCCGGAATGTGCCATGGCAATTACTTTTTTCACAGGGTCATAAAAAAACAGCGGAACACAGTCTGCATAAAAAGTAATAATGGGAATTCCCGGTTCATTTGTCACAAGTCCGTCTATTTCTTTGATATCACTTTCCCTGATAATTCCTTTTCCACAGTCTTTTTTGGTGACTTTATGAAAACGGGTCAGATGCACCTGATCTGAAAATACAAGCTTGGTCTCATCATATTCCAAAGCTTTTGCAAATCGTTTGTGATTCTCTAATACATTCTCCCTGTCGTCTCCCCTGGTAAAGCTTAAATTCATGGAAGCCAGATGGTCCTTTGACACACCACCTATCCGGGTAGAAAATCCGTGAACCAGATTCTCTTCATAAGCCAAAAGCTTTGGAAAAGCAACATAAACCACACCGTTCTTTTCCAGCAGCCTGCAAACTTTATCATTATGGATATACTGAATCTTTTTATTCTTCTCTTTCATCATGGCTCCTAGTTCTCTTTATCTTATATTAATATTAAAATTATTATATTCCTGGTAAATCCGTCTTCAGCCTTAAGTACTCATTTATACCAGTTCGAATGCATTTTTAATGTAGCTTATCTTATTTCCCATAACTGCCGCCACATCAAAACGCACTGGAGTAAATTCCCCAAGATCATGGGTATACAGATAATATTTTGCTGCACCACAGATTCTTTTCTGTTTTGCAATTCCAACTGCCTCCTGAGGTGTGCCATATTGCAGCGTACTACGGTACTTTACTTCAATGAAAACATAATATTCCTGCTCTTTTGCAATAATATCAATCTCACCCTGTCCACACCGGTAGTTCATCTCTAAAATATCAAAACCATATGCAAGCAGATACTCTTTTATCAGCTGCTCCACTCTGGCACCAAGCTTCCTCTTATTCTTTTTTTCCATCACTTCACTTACGTCCTGTTATTTTACTCTTAATCTTATCCATTTTGTCAACATAGACCAGAATCTCTGCAACAACCCCATATAATTCAGGCGGTATCATATCACCAATCTCTAATTTTAACAGGGTATCCGTAAGTCCTTCGTCCTGATAGGTTGCCACATCTGCTTCCTTTGCCTTTTCAATAATCCTGTCTGCAACAGCTCCCTGTCCGGAGGCTACAACCTGCGGTGCCTGGTTTAACGGGTCATATGTCAAGGCCACTGCCTTTTTTTTCTTTTTCGTCTTGTCATGCTCCATGTTTTTCCCTCCTGGAATTGTAACCAATTTTGCTTTGTAAACTCCGTTTGCTACGATAGTCACCAAATGTATGTGCCGGCATCCACACTTTGCTCGTCATTCGCACAAATTGATTGCCCGCTTGCCCATAATCAACATCCAAAAAACACCCTTACAAGCAAGTAATTTTTCTTCATTAATATCACATTCTGGCATCAAAGGTATACCGTTTAATACTCCGTTCTGCATTCTCGTCAATGATCTCGTCTACCACCTTATTGATGGAATCCTGCGGCTGGCGCTTTACCACTTCATTTGTTAAAGAAAATCCCCTGTCTGCAAGCTGCTTGGCAAGCTGTTCCATATTATCTGTTACAATATCCACGCTTTGCTGGTCATTTAAATAAAATCTCGCATTTACATTTGTTCCGGTCAGAGTCACTTTAACATCGGTCGTTCCCAGATGATCCATATCCAAATGGAGCATTACACTGATTCCGTCCTTCTTTTCCATTAATTTTCTCTTATCTGCATAAACGTACAGCTCTGAATTTGCATTCTGGTTAGATAACTTTAACGGCATCTGGGCATATATCATCTGATTGTTGAGCTGCTCCATAAACTGCATATTCTGACGCATATTCTGGAAATTCTGATTGAAATTCTTTGCATCTCCTCCCTTAGATGAAACCGCATCTTCAAAGGCCTTGCCCTGCTTTAAAATTTTATTATAGAGATCCTCAATCTCTTTTGCATCTTTCATATCTTTGGGATTCAACGACCAGTTCTTTTTAATGACGTCAGAAAATAATTTTTTAAATTCGTTGGAATCCAAAATATTACGGATAGCGGTTTCACTACTCCCACTTGCACTTAATGTCTGAATCATATTCTTAAGCAGTTCTTCTTGAGAATTGGACCTGTTTAATGTCATCTGAATCTGTTCATCTGAAATCCCCGCTTTTGCCAGCAGATTGTATAAATTGGAAACCTCTCCCTTTGTAAGACCTGTCTTTTGTGCTATTGAAGTTCCCGTTTCTGCCTGTTTTTCTATATCCTTTTGCAGTTCATTTACCGGAATATCCGCTTTTACCGATTCATTTTTCTCTTGCTGTGCGATTATCTCATGTGCCGTAACGGCTCCTTCCTTACCCTGCACTGCTGTATTTACTGATGCATTTCCTTCTCCCTTCGCATCTTTCGCCACCTGCTCTGTTCCGGCGGCCACATCTGCATTGTCTTCCTCTGACATTTCCGGCATAAAGATATCCAGTACCTGATCTGCTAATGATAATAATGTATTTGCCGATGCCCCGTCAGGAACTGCACCTGAAAAAGCCGCCATGGCGTTAGCTGCCTGACTGATATCCCCTGCAAGCTGATGACTGTAATTCTGGTAACGCTCATACTGTGCGATATTTGCCTCCGTAACCGGAATATTCATTTTATTCAGTGCAACCAGCGTCTGCATGGAGGTTCCTTCAAACTTCATACTCTGAGATAATAATTTTACCATATTTCCCTTATCGATCGGTAGTCCCGCCTCCATCAATTCCTTAGCGGCTGAAAAATTTTTTTCCGTAGGAGATAATCCTGCCATATCAAGAGCCTTTTCCAACACCTGTGTCTGTGCACTATATAGGGAATCAAACATCGGTTTTATTAAAATCTGGCTGGCATTGTTCTCTTTTACCGAAAAGAGCAGCTGATCCCCCACTCCCAGTTCCACCCCCGGTTGTAGTCTGGCGAACAGCTGAGCTTTATTCTCCAATGCAATCGTTACTTTTTCTCCAAGAATATTTAAAACCTCTCCCTTAAACACCGCTCCTTCTTTTAACCTTGATATATCTACAGAGGATTTCGCCTGATTTGACTGTTCCGCCGTCTGACTATTCTCAGTTTTAACATTTTCCTGTATCTGTGTATCATAACTGCCTAAAATTCTATGCCCGATCTGCATATAATCCCCCTTTCAATTTCGCGATTAAGAGATAAATTTCCTGATAAAAGTCCTCCTGTGAATGTCACAGGGACCAATTTCTTTTAACGCCTGGATATGTCTTGCACTTCCATATCCTTTGTTACCGGCAAAATCATATCCCGGATATTTTTTATCCATTTCCACCATAAAACGATCTCTTGTCACTTTTGCCACGATACTTGCCGCTGCAATGGAAACACTTTTGGTATCTCCCTTTATAATGGACTCCTGCATAATATCTACTTCCGGTATGATCACCGCATCATTCAGTAAAATATCCGGTGTCACGGTAAGTTCACTGACCGCTTTCCTCATTGCCACATAATCTGCCTGCAATATATTGATCTCATCAATGCATTGTTCATCCGCAAATCCGATCCCTACTGCAACTGCCTTTTCCATAATTTCTTCATAGAGCTGTTCTCTTTTCTTTTCAGAAAGCTGTTTGGAATCATTCAAATAGTAAATATCTGTGTCTTTCGGAAGCACCACTGCCGCTGCTACCACAGGTCCCGCCAGCGGTCCTCTTCCCACTTCATCTATTCCACATATATATCGGCATTTTTCATATTTTCGTTCATACTCTTTCATTGCATTTGTCCGCAATACTTCTGCCTCAAAAGCTTCTACCCGTCTTTTGGCACTTTCTAATAGTTTTAAAACACCTGCACGTTTATCTGCCTCAAATTGTGGTATTAATATTCTAAGTTCTTCAATAGACGCATTTTTTAATATTGTTTTTATTTCCTGGATTCCCATTCTTATCCTCCCGTACCTGATTCTTACCTCTTTTATCTATTTTTTGTAAAAAAGGCTGCCGTACTAAAAAATTATCCTTCTTAAAGTTCTAGTATGACAGCCCCTATTTATCCTGTTATTTAATTATACTGGATTTCGAAAAAAATACTGGTTCAAAATACAGTTTTACCGTCTACTCAATTTTCCCAAACTTTGAAAGAGGCCAGATTCTGAATACTGCCTTTCCCTCCAGCTTATCCTTGTGAATATTGCCAACTTCTTCAAAACGGGAATCTTTACTGTCATTCCTGTTATCTCCCATTACAAAATATTCATCTTCACCAAGAATAATATTATTCTTGGCACGCCCGATCATATTGGATGAAATTGTCTCATAACCATAACTTTCTTCCAGCGGCTCATTATTAATATAAATCGTACCATCTTTTTCAATCCTCAGCCGCTCTCCTGGAAGCCCTATAATCCGTTTGATATAGTATACGGAATTGTCGTCATCTTCCTCATAGGGAAAAACAACAATATCAAACCGTTTGGGATCATCAAAATGATATGACAATTTGTTAATCCAAAGATTATCCCCATCTTCCAGCGTATTATACATAGAATCCCCACTTACCTCTGTACGCTGTCCTACAAACGTGATAATAAACCATACTACCAGAAATACAAATGCAATATAAAGACACATTCCAATCAATTCTCTTACGATACTAACCTCTTCTTTCTGTACATTATTTTCTTTGTTTTTCTTTGCCATGCTTCCTGTCTCCTTTATAGTGGCTGTTCTATGGAAATTCTTCCAAGCCTGCCATTTCTGAATTCCTCTAATAAAATACCTGCTGCCTTCTCCTGATCGTATTCATTCCCTTTCATAAGACAGCCCCTTTTCTCTGCGATCATCTCTAAGATACCTGCTGCATCCTGCCCTTCCTCTATCTGATATCTTGCTGCCAGTATACCAGGATAATCCTTCTTCAAAAAAGTAATCAGATTACATGCCAGTTCCACTTTTTGCAGGATTTCATCATTAATCGAACCAATAAATGCCAGATGTTCCCCTACTGTCTCATCCTCAAATTTCGGCCACAATATTCCCGGAGTGTCCAGTAATTCCACATTTTTATTAATTCGAATCCACTGCTTTCCCTTTGTAACACCGGGTTTATTTCCCACTTTAGTACATGCCTTTTTCGCGTACGTATTAATAAATGTAGATTTGCCTACATTGGGAATTCCTACTATCATGGCACGAATCGGACGGTTTATGATACCCCGTTTTCGATCCCGTTCAATCTTTTCTTTGCATGCCTCCTGAATCTTAGTTGTGATAACCTTCATGCCCTGACCATCTCTGGCATTAATGGTTACAACCATAATTCCTCTCTCTTTAAAGTAATTTTCCCATTTCTCATTCACTCTATTGTCTGCCAGATCACATTTGTTAAGTAATACCAGACGGAATTTATTATTCGCCAGAGAATCAATATCCGGATTCCTGCTGCTAAACGGCACTCTGGCATCTAAGAGTTCTATCACAATATCAATTAATTTTATATCCTCCTGCATCATACGCTTTGCCTTTGTCATATGACCAGGATACCATTGAATATTCATATATCGGCTCCTTTTTATCAAAAAGTAATAATACTATTTTATCACTCCAAAACTATTTCTCGGTGCAATTCTGAAATATACTTTTCCACTGATTTCTTTTTCAGAAATATTACCGATATTCACATATCTGGAATCTTCACTATTGTTACAGTTATCTCCCATTAGAAAATATTCATCTTCTCCTAGCGTAATCTCATCCAATGCAAGCCCCTCTGTCATCACCAGATCTTCAAACGGAAGATCCGTCCGCACATTTCCGTCTATAAAAATCCGCCCATTTTTTATCTGAATTTTTTCTCCCGGTAAGCCGATAATCCGCTTGATATTAAAGTAATTTTCCATATCTTCTTTTAGTTTGAAAGCAACGATATCATATCTTTCGGGATCATGGAATGTATAGGCTCTTTTATTGATCAAAACCACGTCCTGATTGGTAAGCGCAGGGTCCATGCTCTGCCCGATCATTGTAACAGACTGCACACCAAACGTAACGATACTATATGCCAAAATCACAACAACTAAAATAGAGATAGCCCAGTGCCCCACTTCTGTCATAAAATCTTTTACATCAAATTCGTCTCTGTCATAACTGCTGCGATATCTTCTTCGACGTCTCATAAACCCTCCTTTTATCTTACCACAGTTCTTCCACTATAAAATAGGTTTATACAAATTTTCAGAATAATTCATATTTACACAATTCATTTTACTACATAATAGAACGAAAGGCTAGAGTAAAGATAAACATTACTCCAGCCCTCCTTATTCAAAGATTATTTTACTAATTCTTTTACTCTTGCTGCCTTACCTACTCTGTCGCGTAAGTAGTATAATTTAGCACGTCTAACTTTACCATGTCTTACAACTTCAATCTTTTCCACGATTGGAGAATGTAATGGCCAAGTCTTTTCTACTCCTACACCGTTTGAATTCTTGCGGACAGTAAAGGTTTCTCTGTTGCTTCCTCCCTGACGCTTAATAACAGTACCTTCAAACACCTGAATTCTTTCTCTGTTACCCTCTTTTACCTTGGCAGATACCTTAACAGTATCACCTACCCTGAATTCTGCAACTTCTGCTTTTAACTGGGCAGCCTCAATGTTCTTAATAATATCGTTCATTATGAACCTCCTTAAAATATAAGACGTTCTTGCAAGATAATTTTACGAAATGCTGTCAAAATCTATAATGTCTGTCCGTCAACTTGCAGAGGACCATCAAATTTATGCAGATTTCTTCATGATGTGAAGAAATCACAACTCATTTAATTTAACACAAATGGCTTGGAAATGCAAGTGATATTTTGAAAAACAACAGTAATTTACTCAAATCTGACTTCAATGCCAAGTGCTGGCAACAACATGATTTAAGAAATATCTATTTCTGCTTTTTTCTTTTTGATATCCTGCAGTTCTTTTCTGTAATAGTCTATTTCTTCCTGTAATTCCCTGCGCTTATTTCTAACCGGAACCACATTATTCAAAAATGCATACTCTTTTGTCAATTTACTGTCATGCTCTATCAGATATTTCAAAACAGGGGCTTTACATACACGCTCCAGATAAAAAATGCAGGTAAGCATCCCCAAAGATCCAAGAATGGCAGTAATGATATACAAAATATTCGTAAAGAAACTCTGTACAAAAATAACGATTAAAAAAACGATAAAAAAGAGCATAATATTCTTTTTAACCTTTTGGAATTCTTCTTCTATTTCCACAAGTTCTCTGTCGTAATGCTGCATTTTTCCATCCAGCTTTATCAAACGGTCATTCACATACCGCTCCTCTTCCAAATAGTATTCATAAAGGCGTCGGGCATCATCTATACCAACACCTGCTTCCTTTAATTTAAATTTATCTGCTCCCTTTTCGGAAGCACGTTCTTTTTTTTGTTGTTCCTCCTGTTTTCTGTTCTCCTCCAGTATTTCCCTGCGCTTTTTTCCTAAATCTGATATTTTATGCTCCAGATCCTCTATCTGCATCTGTATCCATCTGATCCGCTCTGATGTTTTATCTCTATCGTTCTGAAAAGAATTCAAGTCATATTTTTTTACAAATTCCGACACAAAAGGTATATTCACACTAATAATAAGCAGATACAGCATTTTGACTTCCCTGATAATCAGTCTAATATCACAATATGCCAGAAAAGCCCCTGTAAAAAACCATAAGGTATTACTTAACGTCACCGGCAAAAGCAATGTGATCGGAATAATGAACAGCAAACGAAAAAACACTTCATGCAGAACTAAATTCTGCCTTACTGAAATGTATCCATAATGAAACTCTTCTTCGCTGAGTTCAATCTCCAATTCCTTTATTTTTCCCCGATATGCATAAATTTCTTCCGCAATTTTAACCAATTCCGGTTTTATGTAGCCATATCCTCCAACTTCCATACTATAACCATCCCCCTCTCCGATAAAAAGCATAAAATCATCCGTTTTCCAGCAGGTCCGGTCTTCGTTCCTTTGTTCTTTTTACCGACTGTTCCATTCTCCATGTCTCAATATTCTTATGATGTCCACTGAGTAATACATCCGGAACCTTTTTTCCCATAAATTCTTCCGGTCTGGTATACTGTGGATATTCTAACAGATTATTATGAAAGGTTTCAAACTCTGCACTGATATCATTATTCAACACACCTGGAACCAAACGGGACACTGCATCAATTACTACCATAGCGGGCAGTTCCCCACCTGTTAATACATAATCTCCAATAGACAGATGATCCGTCACGATCATTTCCAATACCCGCTCATCAATCCCTTCATAATGTCCGCAAAGAAAAATAAGGTCCTCTTCCCCTGCAAATTCTTTCGCCAGTGTCTGATTAAAGACCTTTCCCTGCGGTGTCATGTATATCACCCTCGGTCTTTTGACCACTCCTGAACCTTCCAAATGATATGCTTCCTGCATCTGACGCTCATTTACTGCGTTTCTCACATACTCATATGCCCTGTATACCGGTCCCGGCTGCATTACCATACCGGCACCACCACCATAAGGATAATCATCCACGTGACCATGTTTATTTTCTGCAAAATCACGGATATTCACTGCATTAACCGTTATATGACCATTCTTCATAGCTCGCCCGGTAATGGAGGTGTCAAGCCCTTCCATTACCATTTCAGGAAATAATGTTAATATATGAAAATGCATCTCATGCCTCCATTCCCTTCATCAAATGAACAGTTATTTTTCTTTCTTCCATATCCACATTTAAAATGCATTCTTTGATAGCCGGCAGCAGCCATTCTTTCCCGTTTTGATCTTTTACTACATATACATCATTCGCACCTGTAGGAATGACCTCCGATAATATTCCAAAGGTACTGCCTTCTTCTCTTAAAACCTCCATGCCGATTAAATCTGCCACAAAATATTCATCTTTTTCCAGCTTTACTACATGGTCTCTATCAACAAAAAGCTTACACTGCTTATATTTTTCTACATCATTAATCTGGTCGATACCTTCAAATTTGAGGATTACCATATTCTTAAAAAATCTGCATCCCACAGCCTTAGAGGGAATCAATTCTCCCTTCCATTCAATAAAACATTCTTTCAATTGTTTAAAACGTTTGTTGTCATCCGTTGTGGGAAATACCTTTACTTCACCTTTAATACCATGTGTAGAGGTAATCACACCGATTTGCAATAAATCTTCCATCCTGCCTCCTAATGCTTCCTTCCATAATTGTTTTTTATACCATACGAAATGCAAAACAGTTTCTTATGATATAAAAAACTGAGCTGCCAGCAAATGGCAGCTCCTTCATGAACTATTTAATGTCCACAATTACCTTCTTATCACCCTTTGAAGCAGCTGCTTTCACAACTGTACGGATAGATTTTGCAATTCTACCCTGCTTACCGATAACTTTACCCATATCTTCCTGGGCAACCTTAAGCTCAACATAAATGGCGTCTTCCTTTGAGGTCTCAATCACCTCAACCTCCTCCGGGTGATCAACTAGGGATTTTGCTATTACTTCTACTAATTCTTTCATCTACGAATAACCTCCCAAGTCCTATTTTTCAATACCTGCCTGTTTTAAAAGCTTTGCTACAGTATCTGTTGGCTGAGCACCGTTAGCTAACCACTTCTTTGCGGCTTCTGCATCAATCTTTACTACGCTTGGCTCCTGATTAGGGTCATAAGTACCGATTTCTTCAATAAATCTGCCATCTCTTGGAGAACGTGCGTCTGCTACAATTACTCTATAGAAAGGATGTCTCTTATATCCCATTCTCTTTAATCTCATCTTTACTGCCATTTTTTCTTTCACCTCCTTTTAATCCTGTACATACGTACTGCTATAACTTATATGTCTAAACCATATTGGCTTGTACATCAACTGTAATCTGCAAAAATACACCGCAGCTAAAAACCAAACGGCATACGGAAACGTTTGCCCCGTTTGCCTCCCATCATGCCAGACATCTGTTTCATCATTTTCTTCATCTGGTCAAACTGCTTTATCAGACGGTTTACCTCGCTGATATCTACACCGGCACCTGCCGCAATCCTTCTTTTACGGCTCGGATTAATGATATCAGGATTTGCCCTTTCTTCCTTTGTCATGGAAAGAATAATTGATTTTGGGCGGTTCATCTGTTTTTCGTCAATCTCTACATTCTTAAGCTGATTCCCCATTCCCGGTATCATGGAAAGCATATCCTGTATACCTCCCATTTTTTCCATTTGCGCCATACTATCTAAAAAGTCATTAAAATCAAAAGATGCTTTCTTCATCTTTTGTTCCATTTCTCTGGCCTTCTCTTCATCAATAGCACTTTGTGCTTTCTCAATCAGAGATTCCACATCTCCCATTCCAAGAATCCGGCTGGCCATACGGTCCGGATAAAACTGCTCCAAATCTGAAAGCTTTTCTCCCATTCCTACATAAAAAATCGGCTTTCCTGTCACTGCTTTAATGGAAAGTGCAGCTCCGCCACGTGTATCACCATCCAGCTTGGTAAGAATGACACCATCAATTCCAATCTGATCATTGAAATTAGTCGCAACATTTACCGCATCCTGTCCTGTCATGGCATCAACCGTCAAAATCGTATATGCTACTGCCACATTCTCTTTAATCTGCTTTAATTCCTCCATCATGGCTTCGTCCACATGAAGACGTCCTGCTGTATCCAAAAACACAATCTGTATATGATTCTTTGCTGCATGTTCCACCGCCGCTTTTGCAATATCTACCGGTGAATTCTGGTTTCCCATGGTAAAAACAGGAACTCCCTGCTTTTCACCATTAATCTCCAACTGTTTAATAGCAGCAGGCCGATAAACATCACATGCTGTCAAAAGACACTTTTTGCCTCTTTCCTTATATTTACCTGCAAGCTTTGCCACGGTTGTCGTTTTACCTGCACCCTGAAGACCACACATCATGATGACTGTCACTTCATTAGAAGGAAGGAGCTTGATCTCCGTCGTCTCGGAACCCATCAGCTTATCCATTTCTTCCTTAACGATCTTGATAACCATTTGCCCAGGATTTAAGCCCTTTAAGACATCTTCACCGACTGCCCGCTCACTTACAGCATTGATAAACTGTTTTACCACCTTGAAGTTAACATCCGCTTCTAAAAGTGCACGCTTAACCTCTTTCATGGCTTCTTTTACATCAGCCTCGGTCAAAGCCCCTTTGCTCCTCAACTTTTTAAATGCATTCTGTAATTTATCTGATAAACTTTCAAATGCCATACAACTACCTCCCAGCAGTTTTCAAACGCCTGTTATACAGGTCCCTTCCAGCTCTAATAACTCTCATATATCGCTTTGGAAATTGCTTCAATCTCGCTAATATTCTCCTGAAGCTTTTTATCACCAGCCATCTCTTTCAGTTCTGTTGCCAGTTCGTGAATCCGGCTGATACGCTGCTTGGTATCTAAAAACTTTTCTACCAGCAAAAGTTTAGTCTCATAATCCTCTAATATCTTGTCACACCGCTTTACTAAATCATAGACTCCCTGTCTGCTGATCCCTTCCGCTCTTGCGACCTCCGAATAGGATAAATCATTTAGGATAATATCAGAATAAATGGATTTTTGATGTTCGGTTAGTAATTCACCGTAAAAATCATATAATAGTGCCTGCCTTACCATTTTTTCCATATATACCACCCCGTAAAGTATTTTCTCTTTACATCAACATCAATCAGTATATACAATAACAGATATCTTGTCAAGCTTTTTTTCTTGACACCATTCTATTTCGCTGGTTTATTGATTAAATGTCCTGTTCCAGCATTAAAGAAATATCGTTTTGAATCTGCTTTTTTAAATCCTCTATGCTTGAAAACTTTTCTTCCGGACGGATAAAATATAAAAGTTCTGTCCTGATATCCCTGCCATACAGATTACCGTTATAGCCTAGGATATGCGTTTCCAGACCTGTCTCATGACTGCCCCGTATGGTTGGCTTTTTTCCCAGATTGCTGATTCCTCTGTAATAACAGCCATCAATAAATACACGGCTTGCATATACACCAAATGACGGAACCAGCTTATTCCCCGGTATCTGCTGATTGATCGTCGGAAAACCGATTACTCGTCCTCCCAGATGTTTTCCGTGTACCACCTCTCCATAGATAAAATACGGAGTTCCCAGCATTTCATTCGCAACATAAAAATGGGATTCCAGCATATCCCGGATCACGGTAGAACTTACCATCTTTCCATGAAGTGTCTTCTTTGCCAATGCATTAACCTCAAAATGATACTCTTCTCCCAGAAGCTTCAACAGACCTACATTCCCACTCCTGCCTCTTCCAAAGTGAAAATCTTCACCGACATAGATTGATTGCACCCCCAGCTTCTTTACCATACACTGATACACAAAATCTTCCGGTGAAACAGAAGCAAACTCTTTTGTAAACGGATATTCCAATAATATATCAATACCAAGACTGGCAAAATAATATGCTTTTTCTTCCGGCGTATAGATATTTTTTTGAAAACCACCAGTCAGAACTGAGTTCGGATGACTGCCGAAAGTAAACACCAAAGCCTGTCTGCCCTTCTCTTTTTCCTTTAACAGTCCATCAATCAAAAGCTGATGCCCCAGATGGATTCCATCAAACTTGCCTAACGCAATTGCGGTTCCTGTTGTATGAAATTGCATTGCCTCTTCATTTTGTAAATAAATCATATTCCAACCCTGCTCTTGTAGTCAATTGTAAATCAAAGTAACTATGTTTTTATAGAAACATTTTTTCAGCTTTCCATGCCCGTATATCATCATCATATTTATAAACCGCAGTAAATGCACCTGTTTTGTCATATACGAGACAGCATAAACCGTCTTTTTTTCCGGGTAACTGCCCTGTTTCACAGGAAAAGTCTTCCTGCCTTAACAAATTACCGTTATGCAGCCTTTTATCCCCTTCTTCCGTCACACGGCATTTTATAAAATCAGGGAACAGACTGTCGATTGGCAGGATATAATCTCCTATCCTTCCCTTACGGACCATTTCTTCAATCTGTGTAAGCGTTAATGCATCCTCCTGACGGAACACTTTTCCCGTTTGCCCTGCATATACACTGTCCCTTACCAGCTTATCCATGATACCTCCGCAGTCAAGCTTCTCTCCAATATCCCTGCATAAGCTTCTAATATAAGTACCTTTGCCACAGGAAACCCGCATGGTAACATAAGGAAGTTCCATACTTAGAATTTCAATATTATGAATTACTACTCTGCGGGGATTTCTTTCAATTACCTTCCCTTCCCGTGCCAGTTCATAGAGTTTTTTTCCGTTTACTTTAATCGCCGAATACATGGGAGGAATCTGATCATATTCACCAACAAAAGACCTGACTGCTTCCGATACCTGTTCCTCTGTAACAAGAACCTCTTTTTGCGTAAGAATCTCACCAGAGCTGTCTTCCGTATCGGTTGTTCTCCCGAGAAGCAGGGTAGCCACATAACTCTTGTCCTTATCTGTAAGTATATCACAAAGCTTCGTTGCCTTTCCAAGGCACACCACCAAAACTCCCTGAGCATCCGGGTCCAGTGTTCCGGTATGACCGATTTTTTTCTGTTTTAAAATCCCTCTCAATTTTGCCACCACATCAAACGACGTAAAACCAGACTCTTTATATACATTTATCACTCCACTATACATGTACGTCTCCTAATATTCAGTCTTTTTATGATGTAATCACCACTATTTTCCTTGCTGGCTGCTTTCTAACTGCTTTTTGATCATATCTGTTATCTTTAATATAATAGTATCTTTGTCGCCTTCTATCTCACAGCCTGCGGCACGGATATGTCCACCACCGCCTAAGCAACAGGCGATCAGATTTACATTTACAGATTCATTAGAACGAAGGGAACATTTAAAAATTCCTTTCCGCGGGTATTCATACATCCAAAGAGCACATTCTACGCCGTCAGTTATACGGAGAGCATCTACTACACCATCAGTATCTAAATTCGTTGCCTCATATTCATCAAATACATCTTTGGTAAGGCAGGATACGATGACTCTGCCATCAAACATTAAAAACGCGGCATCTAATGCTTTTGCAAGCATCTTATTCTGTCTATAAGTTTTCTTATAAAAAGTCCCATCTATTACCAGCTGGCTCCTGGCACCCTTTTCAATCAGGATTCCTGCAATCTCCATAGTCTGCCTTGTAGTATTACTATACTTAAACACTCCTGTATCATGAACAATTCCAAGATACAGACTCTCTGCACACTCCATGCCGATTTTTTCTTCCTCTAACAGGGTAAAAATTGCCTCCGCAGAAGCACTGCATTCTGTTTTTAAAAAGCATACGTCTCCATACCCCATATTGCTGACATGGTGATCAATACACATGGTCCTTTTGGCAGAATGAAAATATTCTTCAAATTCTCCATGTCTGTCCAAATCTCCGCTATCCAGAGAAATACAAAGATCATAGGTTTTATCCTGTTTTTTATGAAAAACCTGTCCGGCTCCACGTAAAAACATAAATTCCTGTTTAAATTCATCCAAATAAATATCCACTGTTTTATCCGGATAATTATCCAACACATAATTATAAACACCAAGACAGGAGCCGACACAATCACCATCCGGCCGAATATGTCCCAATATCACAATCTTCTCTGCTTTTTCTATCTCCGTTAAAAAATCGTTCATGTTTCTCCTTTATTCTTCGATCTCGTTTGACCCGGTCTGCTTCCCCATAACATCATCAATCTTCTTTGACATATTAATTGCATATTCAATGGATTGATCCATACAGAATGTAATCTCCGGTGTATTTCTTAAATTAATGCTTCTCGCAAGCTCCCTCCTGATATAACCGGAAGCACTTGTAAGCCCGGCCAGCGTATCTGCCTGAGCTTTTTCATCCCCCAGAACAGAAATATATGCTTTACATTCTTTTAAATCGGGCGTTACCGACACCTGCGTCACGGAAGTCATTGCATGAATCCTCGGGTCTTTGATCTCCCTGCTTATAATTCTGGACAACTCCTTTTGCACTTCTCCGTTAATACGTGTATTTTTAATACTTGTACGTTTCATTCTATTTATTTTCCTCCAAAGATTATTTCTAATCCTTTTACCTCTCCTATATAGGATAGGGCTGCTGTACTAACAAATTCAACAGTACAACAGCTCTTTCACTATCTAGGTACTTCTACCATCTCATAAGCTTCAATCTGGTCATCCTCTTTCAGATCATTAAAGTTTTCCAAAACGATACCACATTCAAAGCCATTCTTCACTTCTTTTACATCATCCTTAAAACGCTTTAAGGATGCAAGGTCACCTTCATAAATCTGCTCTCCATCACGGGTAATACGCACGCTGGATTTCTTGCGGATCAGACCGTCTAACACAAAACAGCCTGCAATCGTGCCTACACCGGATGCCTTAAATGTCTGTCTTACTACTAAATGTCCTGTCACCTTTTCTTCAAAAACAGGATCCAGCATTCCCTTCATCGCTGCTTCAATATCCTCAATGGCATTGTAGATAACTTTATAAAGTCTTAAATCTACCTTCTCTCTTTCTGCCACATCCTTTGCCTGAACATCAGGGCGGACATTAAATCCAATAATGATCGCATTTGAAGCAGAAGCAAGGATTACATCTGATTCATTGATGGCACCAACACCTGCATGAATCACCTTGATTACTACCTCCTCATTGGAAAGCTTTAACAGGCTTTGCTTTACAGCTTCCACGGAACCCTGCACATCCGCCTTTACGACCAGATTTAATTCCTTGACATTGCCGGCCTGAATCTGAGAAAACAAGTCATCCAGTGACATCTTCGCTTTCGTCTCTGCCAGCAGTTTTTCTTTGTCACACACAATATATGTCTCTGCCATGGAACGTGCTTCCTTTTCATTCTTGGTTGCAACAAAAATCTCACCGGCAGCAGGAACACCATTTAAACCTAAAATCTCTACCGGCTGGGAAGGTCCTGCTTCTTTCACATTCTGCCCTTTATCATTTATCATGGCACGAACTCTTCCGAAAGCACTTCCCACAGCAATGGTATCTCCTATCTTTAAAGTACCCTTTTGTACCAATACCGTTGCAACCGGACCACGTCCTTTGTCAAGCTCAGCCTCAATCACAATACCTCTCGCTTTACGGTTCGGATTTGCCTTTAATTCCAGAACCTCTGCTGTTAAAAGAATCATCTCCAGAAGATTCTCGATACCATCTTTAGTATGTGCAGAAACCGGACAAAATACCGTGGAACCGCCCCAGTCTTCTGCAATCAGTTCATATTCCACAAGCTCCTGTTTTACACGTTCTACGTTGGCACTTTCTTTATCGATCTTATTTACTGCAACAATAATCTCTATTCCCGCTGCCTTGGCATGGTTGATCGCCTCAACCGTCTGCGGCATAACTCCATCATCAGCAGCCACTACCAGAATGGCAATATCCGTTGACTGTGCACCACGCATACGCATAGCAGTAAATGCCTCATGACCAGGTGTATCTAAAAATGTGATCTGCTGTCCGTTTGCTTCTACTGTATACGCACCAATATGCTGGGTGATACCGCCTGCTTCCCCTGTGGTAACAGAGGTCTCTCTGATTGCATCAAGCAGGGAAGTTTTACCATGATCAACATGACCCATGACACATACAACAGGAGGACGTTCACTCATTAATGCCTCGTCTTCCTCTTCTTCCTTCAGCATCTCCTCAATAACATCTACTTTAACTTCTTCCTCAGCAATACAGTTATACTCTAACGCAATCTCTGCTGCCCTGTCAAAATCAAGGTCTGTATTTACAGTAACCATTTCACCGGCCAGGAATAACTTTTTAATCAATTGGGAAACAGGTGTCTTTACTTTATCTGCCAGCTCCTGTACCGTCAACACCTCTGGAAGTTCAATCGTCCGAATTACCGGTTCTTCCGGCTCCTTTGGCTTTGGTTTCTGAACAGGCTTCTTAACAGGCTTTGTACCCTTTACCGTAAAATGCTCATCCTTTTTACGGCTCTTTTTCCTGCTGTCTCCATCCTCATATAAGGAAGTCTTCTCTCTTTCCTTCTTATCTTTATGACGGTCTACTCTGTCACGATCCATGGAGGCACGATCCATAGGTGCCGGAATTGATAATTTCTCTTCTCTTCTTCCGTCACGACGACCATTACCGTTATTCCCCATGCTCTGATTTGGTCTTCCACCATTAAACCCTCCACGTCCGCCATTAAAATCGCGGCGTTCTCCCTGTGGACGGTTTCCTCCAAAATCTCTTCTGTCTCCCTGTGGGCGGTTTCCTCCAAAGTCTCTTCTATCTCCCTGTGGGCGGTTTCCTCCAAAGTCTCTTCT
>JAIDOW010000056.1:24211-87196 GCA_029063085.1 Lachnospiraceae bacterium
AAGTCTCTTCTATCTCCCTGTGGGCGGTTTCCCCCGAAGTCCCTTCTGTCTCCCTGTGGGCGGTTTCCTCCAAAGTCCCTTCTGTCCCCCTGTGGGCGGCTGTTATTTCCTTCTTTGTGTACAGACTGTGTCTGACCTCTATTTTCATCCGATACAGCCTTTTTTACCGGTTCCTCCTTTTTGACAGGTGTTTCTGCCATAACAGACTTTCCGGAAAAACGTTCTTTTACCTTATTCGCATCCTCTTCGGACACGGAACTCATATGGCTCTTTATTTCTACACCATTCTTCTTCAAAATTTCCACTATTTCTTTACTGTCTTTATTTAAACTTTTTGCTAATTCATATACTCTGACTTTTGCCAATTATTACACCTCCAAATTTCCGCAGCTATCAATCTGTTTTTCAATGGCCTTTGCAAGACCTGTATCTGTTACTGCCAAAGATGCCCTGAATTCTTTACCACAGGCATTTCCCAGGGAATCCTTGCTTGCAAATACTTTCATGGTTACCTGATAATAGTTACACATATTCCGAAATTTTTTTTTGGTATTATCCGAAGCATCTTCTGCAACTAAAACAATACGTGCTTTGCCCTCTTTTACTGCTTTCTCTGTAGAAAACTCACCTGTTACAGTCCTCCCAGCCTTTGTCGCAAGTCCAAGCAGGGATAATGCTTTATTGTTGTTCAATGTCTATCAACTCCTCACTAAGTTTATTATAAATATCCGCATCAATAGACATTTTAAAGGATCGTTCCAAACCTTTTGATTTAACGGCCTTTTCCAAGCACCCGGCATCAAAATGTAAATATGCGCCTCTTCCGTTCTCTTTTCCGGTAGGGTCTAACCTGATATCATTATCCTTCGTCTTAATTATGCGAAGCATTTCTTTTTTTGCTATCATTTCACCACAGCCGACACATTTCCGAAGCGGTGTTTTCTTTGCCATTTCTATCACTTCCAATCTTATAACAATCCATCTATCTTAAAAGCTTACGCAGTGAAAAACCAAACTATACCATTTTTCGGTATATTTCGAATCCCACAAGGTAAAACTTCTGATTTAGAAATTACTCTTCCTGATTTTCTTCTTCGTATCCCTCGCCATAATCCCCATCTCTATCGTATTCATCAGAATATTCATCATCCTTGTATGAATCGGTATATTCGCCGTTTTCGTCGTAATCACCTAAATATTCACCATTTTCATCATATTCATACTCATCATCATAGCCATCTCTGTCATAATCATCATAACCATAGGCTTCTCTCGCCTGTGTCTCACTCTTAATATCAATCTTAAATCCTGTCAGTCTTGCTGCAAGCCTTGCGTTCTGACCTTCCTTGCCGATTGCAAGTGATAACTGATAATCCGGAACCACTACCCTGGCACTTTTTTCTTCTTCATCTACATCCACTGATACTACCTTTGACGGGCTAAGAGCATTCTCGATAAAAATTGCAGGATTCTCACTCCATGTAATAATATCTATTTTTTCACCCTTCAGATCATCCACAATGGTATTTACACGGTTACCATTCATACCTACACAGGCACCAACAGGATCAACATTTGGATCATTTGACCACACAGCGATCTTGGAACGGGAACCCGCCTCACGGGAAATCGACTTAATCTCCACCGTACCATCTGCCACTTCCGTAACTTCTTTTTCAAACAGCCTCTTTACAAGCTCCGGATGTGTCCGGGAAACAATTACCTTTGGTCCCTTATTCGTGTCCTTTACCTCTACTACGTACAGTTTAATCCGGTCAGTAGGACGGTAATGCTCTGTTTTTACCTGTTCATTTTCCATTAACAAGGCATCCATCTTATCATCCAGGCTTACGGAAATATTTTTACCTACATAACGCTGTACCACACCGGTCACAACATCCTTTTCCTTACAATAAAAATGCTCGAACAATGCCTTCTTCTCTTCTTCTTTAATGGTCTGGACGATTACGCTTCTTGCCTGCTGTGCCGCAATACGCCCAAAATTTTTCGGCGTAATCTCCACATTCATGATATCCCCTACCTGATGCTTGGAACTTACCATAAGTGCTTTTTCCAACGAAATCTCAGTTGCATGATCTACAACTTCCTCTACAACCGTCTTTGCAGCAAACACCTCAATGTCTCCCGTTTCCCTATCCATATTCACTGTAACATTATCACTTTTTCCAAAATCCTTTTTACAAGCATCTAACAGTGATTTTTCAATCGCTTCAACAATTACCTCTTTTGATATTCCTTTCTCCTTTTCAATCTGCTCCAAAGCAAGCATTAATTCTGACATTTTTCCGATTCCTCCTTTTATTCTCATAATGTATTGTCTGAAATATTTGCTAAAACTCAAATGCTAATCTTATTAACGCTAAGTTACTCCTGTCGATAACCAGCTCTGCTTCGTCCTCCTGAACAACCGTAATAGTCTTTTCATCAAACCCCTTTAATTCTGCTTCCATTTCCTTTATCTTGCTGCCTTCAAGAGGTCTAAATAATTTAATTTCTATCATTTTACCAAGGCTTCTTTGAAAGTCCTTATCTTTCTTAAGAGGTCTTAAAAGCCCTGGAGAACTTACCTCCAAAATATACGGATCTTTAAAGTCTTTGTCATAGGCATCTAACTTAGGGTTCAACGCACGACTGACTTCCACACAATCATCAATGGTGATTCCCCCTTCCTTATCTGCATAAACCCGCAGATAATAATTACTGCCTTCCTTTACATACTCTACATCTACCAGTTCAAATCCCCGTTCTTCAATGATCGGAAGAACCAGCTCTTCACAGGTAGCTTCAATTTGCTTCTTAGTCATAAATGACCACCTTTCCATATTTAATTGTCTGTCACATATAAAGAGAGTGGACCGTTTTGCCCACTCTCTTACAAATTACTATGTTACTATGCAAGAATACCACTACTTTCCAGAAATTGCAAGTCCTTTTCAAAAAAATTACAATTTTACTGCCAAGCCGGCTTGCCCGTTTAATTCAATGTCTCTTTATAGGTCGGATAGGATGCGATTGCTCCCGGCTTTTGTACGCTTTTCGCACAGTATTGGTTAGAAAACTTCAGCATCTCCTCTAAAACTTCCTTTGAAAGATTCTCAATCTGTCCATACTCTGCCAGCCTTCTGTCCAGATTAAACAGAAAGGACCCGATAAAAGCATCTCCCGCTCCTGTGGTATCAACTGCCTTTACTTTTACACCGTCTGCATGAACAGTAAGCTTATTGGTATATGCTTTTGCACCCTTTTCCCCTTCTGTATAGATTACCAGTGAAACATTTCCAGTAAACAGACTTTTAACCGCTTCTTCTTCCTCTTCTATACCTGTTATAAAAGAAAGTTCCTCATCGGATATTTTTAATACATGAGCATAGGGAAGAAATTCCAGAACAGCTTTTCTTAAATCGTCCTTTGATTCCCATAGATTAAACCGGAGATTCGGATCAAAACTGATCACATTTCCCGCTGCCAATGCATATTCCACCGCTTTTTTGTGTGCCTGCTTCATGGGAGTCTCCCCAAGGGAGACAGAACAGAAATGAAGGGCAAAAGCATCCTGAAACCATTCCTTTTTAATCTGTGTAGGCTCTAAAAGCATATCTGCACTGGGATTGCGGTAAAAAGAAAACTCCCTGTTGCCATTCTCCTGCAATGCAACAAATGCCAGTGCCGTATTTGCCTTTCCTGTACGGCTAACATAGTCTGTATGTATACAAAACTTTGAAAAATTATCTATGATCTTATCACCAAAAGGATCCTCCCCTAACTGTGTAATCATATATGATTCTCCTCCCAGTTTGGAAAATGCACCACACACATTTGCCGGTGCACCTCCTACAATAGGCGAAAATGCAGATACTTCTTTAATCTGTCTGCCACTTTCAACCGGAATCATATCAATCAATGCTTCACCAATACTAATTAATTTCCCCATGCTTCAGTCTCCTTTTACTATTATTCTCTCCATCGGATACACAGTAATATCTGCACCACTTGCATCAGCCTGAATCACTGTGCCTTTCTCCTTTTTATAATAGCGGGTAGTAAATACTATTTCGCCATCATTTATATAATATTCCAAAATGGAAGAATCTACAAGGATTCTGATCGAATTTATGGAAAAAATTCCTGCCCTACGAATCTTTCTTCCCAGCCCGGTATCCTCTGTCAGGGAAAGTGCCACCCATTCGCCATTGTAAGAAAATGTCACCCCATCAGCTATTGTAATTTCAAAAACACGCGGAAGCCTTTTAATCTCAATATCAAGATACTCCTCCTTAAAAGCTGCATACTCCTTCTCCATTTTATAGCCGACTCCTGTCCGGAGTTTTTTAATCTCTTCAATCGGCTCCTGATATATACGTTTCATACCATCTTCCGTCTGCTTTAATGTAAGCTTTCTTGGTACGGTAAAACAATGCTGCCAGTTTTCTTTTTCCACTTCCCCATTTTTATATTCGGCATCAGGCATTCCCGCCCATCCAATTAGAATCCTTCTGCCCGATGAATCCTTAAAGGTCTGGGGTGCATAAAAATCGAATCCCATATCCCATTCCATAAACAGCACTTCATTCACTGCAATGTCCCTTGTCAACGGATCTGCATCCGAAATAAAATAACCGGACTGGTAAACATTCTGATACCTAAATTCCTCTGCTTTTAATCCTTGTGGAGAAAATGATATAATATGATGCCCATCAAGGGAAAACAGATCCGGACATTCCCACATATATCCCAACCACCCATTTGAAGTTATCTCCTTTAACAATTCCCATTTTTTCATATCTGAAGAGGTATAGAGTAAAATCCTGCCTTCATCTGACTTTGTTCTGCCCCCTAATACCATATATCCTGTATCGTTTTCTCTCCACACTTTTGGATCCCTGATATGGCAGCTGTAATTTTGAGGGTAGTCATCTGAAGAAATAACCACCTGCTTCTCCCCGAAATGTATCCCATCCTTACTCTCTACCATGATCGTATCTGCCCTTCTTCCGGAAATAACATAATCATGCTCTCCGGGAAGCTTGACATTACCGGTATAGTAAATATACATTCCCTCTTTATCTGTGTAGGCACTTCCTGAATAAACACCGTTTTTATCAAAAGACATATCCGGCACAAGTGGTACTCCCATATAAGTAAATCGGCAAAAATCCGTTGTTGTGTAATGTCCCCACGTCTTCATGCCGCCCCTTGCATCTAACGGTGCATATTGAAAAAATAAATGATAGGAGTCCCCAAGCTGACATAATCCGTTCGGATCGTTCAGCCAGCCTGTCGGAGGCATAAGGTGGAATCCTAAACGGTAAAAACCAGCACTTTCTACCATCGCCTCCGCTTCTGCTCTATGAATTTGTTCCTGTATTCTAAGATATTCCTGATTCATATATTGCACCAAGCCTTTCTTTAATTAAAATCCCTCATGGCTGCCCTTATTTTTCCACCTTTAAAATCCCTTCTGCAACCTCCGTCTCACCATGCTTTAATAATTCAATCCTGCCGTAATCATCGGAATTTGTAATGATAACCGGTGTTGCAGTGTCATATCCGGCTTCCTTTATACCATCCAGATCTACTGTTAATATCAAATCCCCGGCATTCACTTTATCGCCTTCTGCTACAAAAGTTTCATAATATTTACCTTCTAACTGTACAGTATCGATACCTACATGAATCAAAATTTCCAATCCCTCTTCCGTACTTAATCCAATAGCATGTTTTGTATCAAACACCGTTGTTACGACACCATCAAACGGTGCATGGATTTTTCCTTCTTCCGGAATGATCGCCAGTCCCTTTCCCAGAACTTCTCCCGCAAAGGTCTCATCCTTTACCTGTGCCAGGTCGATCACTTTCCCTTTTAATGGTGCATACACCATATTTTTCTCTGTGGTAACTTTTCTCTTATTTACTACCTGATTTTCTACTGTTTTCTCCTCTTTAAATAAAATCCAGGATATCACAAATGCTACAGCTGCAGATACTGCCATTACCAGCAGATATTGGAAAGAATAATCCGTTGTAATCAGAAAACCAAATAATCCTGTAATACCGTAAGCTGATGCACCGATTCCTGTAATCCCTGCGATAAATGCCCCGCAGATACCGCCGATACACCCTGCGATAAACGGACGCATAAACCGGATATTGACACCAAAAATTGCCGGTTCTGTAATTCCTAAAAATGCTGACAAGGATGCAGGCAATGCCATTGCCTTTGTTTTCTGATTTTTTGTCCTAATGGCAAAAGCCAGTGCTGCGGCTCCCTGTGCCACATTCGCTGCAGTTGCAATGGGCATCCATGTATTCACCCCATTGGCGCTCAACAGACCTGCCTCTAATGCATTATACATGTGATGTACTCCTGCAACAACGGTAGGTGCATATAATCCTCCGCAAAGCATGGCTCCTATTCCAAACGGTATATTGATCAAATACTCCACCCCTGATAACACTCCGTTTTCAATAGCTGAA
Source organism: Lachnospiraceae bacterium (assembly GCA_029063085.1). Classification (GTDB taxonomy): domain Bacteria; phylum Bacillota; class Clostridia; order Lachnospirales; family Lachnospiraceae; genus CAG-590. The sequence continues at coordinate 30,707 of JAIDOW010000056.1, forward strand.
AAGATGGGACCAAAAATTGTAAGAGACAGATATCCTGTCACTAATACCGTCACTAACGGGGTAACAAACAAATCAATAATCTCTGGTACGATTTTATGAAGCTTTTTCTCTAAAACAGACATAAACCAGACTGCGATCACTACCGGAATCACATGTCCCTGATAGCCTACCAGATTAACATCATAAAGCCCAAACCATGCCGAAGCAGTAGGTATGGTTTGGGCTCCCGCAACACTCCATGCATTCAATAAATCCGGATGAATCATAACCATACCGATCACAGCGCCTAAAAACTGATTTCCACCAAATACCCTGGCTGCACTGATCGCTATCAGAATCGGTAAAAACACAAAAGCTGCATTGGAAAATAAATGAATGATCACATAGGTTCCGGAGTCTGCCATACCTGGAAATACATTACAAAGACCTTCCAACAATCCCATTAACAGTCCACTGGCCACAATTGCCGGAATGATCGGAACAAACACGTCTCCTAATGTCTTAACTGCCCGTAAAAACGGATTCTGCTTACTGGCGGCTGCCTGTTTCACATCTTCCTTTGTACCTGCGGCAATCCCGGCAGCCGCAATGAATTCATCATATACCTTATTTACAACACCAGTTCCAAAGATAATCTGTAATTGCCCAGATGCTTCAAATACACCTTTTACTCCGTCGATATTTTCCAATGCTTCCCTGCTGCACTTTTCATTATCCGCAATCACAAGCCGCAGTCGTGTCGCACAATGTGCAGCGGATACGATATTACCGTTTCCTCCGATATGCTCTAACACCTCTAACGCTGACTTTCTGTAATCCATAGCAATCCCTCCTTAATACATTGTGTAATCGTTCTCATATATAGATAAAACAAAGAGAACAATAACATTATTTCTATGTATGATATCGTTCTCATCTTTATTTATTATTATATGCATTTTTTTCCATATGTAAATAGACATACTGCACAATAAAATCTTATTTTTATTATGTACAATTCACAATACTTATACTCTATTTCCCAAAGCTAATTTTGCACAAAAAAAGATGTCAGCTGATACTGACATCTATAACCTTTATACTATGGCAACACCTTATTCTACCTGCAATCGAACTAAAAATGAGTTAAATAACAAATTCCAGTTTCTTGTTAAATGCAAAAATGTTGACTTACAAGGTTTTAAAATATTTTAAGCTTCAATAATTTCTTTTTTGTTGTAGCTTCCACACTTCTTACAAACTCTGTGGGGAACCATCAACTCTCCACACTTAGAACATTTTACTAAAGTAGGAGCACTCATCTTCCAGTTTGCTCTTCTCTTATCTCTTCTTGCTTTTGAAGATTTATTCTTTGGACAGATAGACATTATTCACACCTCCTTAAATTGATTGAAGATATCACTAAAAACTGCCATTCTTGGATCCGGAACTGTCTGGTCACAATCGCATATGCCTTTGTTCAGGTTCGTTCCACATACCTTACATATACCTTTGCAATCCTCCTTACAGAGAACCGTCATTGGAAGCTTGGTATATAACTCGTCCAAAACGAGCATGTCTACATCCAGCGTACAGTCTTCAATATAACTTATTTCATCTGATTCTGAAGCATCTTCTGCATATGCTTCCTTTTTTTCCATATTAACCGTCCGGACAATCTGCAAATCATAACTGCAAACCACTTCATCCAGACATCTGCTGCAAATACGGCTGACTGATACTGTCACATCACATCCGACTGTCACAATATCTTTTTGGATATGCCGCAATGTGATATCAAATGCACCTTCGCTGTTAATCTTAAGGCTCTCGCCCTGAAAATCGCCCTCCAGATTATCAACATCTGCTTGTATGGTCAGTTCCTTACCTACCACAGATAAAACATCATATAAGTTTATTTTCATAGATTTATCTCCTAAACTCACACGTCGATTATTATACATAGTTTAGATATCTTTGTCAACAGTCTTTTCAACAAAATATTGAGCCAGGCAGCAGCAGACTTGACAGGTAAAAGCATCACTATAAAAGTGCTACCGTTTCCCTTGCAATAGCAAGTTCTTCATTGGTCGGTATTACATATACAGCTGTTTTGGAACCGTCTGTTGATATCCTGATTTCCTCACCACGTCTCGCATTTGCCGTTTCATCAATTTCAACGCCCAGATATCCAAGATAGTTACAGACCGCCTGCCGCACCTTAAAGTTGTTTTCTCCTATTCCTGCGGTAAAGGCAATGGCATCAACCCCATTCATGGAAGCAGCATAGGCACCTATAAACTGTGCAACACGATATGCAAACATATCAAGAGCCGCTGCGGCCCTCTCATTTCCGTCCATACTTGCTTTATCCAAATCGCGAAAATCGCTGGAAACGCCTGATATTCCCTCAACACCTGACTTTTTATTTAAAATATTGATCACATCATCTAATGAACAATTCAGTTTATTTGCCAGATACTCCACTACTGCCGGATCGATACTGCCGCTTCTTGTTCCCATAATCAGTCCATCCAACGGAGTAAATCCCATACTGGTGTCTACAGACTCCCCATCCCTGACCGCAGTCACAGAAGAACCATTTCCCAAATGACAGATAATAGTCTTAGACTCCTGATTCTCTTTCCCTATCAGTTCTATCAGTCTCTTTGATACAAAACTGTGTGATGTTCCATGAAAACCATATTTACGTATCTTATAGTCCTCATAATATGCATAAGGCAGACCATATAAATATGCTTTCTTTGGCATAGTCTGATGAAATGCAGTATCAAAAACGGCTGCCATTGGCACTTTGGGCATCAATGCCCTGCATGCAGAAATCCCGATTAAATTAGCCGGGTTATGCAATGGTGCCAGTTCATTGCATTCTTCAATCGCCTGTATCACTTCTTCTGTTATCAGAACCGAACCAGCAAATTTCTCACCGCCATGTACAACACGGTGACCTACCGCATCAATTTCAGACAGGTCTTTAATCACACCAAAATCTTTATCTGTTAATGCCTCCAATACAAAAGAAACCGCACTCTTATGATCCGGCATGGAAACTTCTCTCACTACTTCCTCTTTTCCAGCAGGCTTATGCGTCAGTCTGCCATCAATACCGATTCTTTCACAAAGCCCTTTGGCAATCACTTTCTCCGTATCAGAATGAATCAACTGATACTTCAAAGAAGAACTGCCACAATTTACAACAAATACATTCATTTTCAAACCTCCTATCACTTGTAACCAATCTAATAAAGCAAAATCCATTATCTGGCTGTCCGTCCGGTTAATCTCTCTGTATGCTTCCGTCATCTACCTTAATCTGATGTCTTCCATGCTCTTTGGCATAATACATACACCAGTCAGCCCGTTTTAACAGTTCGTCAGTATTCTTGCATACCTCCGGATAAGCCGTTAATCCAATACTCACACTCATGGTAATATCCCACTCATTGTAACGAACTACCTGACTGCAAATGTCTTCAAATAATTCGTCAATGATTGGCTGTGCAATCTCCAGCTTCCTGCCGGGCAGTACTGCCACAAATTCTTCCCCACCATAACGGCAGACAAATCCATTGTACTTATCAATACACTGTTCTGCCACATGTGCAATCCGCTTAATCACTTCATCACCAGCTAAATGCCCATAAGTATCATTTACGCTCTTGAATTTATCAATGTCAAACAATGCAACACTTATACAGCCTTTCATCTGCTGTATTCTATCAACCGCTTTTTTAAATAATTCACTAAAATAGATACGATTATTAATGCCTGTCAGACCGTCTTTTCTTGCAACCTGCTGCATTTCGTTATAAATCTTTGCATTTTTAATAGCAATATCATACTGTGCAATTATCGCATTATAAAATGACATATCTCTGTTAAACAGATTCCTTCTCTGATCGCCAATCATAAAGAGACCGTAATTTTCTTCATCAATTCCCAGTACTTTCATATAAACCGAATTGACGTTGATATCCTTTAAAAAGGGAATCTCATGCTTAAGACTTTCCTCATAAACCATCTCCATTTTTCCTTCTGCGACCATTTCCAGATAAATATCTTCCATCCATTCTTTAATCCTGCCCTGTAATTGCCCGATATTCGTTTTTATTACATAATTGGCATGCTTATTCAGATAAACATTCTCTTTTATATATACTGCACAAAATCCCAGCTTTTTAACCTGCATAAGGGCATCTGTAATCTGATTGGATATCTTGGGTACTTCAAGGGAAGATGCGATATAGTGCATAATCTCCGCCTGTGCTACCATTTCCTCATTTGCTTCTTTGATTTTACTGTTTGCATTTTGCAGATCCATCTTTTGCAGGTTAAGCTGACTGTTGGTCTTTTGCAGTTTTTCCTGTATATTAAGAATACTCTCATTTTTTTCCACAATTTGAGTCAATTCATGTCTCTGCTTTAAGATAATCTCATCCTTTTTGATAACATATTCCACAAACAAAGCTGCCTCTGTCACCAACACAAGAATCAGCATTAATATGTCAAAAAATAAAAACATCCATTGCCCGCTGGAATGAATCGCCACTTTGACAAAAACAACGATCAGCATCGGCATTCCTATACATATTACATAAAAAACAGCTCTTCCCCGCTCTGTAATATCCATTGCCAGAAAGAAATCCACCATAAGCATGATCAGCAATGCAATAATCATGACTTCCGAATCATCAGATATCTGTAAAAATACCAGTACCATCGTAGCCAGCAGACATTGAACATACCTGACAACCCTTATTACCATAAGATTATTAAAATAATTGGCATAGAAAAAAATCTCTTCCACCGCTTCACATAATACGATAAAAGACAGAATGTAGATAGTATTCCTGACCGAAACATCTTTCATCTCAAACTGAAGCAGCAGTCTTTGCAGGATAAAGATTACATAGACCAGCCTATGCATAAATATTCCTTTTTTCTGTATCTCAATAACTGATTTCGTATCCATATCCTATTCCTTCCAGTATATTTCAACAACAGCTCCATTATAAAGGGGACTAAAATGCTGTGCAGCATTTCCATCAATACTTTGTACCAGTTTAGTTCCTTTTACATTTTTTAAATCAAAATCATATTTATCAAAAATATCAACAAAGACATAATTGCTTTTTCCCGTAAGAGTAATCGGAGTTCCATTTACAACAACCTCTATCTTCCTGCCCGGATCAGGTTTTTGTTCAGGTTCTTCCTGTTCTTTGGTATCATCCTGTTCAGATTCTTTTTCCTCTGACACAAAACGGTCGCCTCTATATATTTCTTCTTTATCAATCCATGCAACATTGAAATTTTCATATATTTTAGTATCCGCATTTCCCCGTGCCCCGTTTACAAACACCTCATGCGGTGCTTCAATATCCATAAACTGCATAAGCTGGCTAAGCGTATAATAATTCAAAATTTCGATGACATCTCCATCATTCACCTGATAAAATTCTGATTCCAAACGGCCATTAACACTTGCATATCTCGGACAACTTACCGTCTTGTCGTTGACAATAAATGATATCACGGAAGTCAAATCTGCAACCTCGCCTAATACTGCCGAAGCAGCTTCACCTCTTGTAGACAAAGTAATGGAAATCTCATCTCCCGCCTGCACCAGATGATTCATTCCAACCTCTTTTCCATTCAGTAAAATAGATGCAGCCTCTCCCTGATTGCCACGGCTAAACTTTTTCTTCCCATTCAATGTATAATGAAGATCTGCCCCCCGCTTAGGGAACACTTCCTCGTTTGACAATCCATATGCCAATGCTGCATCAAATACCGTAAGTTTATCATTATCATATAACTTTACTCTCTCACCATTTACATGTAAGAAAATAAATCTGTTTTTCTGGTCAAAAAAATTAAGGCAGATACCGATCGGTGTAACAAGTAACGGATCTTTTTTAACTCCCTCTACAAAGATATTGACAAATCCAAGAACTTCTTCTCCTCTAAGTGCCACCCGCTCTTTAGGAAGTTCCAGATGCTCTGCCAGTTTTTCCGTAAAACCAGGTATTTTACCACCACCGCCTACAACAAATGCAGCAGAAACGGGTTTGCCGCCATTTAATTTTATAATCTTCTCCGAAATTTTACGGGTAATCTCTTCCACAACAGCCTCTGTTTTATCATATACCTCCTGGGGAGTAATCTTATGACTGATTCCCATAATATCTTTATATGACAGGCTCTTCTTCTTTGTCCCAATCATCTTTATCTTCTCTGCTGTAGCAAAGTCTACCAGAAATTCCTTTACCAGTACATCCGTAATCTCATCTCCCGCCTTGGGAAGCATTCCATAACCAATAATACTGCCGTCTTTCGTAATGGAAATATCGGATGTACCTGCTCCTATATCAATCAAAGCTATATTAAGAAGCCTGTAACTCTCCGGTATCGCAACCTGTATTGCCGCAATCGGCTCCAATGTCATATTCGAAATCTCAAGCCCTGCCAGTGATACAGCCGCATATAATCCATCCACTACCTCTTCCGGCAAAAAAGTAGCCAGAACATCCGCTCCGATATTATGAGCCTTATGTCCTTCCAAATTGCTGATTTCATATCCGTTTAAGTAATATTTGATCACTGTATAACCAACACAGAAAAATTTGACATCAGTCTCATTCTCCTTTGCCATCTGTTCATGTGCTTCTTCTACACCGATCAACTCCAAAGAATGGATATATTCCTGATTCACAACTGTATTTTCCGAAAATTCATAATAACCTTTTCCCACAGATGTCTTCAGTACACGTCCAGCAGCAGCGATGCAAACTTCTTTTAGTTTTCTCCCTGACAGCTGCTTTTCCAAAGCATCCTTTACATAGATAATCTCCTCACCGACCTTGCTGATGTCGTGAATCTGACCGTCCAGCATTGCTCTGGTATCATGAAATTTCACACACTGTGCAACAATATTAAATTGACTGCCTTCACGATATCCCACTGTACCGACAATACTCCTTGTCCCGATATCAAGTCCAAATACAAGTGGTTCCGGATATTTTATTAACGCTGCCATGTTCTTTACCTCATAATGTATACAACTATTACATATTTTACCACATTATGTTGATTTAGACAATAAGCCCTTAATTATATTGGCTGTTTTTTCCAAATCCCCTCCGTTATCGATCACTACATCACAATGCTCCCTGTAATAGGTATCTGAAGACTGATTTGCAATCACCCGTTCCCACTTTTCAGGATTCCCTCCCCTGCCTGCAAGCAAACGGCGAATCCGCTCTTCCTTTTTGACATAAACATACCATAGCTCATCACAGATTGCTTTGTAACCGTCTTCTATCAGCAAAGCTGCCTCTATAATATAAACAGCAGTCTTTCCTTCTGTATTCTTTTTTCCAATATCCTTTATAATATATTCCTTTACTGCCGGATGAACAATCCCATTCAAACGTTTTAAGGCTTCTTCACTATTAAACACAAGCATTCCAAGGCTTCCTCTGTCAATCGTGCCATCTTCACTCAAAATCTCTGTACCAAAAACACTGACAATCTGCTTATAAACCGGCTCTCCCGGCATCATCATACTATGTGCCAGAGTATCCGTCTCTACAATATATGCATTATAATTCTCTTTTATTAAATGCAGCAGCGTACTCTTGCCTGTGCCGATCCCCCCTGTAATTCCGATAATCCTCATAAATCTCCCTGCTCTTTATTTATTAATTATTTTGCCTCATACCATGTCTCCCCACAGCTCACACTTACGCTTAATGGAACATCAAGACTGGCAGCATTCATCATTTCTTCCGTCAGAATCTGTTTTACGGTTTCAATTTCATCTTTATGGGTTTCAATCAACAATTCATCATGAATCTGTAAAATAAGGGAAGACTTCCTTCCTTCTCTCTTTAACCTTTCATGCACACGTATCATGGCAGCTTTGATGATATCCGCTGCCGTTCCCTGAATCGGGGAATTCATGGCAATTCGTTCACCAAAGCTTTTCTGCATGAAATTTGAAGAGGTAAGCTCGGGAATCTGCCTGATCCTTCCGAACATAGTACGGGTAATTCCTGTTTTCTTCGCCGTCTCCACCGTTTTATCCAAAAACTTCTTAACCCCCGGATATGTGGCAAAATAACTGTCAATATATTCAGCGGCTTCCTTTCTTGAAATATTCAAATCTTCCGAAAGTCCAAAAGCACTGATTCCGTAAACTATACCAAAATTAACAGCCTTGGCATTCCTTCTCATCAAATCGTCTACTTCTTCCATGGAAACTCCAAAAACCTGGGAAGCTGTCAATGCATGGATATCCTGATTTTCATGATATGCCGCAATCAGCTTCTCATCCTGGGAAAAATGTGCCAATACCCGCAATTCAATCTGGGAATAATCTGCATCCACAAATACATAACCCTCTTTCGGAATAAAAACCTTACGGATGCTGCGTCCCAAATCCGTACGCATCGGAATATTTTGAAGATTAGGTTCCGTTGAACTTATTCTTCCAGTAGCCGTAATCGTCTGATTGAATTTCCCATGAATCCGCCCGTCATCCTTAATAAATACGGACAACCCGTCTGCATAAGTGGATTTTAATTTTGCCACCTGCCTGTAATCCAATACATCAGCAACTATCGGATAGTCATTTTTTAATTTATTGAGTACATCCACATTTGTGGAATATCCTGTCTTGGTCTTTTTTGCACCGGGAAGCCCTAACCTCTCAAACAATACCTCCCCCAGCTGCTTTGGTGAATTAATATTAAAAGGATTTCCTGCCTGTTCATAGATAGCAGCTTCCAATGCTTCTACCCTCTCTCCAAGCATCTGCCCATATTGTGCAAGTGCATTTCCGTCTACCCGGATTCCCTCCCGTTCCATATGCTCTAATACATAAACCGTCGGAAGTTCTATCTCCTCGTAGAGCTTCAGCATTTCCATCTGCTCTAAACTCCTAACCAGTTCTTCTTTTGCCATAAACGGAATACACGTCTCATAAGCAAGATAATCCGATACTTTTTCCTCTTGCAGAACCATCACGGAAAGCTTCATTTTCTCTAACAGTTCTTTTTTTGACGGTACGGTCATTGTAAGATAATCCCTCGCAATGTCATCATATTCATAAGTGTCTTTCAATGGATTTAAAAGATATGCCGCCACCGATGTATCGAAAACCCGGTTCTCGGACGCAAAAGGAAATACCTTAAGCACAGTCTTTAAATCGCCCGTTATAAGCTTAAGCAGTGGATTTTTTGTATATACCTCCATAAACCTGTCTACAATCAAATCCTTTGTAATGAACATGGAACAAGCGATGAAATCCGCAATTCCCTCCTCCTTTGCAATGCCGATTCCCAAAAAATCCCCAGCCTGAGTCAGTACAAATATCCCCAGCCTTTCATATTCCGAAAGAGTGGAAAAAAATTGCTCCATCTCTTCCAAATCCATGATAAGATTTGTCTTAAAATGAACAGGTGCGGCATCCTTCGAAACTTCAAAATGTTTGAGAAGACTCTTAAGTTCCAGTTTTTTCATATAATCATAAGCTTCCTTTGTAAACAGATTGCCCATAACCATATCCGTGAAATCCGCATCCAGCGGCACATCCAATTTAATCGTTGCCAATACCTTACTCATAATCGCCTGATCATAATAAGCCGCAAGATTCTCCATTGCCTTTTTGGGCTTGATTTCATCAATATGCCCATAAGCCTCCTCTATGCTGTGATATGTGGAAATGATCTTCCCTGCTGTTTTTTCACCAATCCCCGGCACCCCGGGAATGTTATCAGAGCTGTCTCCCATAAGACCTTTCATATCAATAAACTCCGTCGGTGTTACTCCGTATAACTCCTTTACATCTTCAGCATAATAATTTTCAACCGTGGTCTGCCCACCTTTTGTCTTTGGAATTTTAATCAAAACTTTCCGGGTAGCAAGCTGTAATAAATCACGGTCTCCAGAGAGTACCGATACTGCAAAACCGGATTCTTCCCCTAATCTTGAGAGCGTACCTATTATATCATCCGCTTCATACCCCGGAGCCTCTATCACCTTTACCCCCATTGCCTGTAAAACCTGTTTCATTACAGGCACCTGTTGGCGCAGTTCATCCGGCATTCCTTTTCTCGTCCCCTTATATTCTTCAAACATTTTATGCCGGAATGTTTTTTCATGAACATCAAATGCCACCGCCAAATGTGTAGGTTTTTCCTCTTCTATCACCTTTAATATCATATTAATGAAACCTAAAACCGCATTGGTATGCTCTCCCTTTGAATTTGTCAGATCCGGAAGTCCATAAAACGCCCTGTTTAAAATACTGTGTCCGTCAACCAATAATATCTTGTCCATTTTCATACCTCTCACTTTACTATACTGTTTCAAATTATTCTATTTCAGCATATTATGCTGCCGTACTTTTTCGTAAAAATCCATCTCCGGTTCCTCGGTATTCACATTCACATTTATCCTGTTATCCTCCTTAAAAGGATCAAACAACAAGGTATCAAAAGTCTCACTAAAGTAATACTCTCCCTGTGCTTCTTTTAGCTTCGCCTGCTCATCCTCATGCAAAATATTTAAAAAATTGACATATCCAAATATCAAAAAGCCCATAACGCCCACTAGCACAATACAGACAGATGAACGGAAAAACTCTCTTTTTTTCTTATGATACTTTAACTCTCTTGCTATACGTTCGTTTAATTCTTCGGTAAAATCTTTGGTCAGCGGCATATTGCCGTCTAACTGCCTCATACCTTCTATCATAGTATAATAAATATTCAGTTCTTCTTTACAATCCCGGCAGTTTTGCACATGCTTCAAAAATTCTGTTTTTTCATCTCTTTCCAAATTATAATCAATATATGCAATGATTTTTGATTGTACTTCTAAACAGGTCATCTTAAGACTCCTTTTCCAAAAATACTTTATATGCCGATGGAAGCGCATACATGGTTTCAAATGCATCCTTATCCACCCATAACAGCTCTTCCTTTTTTTTCCTGCATTCTATATAATATGCCGTCATCCGCCACTCAACATGGGTAAAAATATGCGTATATGGTATCTCTTTTTCCAGCAAAACAGGCTCAAATCCATGTTCACTGATATAATCCACAGCTTGACGGGCATCCAGTCTGGTATCTACATGATAAAATTCCCACATATCAGCAAGCAGCCCCTTACTTCCCCTTTTGCGTATCCCATATTGGTTGCCATCATGCAGAATAAATACTGTTTTTTCTTCAATTTTTCTTTTTTTCTTTTCCTTCCTTACCGGAAGCTTATTCCATGTGTCCCGGCTATATGCAAGGCATGTCTCCTTAAGAGGACATTCCTGACATTTGGGAACCCCATTCGGTATACATACCATTGCACCCAGTTCCATAAATGCCTGTGTCAGCATATCACAGTTACCCTCATAATATAGATTTAACAAATTTTGTCTTGCCATACGTTTTGTTTTCAAATCATCTATATTAGCATAACAATCTGAAAGACGCACCATCACACGCAAAACATTGCCATCCACTGCCGGCGTCGGCAGACCGAAACATATTGAACAGATTGCACCTGCTGTGTATTCTCCAATTCCGGGAAGGCCAACCACTTCTTTGTACTTTGTAGGAAAGCTGCCATCATAAAGTTCCATAATCTGAACCGCTGCTTTTTTAAGATTTCTCGCACGATTATAGTACCCTAGCCCCTCCCATAATTTTAACAGTTTTTCTTCTTCTATAACTGATAACGCTTTTATATTCGGCACTTCTCTTAAAAATCTCTCATAATATCCTTTTACAGCCTCAACTCTTGTCTGCTGAAGCATAATTTCAGAAATCCAAATATGATAGGGCTCTTTTGTATTGCGCCATTTTAAATCTCTATGATTTTTTTTATACCATTCCAGTAATGGTTTTTTTATAGTAATCCAATTAAATTCCATACTGCCACCCTGCCATGATTCTTTTATAGTACTATACCATTTATTGCCTGCAATTACAAATATACATTTTATATTATGTGAAAAATAATATTTCATTTTTACTATTTTAGCTATTTACACAGAATACAATCTGTATTAAACTAATAGTTGATAACTATTTAAAAATACAGGCAAAAACATAATCAATTACAAATTTACAATCGAGGTAACACTATGAATTTACAATATTTCAGATCAACACTACGGAAAATGCTACGTGAAAAGAAACTGACTCTTAACGCACTATCCCTCCAGGCAGATTTGTCGGAAGATACTCTTCGTTCTATCATATATGGAAAATCGCAGGATATCAAATTATCTACAATGATAAAAATTGCCGACGTGCTAAATTGTTCATTAGATGAACTGGCAGGGCGTTCACCATATTCGACACAGGAGCAATCCATCCTGAACCGTATCCGGAACCTACCTGAACGTTCTGTTAATGTCCTGCAATTTATCATAGAGTTAGAAGAACATTCTGCCTTATATAAATCTCAAAAAGGAACAGATATGATCCCTGTCTTTGTACCTGTTGGCAGCTTAAGAGATGGTATGTTTTATGATTGCAGTATTTATGAAGAACTGAATATTTCCGAATATCCGGGTTCCCTGAAATCTATCACGGATTTTGGAATCCGCATCGTAACCCACAATTATGAACCCATCTATTATCCCAATGACATCCTTTTGTTCTCTCATAACAAACTTCCGGAATTTCATGATATCGTGCTCTATATCGACAATGACGGAAAAATTTATATACGGAGATATCTGGAATATGGACTTGAAGCAATCAATGGTTTTGGGAAAAATATTCCGATCAAAGAAATCAAAAACTACACAGCTTTAGGAGTCGTACTAAAAGTAGTCAAAGAATTTGATATTGAACAGTACCGTTAAACAAAAAGGGAAATGACAAACTCCTAAAAACAAAACGGTACGAAACTTAAACTGCCTAAATACTGTTTCGTACCATCTAATGCCGATGACGAGACTTGAACTCGTACGATGTTGCCACCGCCAGATTTTGAGTCTGGTGCGTCTGCCAATTCCGCCACATCGGCTTATATTATATTATCATACTGATTCCATCTGCTTTCCTTCAACATAGGAAACCAACGAAAATCATTATATAATGCAGTCTGCACTTTGTCAAGCTATTTTTAAAACAATTTCCATAACATACTAAAGACAGCTTGGCTCTTTTGTTTCACAATTCTTTTGGAAACATTAATTCAAACCACTTTATCAACAATGTGCTTATATATCCCACGGCAAATCCAGATATCAGCCCTGTCAGGCAAAGCACTGGAAAATAATACAGAATATGTGCATTCTCCATTACAATAACTGCTATCAGTATCTGTCCCAGATTATGAAAGACGGCTCCTGCCATACTGACCCCCATCTTTGAAAAAAACGAAATTTTTTTCATCACAGACATTGCAATGATACAAAAAACCCCTCCTGCAAAACTGTACAGGATTCCTGTTATCCCGGAAAATAAAAAACCTGCCATGACAATCCTCAGTGTCATAAAGAAAAAGGCCTGTTTCATTCCCCACCGATACAGGATCAGCATAGTTACAATATTGGCAATTCCAAGCTTTACCCCGGGAACAGCAATCATAACTGGCAGCAGGCTTTCAAAATAAGCTAACACCAGGGAAACGGCCAATAACAGACCAAATTCCGTAATTTTTCTAGTATTCATCTCATTTTCCCCTAATTATCAATTTCTCGCACGGTACTTCCTTCAATCTCTATATACACTTCATTCGGCAGACAGATGATACTTTCCCCATTTTTTGAAACCGCTTTGTGATGCACACAGATCTGATCCGGACAACTGGCATTTTGCATATAAACTTCATTATCTTTAATAACAATCGTATTGTATCCACTCTTACCGTTTTTCTGTTCTATTGTACGATCCTCAGATATAGGATACCTGTCTGTATCACCATTTGCGGTTATCCGTACATATTCCCCATCCCCTTTTCCTTGTATAAAAAGACAGGCAGCACCTGCAAACAGCAATGCCAACACGATTAATACAATATCCCCTTTTTTCATTTGAATTCCCATATTACTTTTTAACATGATATTGATCTGACTGAAGCCGAAACGCCTTTTTCATTCCTCCCGTCACATAAACTTCCTTTTGTGATGTTACAAAAACCGCATCTACATTCTTTTCCTCAGCATATGCCATTCCTTTTTCCAAACCCAGTACGAAACAGGCAGTGGAAAGTGCATCAGACAAAAATCCATTGTCACTGACTATCGTCACTGATATCAGACCATTGTCAACAGGATAGCCGGTAGTCGGATCAAAGATATGATGATAACGTTTTCCATCTGCTTCAAAATATTTTTCATAATCACCAGAGGTTGATATCATTTTATTTCCTTCTATATCTATCACTCCGAAAACTTCCCCTGTCTGTCCCCGGGGATCCTGAATTCCGATATGCCATGGTCTCCCATCCCCCTTGTTACCATATACGGCAATGCTTCCTCCCACAGAAACAACGGCACCCTGAATATCCGCTTTTTGGAGTTCCGATACAATCCTATCTCCCGCAATACCTTTTCCGACAGCTCCAAAATCGATTGCCATACCATCTTCATGAAAGATAATCCCACCGTCTTCCACCTCAATATTAGAGGCATCACACACTTTTAAGATTTCTTCAATTGCTTTTTCTTCCGGAACTGTATCATTGCCATCCTCAATCCCCCACAAATCTGCTATAGGGCGGATACATGGCGAAAAAGCACCCTCCGTCTCTTTAAATATTTCCAGTTCTTTCTCTACATATTCTAAAAGATCAAGGGGCATTTCAAAAATACCATCCACAGCATAGTTCCGGTTACATTTCGCAACAACCGAATCAGGCAGCCTGACTGAAATCTGTTTTTCCGTCTCTTCCAGACAGTCATCAATCACTGCATCCACCTGCTCACTCTTTGTCCGATTTTCAGCATATATCGTTTTTCTTACTGCCGTTCCCATAGCCGTCCCCGAAAAAGTATCCGCATTCACATCAGGATTCTTTAATTCTTTCATCCTCTTTCCTGCAAAAAACAATCCTGCGAAACAAAAGACTGCCATTATCGCTGTAATGATATGCCTGTATTTTGCAATAAATCTCATAAATCCCCCTTATCCTATCATAAAGGAAATCTCTGCCTTACAGGCAATCTTTCCATTTACCGTAGCGGTTACCGCGCCGATTCCTAACGGTCCTTTTACCTTAATAATCTCACATTCCAAATCCAGCCTGTCCCCCGGAACTACCTTCTGTTTAAATTTTGCATTGTTTACTCCTGCAAAATAAGCCGTCTTTCCTTTGTTTTTCTCCAAAGACAGCACTGCTACCGCGCCCAGCTGTGCCAATGCCTCCAACTGAAGAACCCCCGGCATAACCGGCTCACCCGGAAAATGTCCTGCAAAATAAGGTTCATTATAGGAAACATTTTTATATCCTTTTATCGACTTTCCCGGCACCATATCCGTTACATGGTCAATCAGGAGAAATGGCTGCCGGTGTGGAATGATCTCCATAATCTGTTTAATATCCAATTCCATATTATCCACACTTTCTGTTATTCCCTCAAAGCAACAAGACAGACAAATATATTTCCACATCTGTCTAATAAATGCTAGAGAAACGTGATTCCCTGCTTCTTGCAACAGGGTTATTGACTAATCTACATATTTTTTTACTACCAAAGTCGCATTATGTCCTCCAAAGCCCAACGAATTAGACATACAGACATTAATATCTTTTGACACTCCATGATTCTTTACATAGTTAAGAGAGAATTCCTCCTCATCATCGACCTCTTGCAGTCCCACATTTTCATGCACATAACTATCTTCAATGGATTTGACACAGGTAATAAATTCGATTCCTCCCGCTGCACCAAGAAGATGTCCTACCATAGACTTGGTAGAACTGATCAACACATCATTTTGTGCATCTCCCATCGCAATCTTGATTGCTCTTGTCTCAAATAGATCATTATGATGGGTAGAGGTCCCATGTGCATTGATATAATCAACCTCTGCCGGTGTAATGCCGGCGTCTTTCATGGCAAAAATCATTGCATTTGCAGCTCCCATGCCATCTTCTGATGGTGATGTAATATGATAAGCATCAGAGGTTGCTCCATAGCCTGTCACTTCTGCCAGAATTCTGGCACCTCTCGCCTTTGCATGCTCCAATTCCTCTAGCACGACCACGCCGGCGCCTTCACCTAGAACAAACCCTGCCCGATCCTTATCAAATGGAATAGACGCCCGACTGCAATCCTCAGTTGTATTTAATGCTGTAAGTGCCGCAAATCCACCAACACCGATTGGCGTAACACAGGCCTCTGTACCACCTGCAACCATTACATCAGCATCTCCATACTGAATCGTCCGAAAAGCTTCCCCAATATTATGAGTGCCTGTTGCACATGCAGTTACTACATTAATGGATTTTCCTTTCAAACCAAAATATATGGATACATTTCCACAAGCCATATTGGAAATCATCAAAGGCACCAGCAATGGCTCTATCCGGTTAGGTCCCTTATCCGCAATCCTTTTTTCATTTCTTTCAATAGACTGTAAACTTCCTGTACCGGAACCCACTGCCGTTCCCACACGGAACGGATCTTCTTTTTCCATATCAAGACCTGACTGCTCGATAGCCTCTTTTGCGGCAGCTACGGCATATTGGGAGAATAATTCCATACGCTTAGCTGTCTTAGGGTCCATATAATCCTTCGCCACAAACCCCTTCACCTCTGCGGCAATCTTCGCCTTGTATTCCGTCGCATCAAACCTGGTAATCGGACCAATTCCAACCCTGCTCTCCTTTACACCGTTCCAAAACTCATCTACACTTAAACCAATCGGGGTGATTGCACCCATTCCTGTCACAACAACTCGTCTCATGTCAATCTCCTTTTTATATACTCATTCCGCCATCTACGCAGATAACCTGTCCTGTTATGTACCCAGCCTTATCAGATGCCAGAAATGCTACTGTTTCGGCAACATCTTCAACACTTCCCAGACATTTCATTGCAATCTGGTCCGCCACCTGTTTTTTTGCATCTTCCGGCATCGCATCTGTCATTTCCGTTACGATAAATCCCGGTGCGACAGCATTAACCGTAATTCCTCTTGAGCCCAATTCCTTTGCCACCGATTTTGTAATACCTACAACACCAGCTTTTGATGCAGAATAATTGACCTGCCCTGCATTCCCGTACAAACCGACTACACTGGAAAGATTAATAATTCTGCCGGCTTTTTGCTTTAACATCTGTCTGGAAATATGCTTAATACAATTAAATGTTCCCTTCAGATTCGTATCGAGCACAGCATCATAATCTGCCTCCGACATCTTCATCAAAAGACCATCTTTGGTAATCCCCGCATTATTTACCAGAATATCTAATCTGCCATAATCTTTTACGATATCTTTCATCATACCTTCTACGGCTTCATAGTCTGCAACATTACAGCCATAGCTTACAGCTGTTCCCCCGTTTTTTTCAATCTCCTGTACGACCTCTTCCGCCTTATCCTTACTGCCGTTATAGTTTACAATGACAACTGCTCCATAAGAAGCAAGGGTTATTGCTGTCTGTCTGCCGATTCCCCGGCTTCCCCCAGTTACTAATGCAATCTTATCTGTTAACATAGCTTCTCCTTTTTACAGCCCTAAGGCATCTTTTACTTTATTTAAATCCTCATATTTATCTACATTTACGATAGTTACTTCTTTATTGATTTTTTTGACAAAGGAAGATAAGGTCTTCCCTGGTCCGATTTCAATAAAGGTATCTGCACCGTCACGAAGCATTGCTTCTACACACTGAATCCATTTTACCGAAGAAGAAACCTGTGCAGCCAACAGCCCCTTCACGTCATTCTTATCCGATACAAAATCACCAGTCACATTGGTAACATATGGTATTGCTATGTCATGTATTGCCACCTGTTCCAGTTCTTTTGCCAGTTTCGTTCCTGCTCCGGCAAGCATCGGAGAATGAAACGGTCCACTGACATTGAGAGGAATACATCTTTTTGCTCCTGCTTCTTTTAATGCTTCACATGCCTTCTCTACCGCTTCCTTTTCTCCTGAAATAGCAATCTGTCCCGGACAATTATAATTTGCGATCCCTACAATGCCGTCTGTCTGCTCACATACTTCAGCAATCTTTTCTGCATCCAGTGCAATGACAGCTGCCATACCGCCCTGTCCTGCCGGAACCTCATCCTGCATATAAATCCCACGTTTTCTGACAACTTTTGCACATTCTTCAAAATCCATGACACCTGACGCCACCAGTGCGGAATATTCACCAAGAGACAAGCCTCCCGTCATATCAGGTTTGATTCCTAAATCCAATACCGCCTGAAGCATTGCAACTTCTGTAGTCAGCATCGCAATTTGTGTAAACTCCGTAATATTGATATCTGTATTTTCTTCAAAACACAGTGCTTCCATATCCAGCCCTACTGCCTCAGATGCCTTTTTGTAAATTTCCCTGCACTTTTCGTTATTATGACAGAAATCCTGACCCATGCCTACATACTGTGCTCCCTGTCCTGGAAACATAAATGCAATTTTACCCATCGTTCATATCCTCCACTTTATAATATCCCCGCAAAACAGACTGTTTCTTCTGTAACGGTTTTCACATCACCACTCAATTAACTGTGCCCCCCAGGTAAGACCTCCGCCAAATCCGCAAAGAACAATTTTATCGCCCTTATGCAGCATGCCATCCCTGTTCATTTCATCCAAAAGAATCGGAATAGATGCACTGGAAGTATTCCCGCAATGTTCAACATTCATCGGAAATTTCTCAATGGGTATCTCCATTTTCTTGGAAACAGATGCAATAATTCTTGCATTTGCCTGATGGAGTACATAATAAGCAACCTCATCTTTTGTCACTCCTGCCCTCTCTAATAAAAGATCAATACAGGCAGGAACCTTACGTACTGCAAATTTAAAAATATCCGGACCTATCATCTGGATATAATGCTTATCCTCTGTTTTTTTGACCAGAAAATTCCTTGTAGAACGCTCCTTACACTTAAGGGACATACCCTTTGAGCCGTCACTATGGGTAATACTACTCAAAATCCCCCGCTCTGTCTTCGTTACAATAGCTGCCCCGGCACCGTCTGCAAACAAAATACAGGTAGAACGGTCTTTCCAGTCTACCATCTTAGAAAGTGTTTCCGAACCAATGATCAATGCTGTCTTTGCCATTCCTGCTGTAATATAAGCATCTGCTGTCTGCAATGCATACACAAAACCCGAACACGCTGCATTCAGATCAAAACAAGTAGCATTCACAGCCCCTATCTTATCCTGAACGATACATGACATACTCGGTGTTGCACGTTCTGGTGAAAGCGTCGCCAAAACAATCAAATCAATCTCCTTCGGGTCAATTCCTGCATTCTCAATTGCAGCAAGCGAAGCCTCTGTCGCCATAAAAGATGTGGTTTCATCTGTCGCAATATGCCGCTCTGCAATGCCCGTATGTTCCCTTATCCATTCGTCATTCGTTTTTACTAACTTTGCCAATTCATTATTATCAATAATGGTTGGCGGTAAAAAACTGCCTGTTCCAATAATTCCTGTCGCCATAACACCCTCAACTTTCCATTAAAATTAAGAAGATATCCCTTTTTGGCAATTCTCCTGTCCCTGATGATAATAGACAACTATCTGTGTATATGTCTATTATCTATCAGATAAAACTATATCGAATATTAATTACTTTGTCAACAGCGAAATACTATTCCTCTGACTCCACTAAAGCGAGTTTTTCCTGAAGATTTTTAATCCGTATATTTATCGTATCAATTTGGGAAACAAATGCATCGATGGTCTCCTCTATATCCTCTTCCTGTTTTTTGGCAATATATAAATCCATTCCCATCTGTGTAAAAAGTTTATTCTTATCATTGTTGTATCCTCTGATTTTACCCTTTAAATCGTTTACTGTTGCCAGGCGCTTTGTCGTATCCTTCGCCTTATCCATCGCATTGCTGGATGTCTCCTTCACCTTGTCCAAAAAATCATTAAATGCCATATCATTTCCTCCTTGATTTTACATAAATATATAATCATTATAATTATGGACCTCTATGCTTGACCTAAAAATATACGATATCTTCCTCTGCTTTTTCTGATCTTTCAATCTTTTGGGCATAAAGAACCGGTCCTTCCCCGTCAAACTCTTTATAATATTCACATTTTACCTTGGCCGTAACTATAACCCATTCCCTGTCTTCTAAATTGGGGGTCTCTAAAGATACACACTTAAACCCCAGAAATGTAATATCCTCTGCACAACATGTCATGGCAAAACGTCCCGGCACAAAAGCCTTCCCTCCATACTGTGGCGGACAGTAAACCTGACCTTTAAATTTTACTGTCTTATCAATATATTTTTCCGGATTATCAGAAGCGTCAATATAAAAAATCCCAAAATCCTCATCTTCAATTTCCACAACATCTGCCTCTAAATCATAAGGGATTTCTATCTCACCATTATCAATCTGGGCCTGACCATTCACATTTTCAAATACGATCTGGGCACGACGGTTAATGGTCTTGACTGCCATACGCATTGTGTTGATATCCGAATCATCCGTCACACGATTAAATATGACCATATCCGCACTCTGGATATGTTCTGCCATCAAGGATTTCATGT
The DNA here is from genome assembly GCA_029063085.1 of Lachnospiraceae bacterium. Lineage (GTDB taxonomy): Bacteria > Bacillota > Clostridia > Lachnospirales > Lachnospiraceae > CAG-590. The sequence continues at coordinate 51,435 of JAIDOW010000056.1, forward strand.
TATTATTGTACACTGTAAATGTACCCGCATCGATCAAAGTGATCACCTGAACGATCGTCCATCCTTTCGGAACCCTGATCGTAAACAGCCTGTCAAGCTGCCACATACCGTTATATTCAATCATGACCTGCTTCGGATGATACTCCTCCTGTAAATCTAGCAGTTTTTCCGTATTTAAATCCGTATCCTCCAAATAAACAGTAGTAATATTCCGTTTTTTCAATTCTTCTTCGTCGTATTCCTCAATTCCTTCCTCAGTCACAATCAAAAGAGTTGGCTCACCCTCTGTAAACGACCTGTCAATTAATGTTTCACTACAAAACCGTGTCTTGCCACATTCTAAAAATCCCATAAAAACAAATACCGGGATTTCTTTTTCCTGTTTTTTCATACCCTGCTATTCCTTTCTGTCGATAGTAAGAAAACCCGCTATTCATAAAGGAATACCGGGATTCTGCATTTAATTTACATAGAATTATACATGAAATAATTCTGCAATCTTTTCTTCATTCAGACCGCTCCCTATCACACATAACTTACCAGTGACATCGGGTCTGCCTTCACGCACTTCGTATTCTTCCGGTGTCAGATCAAAATAAATCCAAGTGCCGTCTTCCCCCGGAACAATTCCTTTTGCCCGTAGGATCATGCCATACGCTGTATTCTCACCGTCTGCAAGAATCTTAAGGATATGTTCCATCTCCTCCTTCGAATACTTATGCGGGGTTTCTACTCCCCAACTGGTAAACACTTCATCTGCATGATGATGAGGTCCGTGGTCATGATGGCAGCATTCTCCTTCATGCCCGTGATGATGCTTATGGTCGTGATGGCAGCATTCTCCCTCATGCTCATGATGATGTTCATGGTCATGATGGCAGCATTCTCCCTCATACTCATGATGATGCTCATGGTCGTGATGGCAGCATTCTCCCTCATGCTCGTGATGATGCTCATGGTCATGATGATGTCCTTCCCCATGAACATGCACATGACCGCATTCGGGACATACTTCCGCTTCTTCCATTAACTCTTCCACAAGTGACTTTTCCTTTTCCAAAGCAGAAACGATCTGTTTTCCGTCAATATCATCCCATGCAGTTGTAATGATCGTAGCCTTTTCATTATGCTCCCTTAACATATCGACAACTGCTTCTAATTTCTCTTCTGACAGCTTCTGACTTCTGCTTAAAATAATGGTTCCTGCACTCTCAATCTGATTATTAAAAAATTCCCCAAAATTTTTCATATACATTTTACACTTCATTGCGTCTACAACCGCAGAAGCAGAATTAATTACAATGGCTTCTTCTTTCATATCTGCAACAGCTTTCATGACATCAGAAAGTTTACCGACGCCGGAAGGTTCAATAATGATACGATCCGGTGTATAATCCTCCAATACCTGTTTTAACGCCTGTCCAAAATCTCCCACCAGGGAACAGCAGATACATCCAGAATTCATTTCATTAATCTGAACCCCTGCATCTTTTAAAAATCCTCCATCAATACCGATTTCACCAAACTCATTCTCGATCAGTACCAGTTTTTCACCTGTAAATCCCTCTGCAATCAGTTTTTTAATCAATGTCGTCTTTCCAGCTCCTAAAAAGCCGGAAATAATATCAATTTTTGTCATAGCAATATCTCCTTAATTCATATTATAGTGCGATCAATCACCTGGTTTAACTATTAAAAAATATCTTCTATAACAGGCTTGTGCTGAAATATCTCTCTGCCCGGTCAGGAAGGATGGTTGCAATCACTTTATCTTCCCCGTATTTTTTCGCCATCTGTTTTGCTGCCCATACATTCGCACCTGAAGACGTTCCCACCAGCAGACCCTGCACAGCTGCCAGCTCTCTTGCTGTATTCACAGCATCCTCATCCGTTACTTCCACTATATCATTAATGATACTGACATCCAGCACATCCGGGACAAAACCATCCCCGATTCCCTGAATCTGATGGAGTCCGGGTTCATCTCCCAGCAATGCCGATACGTTTTTAGGCTCAACTGCAACAATTCTGCACTCTGGATTCTGTTCTCTCAAATATTTGGCCACTCCCTGTAAAGTTCCTCCGCTTCCGATTCCGGAAACATAAATATCCACTTTTTTGCCAAGCTGCTTTACTATCTCCGGTCCAGTGGTCTTATAATGAATATCTGGATTCGCTGGATTTTCAAACTGCTGCGGCATAAAATAATCAGTTGACTGCTTCATCAGTTCCTCTGCCTTTTCCACACTTCCACCTATAGAAAGTTCGGCAGGTGTAAGTACCAGTTCCGCTCCCAGTGCCCTGATAATTTTCTTGCGCTCCTCGCTCATATTCTCTGGCATAACAATAACGACCCGGTAACCTTTTCTGACACCACAAAAAGCGAGACCAATACCTGTATTTCCCGATGTAGGCTCAATAATCGTCATTCCGGGTTTTAATCTGCCGTCCCTTTCCGCAACCTCTATCATATTCTTTGCAATACGATCTTTAATAGAGCCTCCGGGATTCAAAAACTCTGCCTTTGCATAAATATTAAGACTCGTGGTCTGCTTTAAACTGATCAATGGCGTATTACCTATTAAATCTAAAATATTTTCATAATACATATTATTTCCTCTTATCAAACCTTTTTATTTAGAATATACTATTTTATAAAATTTCGCAATGCCTTGTTACGGCACCGGCTATTAGATAAATCGTACCACTTATTTATGTATCCATAATGGTTGCTCCTCCTGCCACCAAGTCTCCATCATAAAATACAACCGCCTGCCCCGGAGTAATGGCACGTACAGGTTCCTCAAACTGGCAGGAAATAATATCTTCCCCCACCATTTTTATCCTGCATGGAGCTCCCTGATGGGAATAACGAATCTTTGCAGTCACTCTTAACTCTCCTTCCAGTTTTTCAACCGACATAAAATTCACCTGATTTCCCAACAGGCTGTCATGATATGTATCTTTATCGGAACCGATTACCACCTCATTTGTTTCCGGACGAATATCCGTAACAAATGCAGGTGTGCCCAGAGAGATTCCCAATCCCTTCCGCTGTCCGACAGTATAATGAATGATCCCTTTGTGCCGCCCTAATACGTTTCCGTTTTGATCGACAAAATTGCCTGCCGGAAATGTTTTTCCTGTCTCCTTAATAATATAAGACGCGTAATCATGATCTGGAATAAAACAGATTTCCTGACTATCCGGTTTCTTTGCCACCGGCAATCCAATCCTTTCTGCCATCAGACGAATTTCCTCTTTCTCGTATTCCCCTACCGGCATGAGTGTTTTCGAAAGCTGATCCTGTGTCAGATTATAGAGGGCATACGTCTGATCCTTTCGCACTGTTGCAGATTTTTTAAGCGCATATCTTCCATTTGGAAGACGGCATACCCTGGCATAATGTCCTGTAGCAATATAATCACATCCAAACTCCATCGCCCGGTTCAATAACGCTTCCCATTTTACATAACGGTTACAGGCGATACAAGGGTTCGGTGTTCTTGCATGCATATATTCCTCCATAAAATAATCGATCACAGATTCCTTAAATTCTCTTTTAAAATTCAATACATAATACGGTATCCCCAGCATATCCGCAACCCGTCTTGCATCATCCACTGCCGAAAGACCACAGCAGCCACCGTTTTCCGCCAGAACAAGAGGATCCTCCTCCTGCCATATCTGCATTGTGACACCGATTACATCATAACCCTGCTCTTTTAACAGATATGCTGCAACAGAAGAATCCACTCCGCCGGACATACCCACCGCAACTTTTTTCTTCATCGTTTAGTATTCTTCCTCTTCTTCGTCTTCACTGATATCATTTTTTGGTTTTTCCAATCCTTCTATCTTGATATCATTTTTTTCACAGTAATCCCAAAGTGCAGCATGAATCGCCTCTTCAGCTAGTAAAGAACAATGCACCTTTACCGGAGGCAGCCCGTCAAGTGCCTCCATTACCGCTTTATTAGTAACTGTTAATGCCTCGTAAATAGTCTTTCCTTTTACAAGCTCTGTTGCCATGGAACTTGTAGCTACGGCAGCACCACAACCAAATGTTTTAAATTTCACATCCTTTATTACCTGATTTTCATCGATATCAAAATAAATGCGCATAATATCTCCACACTTGGCATTTCCTACCGTTCCTACACCACTCGCATTTTCAATTTCACCCACATTTCTGGGATTTGTGAAATGATCCATCACTTTTTCACTGTACATATTTTTACCTCCTGTATCTGTAACCAGTTTCCCGTGACAACTGTCAAACTGATTATCCTGATTGTAATACGAATCCCTGCCAGTATCCGGCAGATTTTTAACTATGTTTCATAAAATCTTCATATAACGGTGACATTGCACGAAGCTTTGTCACAATCTCTTTAATCTGTTCGATTACATAGTCCATTTCTTCCATTGTATTTTCATCACCGATTGTCATTCTAAGGGAACCATGTGCAATCTCATGCGGCAGCCCAATGGCAAGCAGTACATGGGAAGGATCCAGCGAACCGGAAGTACATGCAGAACCAGAAGATGCACAAATTCCTGCCATATCCAGCATGATCAAAAGAGATTCTCCCTCAATAAACTGAAAGCTGATATTTACATTATTGGGAAGCCTTTTTGTTCTGTGTCCGTTGAGTCTTGCATATGGAATCTCTGCCAAAATGCGGTCAATCAGGTAATCTCTCATCATACATTCCTTTTGGGAACGTTCTTCCATTGTACGAAAAGCAATTTCGACTGCCTTGGCAAAACCGACAATTCCTGTAACGTTTTCTGTGCCTGCACGTCTGGAACGCTCCTGTGCCCCGCCATGCACAAAGTTCCTAAGCTTCAGCCCCGTACGGATATATAAAAATCCGATTCCCTTGGGACCATTTAATTTGTGTCCACTGGCACTTAACATATCAATATGACATTCATCCACATCTATCGGAATCTGTCCATACGCCTGTACTGCATCTGTATGAAAAAGAATTCCGTGTTTTTTTGCTATTTCACCTATCTCCTTTACCGGCTGAATGGTCCCTATCTCGTTGTTAGCGAACATAACGGATATCAGAATGGTTTCCGGACGGATTGCCTGTTTTAACTGGTCAAGTTTCACCACTCCATTTTCATCCACATCGAGATATGTAACCTCGAATCCTCTGGTTTCCAGATATTTTGCCGTATGAAGAATTGCATGATGTTCAATCTTTGTGGTAATAATATGATTACCTTTTGAAGCATATGCCTCTGCTGCAGCTTTCAGTGCCCAGTTATCTGACTCCGTACCACCGGCAGTAAAATAAATTTCATTGCTTTTTGCGTTCAAGCTGTCCGCTATCTTTTCCCTGCACTCCGTAACCACCGCTTTATTTTTCTGGGAAAACGTATAAACACTGGAAGGGTTTCCGAAATTTTCTGTAAAATACGGAAGCATCGCTTCCACCACCTCAGGTCTTGCGGCAGTTGTAGCCGCATGGTCTAAATAAATAAAACTTTTTTCTTCCATGGTTTTGTCCTCTTTTCTATATAAATACTTTTTACAAATCACAATCCGCACCGGGTTCTTTCCCATAAAGGCGCATCTTCCGGTTATCCTCTACTAATTCATTCAGATATATGGAATCCACTGCATTTTGTATACTGTCATCTATGCGTTTCCAGACATTTTTCGTTACACAGTTCCCGCTGCCGGAACATGCCTGATCCCCTTTTAGTCCCATGCACTTCACAGGAGATAAATCTCCTTCTAATGCCCGTAAAATATCACCGACACTGATTTCCGTGCCCGGTTTTGCCAGTACATATCCACCCTGGGAACCACGAATACTGGTTATCAAACCCGCCTTTTTCAATTTTGCCATCAGCTGCTCTAAATAACTATCCGAAATGGACTGTCTGGCTGCAATACTGGCTATAGACTGAGGCATTTCCTCTGAATAATCCGCCAAATCTATCATTGCCCGCAAACCATATCTCCCTTTCGTGGATAATTTCATACTACCACCTCAATTCCCACTAAAATAGTCGGATATCACACTGCTAATATAACAGTCTTTTTTTTATGTGTCAAGTACCTGGTATACTACGAATAATAAAGTACGGTTATTATGAAGGCATCACCCTTGCTGCAAGCAACGAGACATCTATCTTGCAACACTGCAAAGCAGCGGGGTATGTGACCCTCGCGGGAATCGTTACATTAGCAGACATATTTAGCAAAAAAAGTGCATAAATTAGCAGTAATCCGGTATTTTGCTATCTTTTATACTGTAATATCAGCAAATCACCGTTCAAAAAAAAGAAAAATGGGGAATCTCATGAAAGTCAAAAACTGGTGCTGCCGCCTCAACTTCTTAATCTCTAAAAATCTTGTCATAAAAGGAACCCTGATTTTAACTCTGGCCGGTTTCGCCACGAGAATCATTGGGTTTTATAATAGAATATTCCTTGCAGACCTAATCGGTGCGAAGGAATTAGGTCTATACCAGCTTATTTTCCCGCTGTATATGGTTGCCTTTTCCCTTACTACTTTCGGAAATGAGCTCGCCCTGACAAAACTGGTATCCGAATATAACAGCCGCGGTGACAAGGCATCTGCCTGTGCCTTTTTTAAAACCTGCTTTTTTTACAATCTTTTTCTCGGCCTGCTTGTCAGTACTATTATGTACCAAAATGCTGAATGGTTATGCATCCGCATTTTAAATGCACCAGAATGTACATCCTGTCTCAAGGTTATCTGTTTCGGAATTCCGTTTATGTCAATGAAAGGTTCCATACACGGGTATTTTCTCGGACTGGAAAAATCCAGTGTTCACGGCATGTCCGACTTCTTAGAGCAAATTGCAAAAGTATTCGGGTTATACCTTTTGGCATCCTATATCTGTATCAGAAACCAGTATGATGCTTCTTTTGCCGTAATCGGCATTGTCATAGGTGAAATAATCGCATTTCTTTACTCCGTAACTGCCCTGCTCATCCATTTTGCCTGTCATCCTGAATCTTCACTTTGTACAGGGAAAAATGCAAAAGCGATTCATAGAAGACAGATCCTGCATCTGTTCCTAAAAGACTCCGTCCCCCTTACCACTAACCGTCTTGCCCTTACCGTATTGCAGAGCATAGAAGCTATTATGATTCCAACCGTACTTTTAAGCTTTTATGGAAATTCCACTTTAAGCCTTGAAACATATGGAATTTTTTCCGGAATGGCATTTCCGTTTATCATGTTTCCTTCCACCATCACCAATTCTCTTTCCACCATGCTCCTGCCTGCTGTATCCTCTGCAAGCAGCGGTCTGAAAAAGGATTACCTTACAAGGCTTTGCGAAAAAAGCCTGCATTTCTGCCTTCTGATTGGGATATTCTCCACAATCACTTTTTATATCTTCGGACCATCTATCGGAATGTGCTTTTTTAAAAGCAAAGAAGCCGGTATGTATCTATACCAGCTTTCCCTGCTTTGTCCCTTTATTTATCTTGCGACCACACTTGCCAGTATTCTAAACGGACTTGGATTCGCTACCCACAATCTGATTCTTACCGTTATCGCAACTGCAATCCGAATCAGTTTTATAATGTTTGCCATTCCCCATATCGGAATTTATGGCTATATCATCGGGTTATTTGTCGGATACCTGTTCCTCACGTTTGCCTGCCTGCATAAGCTGCAAAAAATGATTCCTTTCGAGCTTTCCTTCACGGAAGATATTTTTCTCCCTGCGGTTACCTTTATCCTATTCGGTGTCATTGCATTCTGGGGATATCAAAAACTCATACATGTTGCTGCCCTTCACAATTCCGGCTTATGGATACTCATTTTTGTGATCATAGTTTATGGTGGAATCTGCTTTCTCTCTAAAGCCAGACAGCTGCTTAAATGATATTCCTACAACACATACGGAGTCACCTGGTACACGTAATAATTAAGCCAGTTAAAAAACAGTGTATTGGCATGACATCTCCATGATTTTACCGGTTTTTCCGAAGGATCATCCTTCGGGTAATAGTTACAGGGAATCCTAGGATTCATCCCTTTCCCTAAGTCCCTCTTATATTCCTGATCTAATGTCATTGTATCGTATTCCGGATGTCCTGTTACAAAAATATTTTTACCACCCTCTGCAATGATCAGATACGGTCCCGTCACATCACTTTCGGAAACAATTTCCAATTTTTCATTTGCCGTAATATCCTCTTTGCTGACACCGGTATAACGGGACTGCGGCACCAGAAAAGAATCATCAAATCCACGTACCAGCGGCGTTTTTTTGTGAAATGTATAATGCTTATAAATACCTGAGATTTTCTCCGACAGATTATATTTTTTCACTCCATAGCGGTAATAAAGCCCTGCCTGGGCTCCCCAGCAGATATGCAGAGTCGAGGTTACATATTTCTCCGACCAGTCCATAATCTCCGTCAGTTCCTTCCAATAATCCACCTCTTCAAAATCCATCTTCTCCACCGGTGCTCCGGTTATGATCATACCGTCAAAACGGCGGTATTTAATTTCATCAAAAGTGGTATAAAACCGCTCTAAATGTTTCCTTGCAACATTTTTAGGCTCGTAAGTTCCTGTCCTGATAAAAGTAATATTTACCTGAAGAGGCGTATTGGCAAGACTGCGGAGCAATTGAAGCTCTGTATCCTCCTTAAGAGGCATTAGATTTAAAATCACCACCTCCAGCGGACGAATATCCTGGCTCATTGCACGTTCGGCATCCATTACAAATATATTTTCTTCTTCTAATATTTTCTTAACCGGTAAATCATTATCTATTCTGATAGGCATATCTGTTTCCCTCCCTTATCTATAATTACACAACGAACAGCAGACAAAATTTCGGAATTGTCTGCTGTCTCCCATTTGCAGAACGGATAATTCCTCTATTCTGCATTGGAAAGCCTGATAAAATCCTCTTCTGAAAGAATCGGTATTCCCAGTTCATTTGCTTTTCTATTCTTGGATGAACCTGACATCACATCATTATTGATCAGATAATCCGTATTCCCGGATACAGAACCTGTTACCTTTCCTCCTAATTTTTCAATGTATTCTTTTAACTCATTGCGATTGGAAAACTTTTCCAGACTTCCGGTTATTACAAAAGTTTTTCCTTTCAGTACCTGTTCTCCTGCCGCTTCTTCCTTCTCAAAGATTATCTCTGTCAGAAGCTCCTGTACAACCAGCATCCTCTCTTCTGTATGAAAAAAATCATAAAAGGCTTTTGCCAGCACTTCGCCGATTCCTTCAACAGCAGTAAGTTCTTCCTCTGAAGCCTCTGTAATCTTATCAAAATCCTGTCCGAAATATTCGACGATCACTTTTGCATTTGCAAGTCCGATTCCACTGATTCCAAGGCTGTATATAAACTTTGCCATCGGCACTTTTCTTGCCGATTCTATGGATGTGATCAGGTTATCATAGGATTTTTCGCCAAATCCCTCCAGCTGTATAATCTCATCCCGGTATCTCTCTAAATGAAAAATATCAGGCAGCTTTTTTAAAAAACCATGTGCGATAAATTTTTCTAATGTTGCATCCGAAAGCCCATCCATATTCATGGCATTTCGGGACACAAAATGGGAAAATCCCTTAATCTGTTTGGCACTACACTCGGCATTCATACAATATAGTGACTGCACTCCGTTAATATCCTGTAATACCGTATTCTCCCCGCATGCCGGACAGTTTTCCGGAATTTTTAAATCATCGCTTCTTGTCAGATTATCTGCCACCTGGGGGATGATCATATTCGCCTTGTATACAGTAATCCTGTCGCCAAGCCCCAGGGCCAGTGCCCTCAATATACTGACATTATGGAGACTCGCTCTTGTCACGGTCGTCCCCTCTAATTCTACCGGCTCAAAAATTGCTACGGGATTGATCAGACCAGTTCTTGAAGGAGACCACTCCACCTCTGTAAGTATCGTCTCAGCCAGTTCATCTGCCCATTTAAATGCAATAGAATCCCTGGGAAATTTAGCCGTTCTGCCAAGACTTCTTCCATAAGCAATATCATTGTAAGAAAGCACCAGACCATCTGAGGGAACATCATTGTCTGGTATTCTTGCCGCAAAATCCATAACCTGTTTTTCCAGATTATCTGCATTTACCAAAAAATGCTCCACCACATCAAATCCCTGTTCTTTAAGCCATGCAAATCTGCCGGTTATCGTATTATCAAAACCGTATTCCTTAATCTGTTCCTCTTCTAAAATATCTTCCACTAAAGCAAATGCATAAAAATGTACATTACGTTTCGCTGTAATTTCATTATTCAGCTGTCTGACAGATCCGGAACACAGATTTCTGGGATTCTTATATTTATCCTCGACTTCTAAAATCTCATCATTCATTCTGTTAAAGTCGGAATATCTGATCACTGCTTCCCCCCTGATCACTAGGCTTTTTTTATAGGGAATTACTTTGGGGACATTGACAAAGGTTTTTACATTATTGGTAATCACCTCTCCAACCTCCCCATTGCCCCTTGTCACTGCGTTATGCAATTCTCCGTTCTCATAAGTTAGTACCACCGTGAGACCATCTAATTTCCATGAAAGAACCCCTTCATGTGTTCCAAGCCAGCTTACCAGTGCTGCTGTCTCCTTGGTCTTATCCAAAGAAAGCATCGGTGCCGGATGTGCCTGTTTTTCCAGTTCACTAAGTACCTCGTATCCTACATGAATTGTGGGACTGTTTGCCAGCACGATTCCTGTTTCATGCTCCAATTCCTGTAATTCATCATAAAGCTTATCATATTCCAAATTAGACATGATTTCGGTATCCTTCTGATAATAAGCTTTCGACGCCTCATTCAAAACCGAAACCAATTCTTTTAACCGCTCTTTTTTGTCCATAAATTTACCTGCTCCATGCTCTATATCATTATTCTTTTCTATTTTTTTGCAATCCGCCTTTGAAGCTCTGCAAGCTCCTCTTTTGTTGCCATCCTGATATCACCGGGTTTCATATCTCCAATTTCAATATTCATAACACGGATTCTTCTAAGCTTTACTACTTTGTATTCAAATTGTTCACACATTTTACGAATCTGCCTGTTGAGTCCCTGTGTTAAAATAATTGAAAAGGATTTATCATTCTTCTTCTTCAATCTGCATGGATTCGTTACTACCCATATATCCTTATTAGAATCATGAATTCTGACACCCTCTGCCATCTTTTTCAAAAATTCTTCTGTAATAGTACGGTTTACCGTCACCACATATTCTTTTTCATGCTGGTTTCTCGCCTTAGATATCTCATTACACAAATCCCCGTCATTGGAAAGAAGCAGTAAGCCCTCGGAATCTTTATCCAGCCTTCCGATATATTTTAAATCGCCATCCAATAAAAAATTACGGAAAATCCCTGAGGCATCTCCTCTATGAGAAGTACAGGCAAATCCTTTCGGTTTGTAAAAAACGACCAGTTTAAAAGGTTCTTCTCTTTTTATTATCCGTCCGTCAATACTTATCTGATCCGCTTCTGTCACCCTCATGCCCATATCTGCCGGAACACCGTTTACTAATACTTTTCCTTCAGCAATCCACTCATCTGCTTTTCGTCTGGAGCAAACACCTGCTGCACTTAAATATTTGTTTAATCTGATTGTATCTTTCATAGTATTTCCTCATTTGCTGTCTAAAATCCAAAGCCTTTTCTTCCTTCATTGCTCCACTAAAACAAAGTCAAAAACCCCAATGAGCAGCAGTCATCAAATTCGAATCGCCCTAAAAGGCGGGGTATCTGACCCTGGCGGCATTTGCCAAATATCCGTACAAGCACTGCTGCCTGGCTCATTGCCCGCTAAAATGAATGCACTTTCTCTATCATAACACGCAAGCTGTTCTTTTTCAAATTTTTATTTTTTTATTTCATACCTGAAAAAATACTTGAAAAAATTAAGAGATAAGACTATAATGAATACGAATACAACGAGGTGTTCTTACTTTTATTAAGGACATCTCGCTTTTTATGTAGACAGAATAATTTCAAAGGAAGTGATTTCATGGATAGCATTGATAAAAAAATATTACATCTGTTACAGGAGAATGCCAGATATCCGTTAAAATATCTGGCAAGCAAGGTATTTTTATCATCTCCTGCCGTATCAGCAAGAATTGACCGATTGGAAAAAGCCGAAATCATAACAGGCTATCATGCCACAGTAGATCCCGTTATGCTGGATTACCATGTAACGGCATTCATTAATATGTCATTAGACCCAAAACAAAAACCCATATTTTATCCATATATTGAATCCTGCCCAAATGTATTGGAATGCAACTGTGTGACTGGTGCTTATTCCATGCTGATAAAGGTTGCATTTCCAAGCACAATGGAACTGGATTCTTTCATCGGGCAATTGCAAAAATACGGAAAGACCGAAACACAGATTGTATTTTCCACTCCGGTCAAACCCAGAGGAATCGATGTATATGCTTCAATATCACCAGAAGAATCTGATGATATTGAAAAATAATTCTTAACAAAAGAAGACACCTGAACAAGTGAAATACAAATATACCGTTTGTTCAGGTGCCTTCTTTTGTTCTACTGGGCCGGAGCCTGTGTTGTTATATTTTCAGTTGTCGTACCCTCTGTTGTTGTATTTTCTGCTGATGTCCCTTCCACTGTCGCTTCCTGTGTATTTTCTTGTGTTGTCAATTGATCTGCCGCAGCATTGGTTTCAATATTTACTCTGTTAATAATGTCATAGAAATCACGCAAAGAAGCATCCTTTTCTTTCAATTCTGTATTCTTCTTCTCTACGGATTTGTATACCTTTTGAATATCCTTATCACCTTTTATTTTTTCAATATATTCTGTAATATCCTTTGATAACGTACCATTATGAATCCTGTAGCCTCGTTCTCCATTAACAATATATAATGTAATGATATCATAAGGTGAGGAATTCACACCTGCAATGGTCAGATTAGCCACAATAAATGCAATATAACTGCCTTCTTCCAGACCTTCTTTCGTGTACACGGTAATATTATTGTATTCTGTAACAAACTCTGCTTTTTTCTTAAGGCTTTCATTATCTTTATACACCGAAGCATCTACCACCATATTCTGAAGCTTTTCATTATTACACTCGGTAATCGCCTGGAAATATTCTTCAATAAAAGCATTCAGCTCTTTATCTGCATCCTTTTCATATGGCACGATGGTATCATGTTCTTCATCAACATCTATCTTTTTATCTAATAGTGCTTCTTTGTCTTCCTTACTTATATGTCCGCCATTTCCAAAAGGCCTTCCAACAAATACATAAGCCAGTATACAGCATAAAATGAACACGCTCCAGCCCAGCATCAGTTTTAACTTCGGACTGATATAAACCGTATCATTCCCCATACTGATTTCCGTTCCTTTTAAATGGAACTTCTCATAGGAATCCGACATTTTATCAAATATATTTTTTTTCATCATAATCTCCTGTTTATTATTATACAAAACGTCTATTTTTCGTAATGCTTTTAACGCCATATGATACTATTCTAACAAAATGCATATTAAAATGCAACAATCGTTTGCTATTTTAAAAGATTTGTAGTATTATATTATTTGCAATGCACCAGTAGCTCAATGGATAGAGCAATGGCCTCCGGAGCCATGTGAGGAAGTTCGACTCTTCTCTGGTGCATTTTTTCTTTGTAAAATAAAGAAACTCATATCAAAAGCATTGAGGTTTTAATCATGCATTATCATATATATTGTAAAGCAAAAACAATACCATCCAACCATAAAGCCGCAATTGCGGAATTTGAAAAAAGACTGTCTGCATATTGCAGTACAGCCTTTCATAACAGTACTTCCCTTACATTTCCAAAAAATCTTAACGGCAGCAGCCAGTATTTCCTTTTTGTACATAACGGTGTTTCCACCTATTCCTCCATGGAATTTGCAAAATACATCAATGAAATCCAGTTAAGCGGCAAATCTACAATTCATGTCATAATCGGATATACGGAAAATGAATTATACGAAGCATTGGAATCCGTGACCGGATATCATCAGCCTGTTTCCATTTCCTTTACAAAAAATAGTTTATCAGCTAAAACCCTTGCCCTGCTGTTTTATGAACAGCTGTATCGGGGCTATACCATTTTGCAGGGAAAAACCTATCACAAATAATATTGTCATCTGCTTATCATGTTTAAGATTTCTTCACATAATACCATCCTCATCATCTGATGGGGAAAAGTCATTTTGGAAAAACTCATCTTGAAACCCGCACGTTTTTTTATCATGGCTGGTAATCCCAGGGAACCTCCTATTATATAAGTTATCCTTTCATACCCATCTTCTTCTGCTTTTTTAATATGATTCCAGTGCTGCACTGTCGTGATTTCTTTTCCCTCTATACAAAGTGCAATCACATAATCTTTTGTGGATATCTTATCAGACATTCTAGAACATTCCTTTTCTAAAAAAATTTCAATATTTTTCTCCCTTAAATTCTCGGGTATCTTTTGATCCGGGAATTCCAAAATCTCAATACCGCCTGTCCGCCTCTTTATTGCATCACATAAACGCTCTATCTCATCACGGTAAAAACTGTCCTTTATTTTTCCAACACATAATATCTGGTATTTCATAATCCGGCTCCTGACTGCCTGCATCAAATGTTTTCAAAATGTTTCATTCAATGTCATAATTTGTTCATATTTATATTCTATATTATCTATAGTAACTTTTTCATAATTTTTTCATTTAATTCTCCCTTATACTTATTAAGAAAGAGACCAGCTACTGGTCTCTTTTATTTCTGCGAACAACAAGCCAGATGTCATGCCTGAACAAGCATTTGGCGGCTGCCGCAAGCGTCAAATCCCCCATCCTCCGGGATGTTTCAAATTGAATGCCCCATTGGCAAGGTATCTGACTTTTGTACAAGTTTTTTATAAATTATCTGTTTTCATATCTTCAAATTCTTTCAGTATTTCTTCAGAAGGTTTCTTCGTCGCCAGGGAAACTACTATGATCAGAAGCATACTGATCAAAAAGCCAACTGCCAGCGAGTATAACCCTGTCTGACTTCCTAATGTGTTCATACTGCCGTCTGCTCCTGAATGGAAAAGAGGCACATAATCCCAAATCAGCACTGTCGCCGCACCGGATACGATACCGGCAATTGCTCCCGGTAAATTCACCCTGTTCCAGTACAGGGAAAGTAATACCACCGGTCCAAATGCTGCACCGAATCCTGCCCATGCATTAGAAACGAGACCCATGACCGAACTGTTAGGATTCAGAGCAATCAGATAGGCAAGCACTGCCACAATAACAACGGTTGCACGGCTGACTTTTAACACTGTCTTATCTTTTGCATCTTTTTTCACGATACCTTTGAACAAATCTTCTGCCACAGCAGATGCTGTAACCAGCAGCTGCGAATCCGCAGTAGACATGATCGCCGCCAGAATACCACACAGAAACAGTCCTCCAACAAAAGCAAGATGCAGATCATTTACAAATATCTGTTTGATCATTTCGATAAATACATTCTCGGCTGATATATCTGTTGTCTCACCTAAAATAACCGGATACAGATACGCACGTCCCACAACACCTATCACAACCGCAAAGCTTAAAGAAATTGCAACCCATATGATAGCGATCACCTTTGACTTTTTAAGCTCCTTTTCACTGGATACTGCCATAAAACGAACCAGAATATGAGGCATACCGAAATATCCCAAGCCCCACGCAAGCTGAGAGATAATGTAAACTGCCGATACCCGTGAACCGGAATCTTCCATAATATTCAGAAAAGAGCTTGCTCCTCCTGCTACACCCGTATCCCCCAAAATTCCTACAATATTATCAGGACCAGTTATAAAATATGCAATTAACGGTACACTTAATATTCCCACCAGCATCAAGGAACCCTGAATAAAATCTGTCACACAGACTGCCATAAAGCCCCCCAAAAAGGTATAAATCAATATAACTGCGGCACCTATCGTAAGTGCGGCCGTATAATTTACTCCAAATACCGAAGAAAACAATTTACCGCCTGCCGTTAAAGCAGATGCCGTATATACTAGAAAGAAAATTACGATTACAACAGAGGATGCAACCAATAAAACCTGTTTTTTATCATGAAAACGATTCTCCAGATAAGCAGGAAGCGTCAGTGAGTTATTTGCACGAATCGTATATCTTCTAAGCCTTGATGATATAAAGAGCCAGTTACAGACGGTACCGATAAATAAACCAACTGCAATCCATGCCTGTCCCGTTCCGAAAGCATATACACTTCCCGGAAGCCCCATCAAAAGCCAGCCGCTCATATCAGATGCCTGTGCAGATAAAGCTGCTACCCAGCCATTTAAATTTCTTCCTCCTAAAAAAAAGTCTTCTGAATTTTTAGTCTTACCCGCATACCTCGCACCGATTATGATCATCAACATCATATATGCTGCAAATGCAAGTAAAATCCATACTAGTGAATTACTCATATACTCTATTCTCCTTAAAAACACAAAATATGCTATATAGTACCATATATTGCAAAAAAAATCCAGTTAATTAAATTTCGTAGTGACAAACATAGAAAAACAGCATATAATAAGCAATGTATAATTTTTACATAAAACTTTTTATACGAAAATGCCTCAAAATGTTATCTGTCTGATAAGATTTTGGCATCATGATTCGGAGGATAAAATTATGGATATTCTATCTGTTTTACAGCTTCTGGGAGGAATCGGTCTATTTCTATATGGTATGAGCCTGATGGGTTCCTCTCTGGAAAAACTTGCAGGTTCCGGTCTGGAAAGAATTTTAGAGAAACTGACTACCAGTAAGCGAAAAGGAGTCGGATTTATAAAAGGCTGGGGACTTGGTGCCGGTGTCACAGCCATTATCCAAAGTTCTGCAGCAACTACTATTATGCTGATCGGTTTCGTAAATGCAGGCATTATGAAACTTTCCCAAGCAATTCCCGTAGTTATGGGCTCCAATGTGGGTAGTACCATTACTGCCCAGATTTTGCGTTTAGGGGATTTGGGCTCTGATAACCTGATTCTTGTTTTATTAAAGCCGTCCTCTTTTGCCCCGATGCTGGTGGGAATCGGTGCTTTTATCCTTTTGTTTACCACAAAGAAAAAAGCAAAGGACATTGCCGGAATCATGGTAGGTATGGGAGTATTATTTTATGGAATGACTACAATGGAATCCGTATTCGCTCCCTTAAAAGACTCTGAAGCATTTCAGACTGCTTTTACTTCCTTCCGCAATCCTATCCTTGGTATTCTCATTGGACTTGTCATTACTGCAATCATTCAAAGTTCTTCTGCTTCAGTGGGTATTTTACAGGCTTTATCGGCTACAGGAGGCGTAAGTTATGCTACCGCAATTCCTATTATCATTGGACAAAATCTCGGCAAATGCATGACCATTATTTTAGGCAGTATCGGTGCCAACAAGAAAGCAAAACGGGTATCCATAAGCTACCTGCTCTTTAATATAATCGGTGCCGTTATCTTTACGGTTATCATATATGCGATTCAGTATACCGTGGAAATCCCGTTCTGGAATGATACGGTAAACCGCGGTAACATTGCAAATATCCATTTTCTGTTTAACTTTTTAACAGGCGCACTACTGCTGCCGTTCAGCCAGCAGCTAGGGGATTTCACTGGCAAGATAATAGGAGAAGATGAGATTTCCAAATCAGACAAAGAGCTTGCGACCCTGGATGATATGCTGTTGAATACTCCTACCATTGCTCTCGAACAATGTAAAAACGTGATTTCATCCATGGCTGATGCCATCTACGAGAACTATAAAATAGCAACGGAATTGATATATAACTATGACCCTTCAAAACGAAACGTCTTAGAGGAAAACGAATCATTTATTGATAAATGTGAAAGTGCCCTGTCCGCATATATCGTAAAGATCAATTCCAAAAGGCTTTCCAAGGATGACCGTCTGGTTGTAGCCGAAATCCTGAATTCTATCAGTGATTTCGAGCGTATGGGAGACCACTGTATTAACATCTCTTATGTAGCTCAGGATAAAAATGAACAGGATATCCATTTTTCCCCTGCCGGTCATAAAGAGGTGGAGACCATAGTGACTGCTGTTGACAATGCTATGAAAACTACTTTCGAAGCCTTCAAGCATGACAACGCTGGTGCTGCGATCCGTATTGAACCATTGGCGGAAGCAATTGACAAATTAAAAGAAACCATTAAAATTCATCATGTGGAACGTTTACAGGCCGGTGACTGTGGGATTGAAGGCGGTATCGCATTAGTAGACCTTGTAACCAGTTTTGAACGTATTTCTTCCCACTGCTCCAATATTTCTCTCCATGTCATAAAACGCGTGGAAAATGACCTGAATTTTGATGAAATGCATGGACATGCCAATGACAGCTTCAGCGAAGAATATAAGGCACTTTACCATTACTATGAATCCCAGTATATTACTCCGATTCTTGATACCCCGAAACAATCCGGTAATCTGATTGAAGCAAAACAGGAAAAAGTAGAAAAATCAGAAAAGATCAACAAATTGAACAAATCCGCCAAATCGGAAAAACAGAATAAATCAGATAAAACAGGCAAATCGGAAAAAACCGGTAAAACAGAAACATCCAAAAAGATATCTGGCAAACATCCCGAAAAGGAACTCGGCAAACATATAAATAAAAAGTCTCAGGAAAAGAAAAACATTATTAAAAAAGATTCAGCCAAACATCCAAAAGACGATGAAAAACGGAAGAAAAAATAGTACACCCAAAAAGGACTGCCGCTTAAAAAACAATGCGGCAGCCCTTTTTTAATCCATGCTTTCTATTATCAGAACCTTTCCCTTATCTAATGATATCCTGGTTTCCTTTTCCACAATCTGATTACTGACCGTCAGACTATTTCCCTGATAAACCTTTTTTTTGTACAACGGATACATTACCCCTGTAATCGTAAGTCCTTCTATGAACTCTGTTATAGGAATCAGTGAAAGATAGGTTCCATACTGCTCTTTTTTCTGAATAGTACAGGGACAATTGTCCGATGAATCCAATAACCTTATCCTGTTTGTTTCATCTACAATATAACACTCAATTCCTGCCCGTCCCGTCAGCAGCAGCAGATTCAGATTCGCCAGCATATGATCTATTCTGCCGCCTGAGGCAGCTAGGAGCGTTATTTTCCCTGCCTTCTCTTCTATTGCTTTTAATATAGCAAGCTCTGTATCCGTAGCATCTTTTTTGGCAGGATATCTGTCCAAATATGTGTGCTTCTTCCCCTCTGTAATCTGCTTTTCATACGATTCCAGCAATATTTTATCCACTGTATCAAAATCCCCGATAATATAATCCGGCACAATCCCAAGAGCCTCCGCATATTCAAGTCCTTTATCAACAGCAAAGACCTTATCATAAGATAAGGTCTTCATATATTCTTTTGCAAATCTGATATTTAAATATCCTCCGGTAAGAATTACAATATGCTTCATCTTATTCACCTTATAACAATGCCCTAAGTTTTTTTACATTAACAGACGGATTTCCTTTAAATACCGCAGAACCTGCAACAAAAACATTTGCACCGGCAGTTTTGACCTTTGCAATATTTCCGTAATCAATGCCTCCGTCTACCTCAATCCACATATCTTTCCTGCCATGGGAATCAGCCATCTCTCTTACACATTTTATCTTATCCAGGCTATTCTCAATAAAGGTCTGCCCTCCGAAACCTGGATATACACTCATAATCAAAACCATATCAATAGTTTCTATATAAGGTTCCATAACGTCAGCTGAAGTGTCAGGACTGACTGCCAATCCTGCCCGAACTCCGAGAGAATGTATCCTGGCAAGAGTTTCTTCTACATTTTTACATGCCTCATAATGAACTGTAATAATATCCGCTCCTGCATTTTTAAAATCCTCTAAATACCTGATTGGTTCCTGTATCATAAGATGTACATCAAATAATGCTGCTGTCACTTTACGGACAGAAGATATCACCGGTGCCCCAAATGATAAATTGGGAACAAAGCTTCCGTCCATTACATCCAAATGAATCACTTCTGCACCTGCCGCTGCCACAATCGCAATATCATTACCTAACGTCGAAAAATCTGCTGATAAAACAGATGGTGCTAAATAATCCATACCATCTTTCACCCTTTCTTTAACTGTATCGTTTCTTATCTCTTAATTCTTCAAAAAACAACCTGTAATTTTCATATCGGGAAACAGGAATCTTTCCGTCCGCAACAGCCTGCTTGATTCCACATTCTTTTTCCCCTATATGATTACATCCTCTAAACCTGCATGCAGCTTCAAACTCCTCAAACTCCCTGTAATATTCCTTTAAGTCCTCTGGCTCCATATCATAGAAATAAACGGAACTGAAGCCTGGAGTATCCATCAAAAAAGTATCCTCTCCCACAGGAATAAGTTCAGAATGCCTGGTAGTATGCTTGCCACGCTCTATTTTCTTACTGATATCTCCGGTATCCATATTTGCCTTTGGATTTAACATATTCATAATAGAAGACTTACCGACACCGGAAGGCCCTGCTAAGGCAGTTGTTTTTCCTTTTAATACAGCAAGAAGAGTTTCCATTCCATGCTCCTCATAAGTACTGGCAAAAATAACCGGATATTCACTGACAGTATATATTTCCTGATATTTTTTTAAACACACCCCATCAACCAAATCTGTTTTATTAAAACAGATAACAGTCGGTACATTCTGTTTTTCCATCATTATCAGAAAACGGTCTAACAGATTAAAGTTAGGTTCCGGCAGTGCTGCTGCAAAAACCACAAGTGCCTGATCCACGTTTGCCACAGCAGGTCGGATCAATTCGGAAGTACGTGGAAGAATTTCTTCAATACTGCCCAGCATTTTTCTACTATCTAAAACAGAAATCTCTACATCATCCCCTACTAAGGGTTTTATTTTCTGGTTTCGGAAAATTCCCTTTGCCTTACACTCGTACAGATTATGACTTGCATATACATAATAAAAACCTGCGATCCCTTTAATAATTTTCCCTTTCATCTACTGCTCCACTGCTTTCAGTCTCGCCTGCAGGGACGATGTAAAATGAGAAGTAATATCATTTCCCGCTGCATCTTTGACGCTGTATACCAGAGATGCCGACTTACTTGTCAATCCTGTAATTTCAGATAAACCGGAACCGTCTAACGGCAGGCTCGCCTCGTCATAATAATCATCCACTATTGAATAATTTGCCTGCCCAACCTTAAGCGTAACGACAATCCTTATATATTCTCCTTCCGGAAATACATAACTGCTGTTACTGATGGAACCGGAAAATGTAGCTGTATAGGTAGTGGTAGTAGGTTTCTTTCCCTTGCTGATCGTAATGTCAACCGCTGTTCCCTCTTTTACTTCCGTTCCACTGCTTATACTCTGGGCAATGACCAATCCGTCTTTAATATCATCACTATACTCCTGTTTTACATTACCAAGCTTCAAATTCTTCTCAGAAAGTGCTGATTCTGCCTCTGAAACCGTCTTTTTCTTTAAATCCGGTACAACTGCAACCTTAACTTCTTCCCCCTTGCTTACTACAATAGTAACCTTAGAACCTTTTGCGGCTTGTGTCGCACCATTCGGAGTCTGACTAATAACATAGTCCTTCTCTACTTCTTCATCATATTCCTCATCAATCTCTACCTCAAAACCGGCAGCCGTCAGCAAAGTCTCAGCTTCCTCAGACTTCTTCCCTACTACATCCGGTACATCTGTCATCTCCTGACCTTTACTGATCACAAGCTTGACCTTACTGTCTTCTTTTATCTCTTCTCCTTCGGAAATGCTCTGACTCATTACGATATCTTCTTCAAAAACATCAGAATACTCTCTCTCAATTTCGTAAGGAATACCCTCTTTCGTTAAGTCTTCAATCGCTTCCTCTTCTTTCATGCCTACCACATCAATCATTTTGAGTATTTCTTCCTGTGTTGTCATCTGTTCTGTTGTAGCCTTTTCTTTTTTAAAGGCACCACTGATTGATGCAATTGCTACAATAATGATAATTGCGATAATAACTGTTGCCGCAATCGCTCCAATTGTAATAATCTTTTCCATCTTAGGATCTAATTCTCCTTTTGACCTTGAATCCACTTCATCTTCATCATCAAATAGAGACTCTTCATCCTCCTCATATTCATAATCTTCATCATGATACAGACTTTCCAATGCCTGGTTCGCTTCATCCAATTCCTGATTATTCTGATTAACGGGAAACATGGAAATCCCTGTCTGTCTTGGTGCAGCACTATTAATCGCAGCCAATTCCTCCTCTGAAATCTGGATGGTCGGTGCATTATTGGTCATAACCGCACTGGTATTCCCTACATCCGCATTAGGATCTATCGCTACTTTTTTAAGGTCTGCAAGCATGGCATTGGTAGTCAGATAACGTCTTTCCGGCTTTTTCTGTGTTGCTTTTAATATGATTTTTTCTAATCCAACCGGAATATCGGGATAATATTCTCTTGGTGGAATCAACTCACTCTGGATATGCATCAGAGCGACTGTAACATTATTTTCACCCTCAAAGGGTACACGTCCCGTTAACATTTCATAAAATGTAATTCCCAGAGAATAGATGTCTGAACGTTCATCCGAATATCCTCCCCTGGCCTGTTCCGGAGATATGTAATGAACACTTCCCATAGCACTGGAAGCAATGGTATTGGATGTTGCAGCTTTTGCAATACCAAAATCGGTTACTTTTAATGTACCATTTTTGGATACGATAATATTCTGCGGTTTGATATCACGGTGAATGGTATGATGTTCGTGAGCCACCTCAATGCCCGCTGTAATCTGCATGATAAAATCCAATGCCGTCTGATAAGGAAGCCTTCCGTTTTGCTGGATATACTCCTTCAACGTGATTCCTTCCACTAATTCCATAACTATATAGTAAAATCCATTTTCTTCCCCTACATCAAAGACATTCACAATATTAGGATGAGAAAGCCCGGCAGCAGACTGTGCTTCAATCCTGAATTTGTTAACAAATCCTTTGTCATCACTAAACTCCGGTTTTAATACTTTAATTGCTACAAAGCGATTTAATACATGACATTTCGCCTTGTAAACAACAGACATTCCACCGGAACCTACCTCTTCTATAATCTCATATCTATTCTGAATTATCATACCTGTTTCAAACATATTCTCACACCTCGTTCAAAGCTTGCTCTACTACTACTACTCCTATATTGTCTTTCCCGCCATAGTAATTGGCTCGTTCTACTAATTGTTCACATATTTTATCTACAAACTGCTTTTGCATTACGATATCACCAATCTCATCATCTTCCACCATATTGGTCAATCCGTCTGAGCACAGCAATACTTTTTCTTCCCTTTGCAGTATGATTTCAAAAAAATCAGGTACAGCTTCATTACCGGTTCCTAATGCTCTGGTAATAATATTCTTCTCTGGATGAAACCTTACCCGTCTGCGGTCAAGCTGTCCTGTCCGTATCAATTCTTCTACCAGAGAATGATCTAATGTAATCTGCTTCACTTCATCTCCGATTACATATAATCTGCTGTCCCCTATGTTGGCTACATACAACTTATCATCTATAATAACTGCCGCCACAAATGTTGTCCCCATTCCTCTTAACTCACTATGTTCAGAGGCCTTTTGCAGCAGCATACCATTAACCTGTGCTATTCCCGTTTTTAATATGGTGATCGGATTGACATACTGGCAGTTCTTTACATATTCTACAAACCAGGAAACCGCATGTGCTGAAGCATAATCCCCTGCCTGATGACCTCCCATTCCGTCAGCCACAATATATAAATTAGGAAGAGTGCCGATGCGTTTATCTGAAAAGAAGATACTATCCTGATTGATACTTCTAATCATGCCAATATCTGTTTTTCCATAGGATATCATCGAAACCCTCCTTCATCACTCTTTTCCATATAGGCTTTCTGAAGCTGCCCGCAGACTGCACCACTTTCTTTACCCATATCCTTATAGTAGTTTTATTTAATACGTCTTCAAACGTTCATTTAACATTATTTTTTAATAAAATTCATCTTACTAAAAAACTCTCAATTTTTCAAAACTAATATATTATGCAATACCAAGATATTTTATCATAGTAAACAAAAAAGGACAAGTCATATTCATATTGACTTATCCTTTTATTTTATTCTTCTTTCTTTTATAATATTCCCTCAATAGTTGTATTGAAATCTTTAGAGCCGGAACACTGGATTTATTCATATGAAAAAATGGTTTTAGCCATAACTACACCCATTATTAAGAAATTGTTCAAAATCAGTCTTCATATATAAATAATTTTGCTTCTGATTTAAAATCAAAGATTGTTTTTTTTCAAAATCCGGCAGCCACTCCTTTAATGACATATCTATATCTTCCTTAACTGCATAACTAACCAGTGCCACAAACGAAGGCCTATTGGAATCAGTTAAAAATCCAGAGTCGATATCTTCGACCACTTCCGATACATCATTTGCTATTATTTCATACAGTTCTACGTCCTCATCAGTTACACCATCATCAACATATTCTCTGATAATATCTTTTGCTGCAATTACCTGATTTTCCATTATAGATTTTTTTTCTTCTTCACTAATTTGTAAAAAATTCAACAACATATTTTCAAGCATATCTAACTTATCAGAAATAACCTGCTTGTCTTTAGTACTCAACTCTTTATCAATTTCATCAAACAATAATCCCTTTTGGTTTCTTCTGAAAAAACGAAGATTTTCTTTAAATTCTCTAAGAAACTCCCCAAATTTGATATCATCTATTTTAAGCTTTGTAAATTTATCAAAAAGTGCAAGAAAAATAAACGAATCCTTCTTATTAAATATATCTTTTATATCATCAGTTATGATATTCTCTAATCTATGTAAGTTATCTGCAAATATCTCAAATTCCTCTTCCGTCGCATTATCATTAAGGTATTTACAGGCAGCCTTTGGTTGTTTCTTCCAGTTATCGAAATGATTCATACACATCATGCTTTCTACGATAATCCGTTCAACAACTCCTTTTATTTTATCTTTTTCAGAATAATTATTACATTCCACAAAAAATCTACTGTCTAATATTTTACGGATACGATTTGCAAATTTATCAATATATGTAAATGCCTTCTGATCTGTATTCATGGCAACATGATTATTATAACGCTTGATATATCTTGAAATTTTGGAACTGTCACAACTTTCGTGTATTACTGTTTCTATCTGATATTCATCAAATTTTTCTCTTAATTCCTCTGGCAGTTTTTCATAGGTTTTATTTTTTATGTTACAAACAGCATCTTCATATATAATACTCCCATTTTCATCCATAATTTTTTTCTTATAAGGAACTACTGGATTCTCTATAGAAGCGGTTATTTTATAATTACCATCCCTGAATTTTGTCAATGCAACTGTTCTACAGCCTCCATCTACAATATGTAATTTTGAATTTTCTTCTTCTCCAAGAATAATGGGCGGAATATAATCATCTGTAAGTACTGTGACAATCAATTCATTAATCTGTTCATTACTCCATACAAAATTTCTCTGGACGTCTGCATTATTATCAATATCACCCTTTTTATTTTTCTTCAGATACATATCCAATGTATATGTCTGCTTACGTGGTCTTGCCATTTTAAAACCCCTCCTAATTATTTGATCTTAATATAGACTAAAATAATACAGAAACATTTCTGTAAGAATGAATCGCCGCATAACAATCTGTATATTGTTTTTCATTTATATGTAACTCTTCCTTTATCTCATTGGGAAAATAGCCCTCTACATTCAATCTTAATACCTCTTTCTGAAGATTTGAAAGTTTACTGAGATATAATAGCATTCTTTCACTGTATCCGCTCTCTTCCCTTTCAAACACCTCTTTTTCCAGATTAAAATCATCAACGAGCATGTCCCCTAACGTATAATTCTCATCGCCGCCAACAGGCATATCGATGGAAACAGACATTCTATCTGCCTTACGTTTTTCCCGATTTCTTTTTGTCATCTCCGTTTTGATTTTATTTAACAGACAAGAATATAAAAACGCATCAAAAGATAATGAATCATCATATCTTTTCATGGCTTCTACAAATACTTCATTCGCCAATGAATAAAAATCATCCATATCTTTATCAGATAATCCACCAAAATTTAATAATATTTTATCCACCATCTGATGAAGCTTTTTAGCATTGTTCTCATAATATGCAATCAATATTCGATCCATTATGTTGTACCTCCCGATTTTTACTAACAATTGTAGAAAAGGTTTTTCCTGATGATAATGGTTAGTATAGAACATATGTTCTTTTCTGTCAATACTTTTTCCAAACATTTGTTCGATTTTGTTCTGATTATAAAATCTTACTTTCTCTGCCTTCATTTTGTTAAAGGTTAAAAATAAAATTCAAAATTTTATCAAAATTGATCAATAAATGCAGAAATGTATATTATGCCCCTCTAATCCAAACTTCCACCTGCCATCAAAAAAGTGAACCGCTATAAAATTGCATCAAAAACAAAATATTATTAAAAAGGAGGAATCATAACAACTAATGAAAAAACCATTTTACAAAACTGAAACTTTTAATGCAGATCACACGACTTACGGAGGGCTTATTTATCCTTCTGACTTTAATACTGATTACAGAAGAAAAGTTAATGCGAATGGCTCTGCAATTGCTTCCCGTATTATATTAGATAAAAAATTTGATCAGGATCTCATTAAAAATAGGGAAAGGAATACCCAAATTTAATCGAAAGGCAATGCATTATTTGCAAAAGAACAGATGGCTGTTTTGTAATCGCTAAACTTTGCTTTTCCAGTTATTTACTGCACAATCATCTATTAGTTTTTTATTGGAAAGGAGAATCCCATTGCTCGATAAGCAATATAATTTATATTCCATTGACACTGGTCACTTTTACAGTAATCACGAAAGATATTTGCATAACATGAATTGTAAATATCGCAAAGAGCGCAATTACATCCAAAACAAATTACCAGAACTTGAAAAGAAATTAAAACAGTTTGGATATTCAAATGATGATATTAAAAATCTTAAAAATGACAGGACCGAAGAAGTTGACATTACCGAATCTAAATACGATACTGTTTCAAAATACCTATATTGGACCAGATTAATGAAGCACAAACGTGAAAAAGCAAAAGAATCAAAAGAGAAACTGCTCTCTTTGTTATCCAATAAAGTGAAACAGAATGAATTAACGAATGGCAAAGACCATATTCGTACAATCAACGAAGATAATCTAAACGATACGAATATCATTTCTGTATTCGATTCGGCACTTAGCCGGACTATAGGAATCCAGCAAGATGAATTGACAGATGTTTTAATGATTGTTCAGGTATATTACTTTGATGTATTTAAGGATATTTCTTTTTTTGGTTTTACATATCAGGGTGAAAAATATAAGTATTTTACATCATCAGCCGGACAGATTCGCAAGAAAAAAACTGTTTTTATCAAAGAATCGGTATGGAATAAAATTGAAAAGACTGTAATGTGTGGCCTTACGGTAGATAAGATCAACCAAAAAGGCGGGAATAATGTCAATAAGCATTTAGCCTATATGGCATTATCAAATTCTGCAACTGATGAATGGAAAGAATTTGATATTGATAAATCTATTGTCATTCATGATTTTGAAACAGAAGTATATGGAACTTTTGATTTCGTAGACGAAACCGATTATTCCATCACACGAAAAACTGATTATGTACCAATTCCCCATACTGATGGTGCCGGCATGATATTACCTTCTGCTTCAACCAAAAACTTTATGTTCCGGGCACCATGGATTAAAGGGCTGTTAGGTGTATTTGATTTCAGAAAATTTGTAGAAGCCAATAACTGCTCTCCTGTCATTACTGATATATACGGCAAGGAGCATAACATCATTACAGAAGATATTCAAATCATCTTTACTAAGAGCCAATTTAAAATGGCAAAGTATTATGATTCATGGGATGATTATAAGAAATATTTTAAAAAATATCATTGCAGTGCTGGTATATGCAACATTGAAGAAGACCGGATCAAAAATGCAACCATAAACTATCAAATGCTTCAGACACTTACAGATATTACGGATGAGGATATTGATCTGCTTACCCAAAAATCAGCAGAACGTATTCATAATATATGCAGCTCCTTGGATACCATGATGGAAACTCTCGGAGTCACACCTTATAACACAAATATGACTTCATTTCAAAAAGCAATTAAAATATACCCTGCATTATTAAATGATACGTATGCTAAAGATATTCTTCGTGAAGTCAAAAACAGTCTGTTAAAAAAATATCGCAGCGGAAAACTCGAAATAAACGGAAAATATACTTTCCTGCTTCCTGATTATTATGCCGCCTGTGAATATTGGTTTTGTCATATAGAAAATCCAAAAGGATTGTTAGATGATAAAGAAGTATTCTGCCGGCTCTTTCAAAGATATGATAAATTGGATTGCCTAAGAAGTCCTCATCTTTATAAAGAACACGCTATAAGATTTAACGTTGCAAATAATATATATGAAGATCGTGCAGAAAATATCAGAGAATGGTTTACTACCAATGGCTTATATGCAAGTACACACGACTTAATCACCAAGCTTTTAATGTATGATGTTGACGGCGACAAATCTCTTGTCGTCGCTGACAGCCATTTCATCAAAGTTGCAGAACGCAATATGAATGGAATCGTACCTCTTTATTATAACATGCTAAAAGCAGAACCCACTGAACTGAACAATAAAAATATATATGCGGGATTAAATGCTGCTTTCACCGGCGGCAACATCGGTATTTATAGTAATAATATTTCTAAAATCTGGAATGATGATGTTTTCATATCAGGATCAGAAGAAGAAAAACAGAATGCCATGGATTGCATCAAAAGATTATGCTGCCAAAACAATTTTGTGATCGATTTTGCCAAAACACTATACAAACCTGAATTTCCCCATGAGATCAATCAGCAGATTTCCAAATATACCAACTCAAAACTTCCTGCTTTTTTTGAATATGCAAAGGATAAGGAAAAGACACAGGTAAAAAAACGTAATGGCAGTTTTGTAAATAAGATATATGATAAAATTCCAAATAAATCGATCAATACCCGCGGTATGAAATTAGATAATATTGAATATCAAAAAATGATGTCTAATAAAAAATTAACTTGCAGCAGGGAAGTTTCCTATTTATATGATGCGTTAAATAAACAGTATCGTTATATGATCAATATGAAAAACGAATATGCAGATAATCTCCACTATATCGCCTGCAAAATCAGGGAACAGTTTAATAAATTCGGATATACAGAAGAAACCATTGCCGATATGCTGGTAGAATATTTATATGGCAGGGAAAAAAGGTATAAACAGTTACTGTGGTTCTGCTATGGTCAATATATTGTAAATAATTTAGAGAAAAATATAGGCTTGCCAAAATCTAAATTTATTCAATGCATTGATTGCGGGGAATGGATTGAGGTTCCTATTGAATCAAGATCCAAAAGATGCAACAGCTGCAAGATCATCTATCAAAAGGAAAAAACCCGGCTACGCGTCCAAAAATATAGAAACAGGAAAATGTAACGATATGCGAACAACACAAAATAATCCATTAAATATGGGTTAAATAAAACAATACTGAAATAAATAACCCATTTATAATGGATTTTCATTTGTGTGTATATGGAAACGACAGGAGGTATCATAGTATTTGATAATCACACAGGAAAGTCTTATAAAGCAAATTGCTGAGGAAGAAGATATCAATGTCGCAACAGTCCGAACAATTTTTAAAGCGGCAGAAAATATTATTTTTGACCACTTATCTTCTACTACTCCATCAGAAAATACTATCATAAAATTAATGGATGGCTTAAGTTTGGAATGCAATTATATTCCGGAAAAAGAAATTCATACATATGATAATATATTATGTAAAGCTAAAATTTGGACAAAACCCAAAATAACAAGATATTATAACCGGAAATTAAACGGATATTTTGATGTATAAGATTTTATTTCCTATTTTATTATCAGGGAAATTACTTCAATGACCCTTTGACATATATATAATATTTTTCGTCTAAAAATATGGCTATAATTTATTGGGATGATGCCATATTAAAAACTTGCGGAACGTGAAAAACCAGTTTAGGTTCCCAATCCGAAACTGTACGGATCCGTTTACTCCCTAAGTACATACAAGGTTCTGCTCCTCATACTTGTTAAAAGAGTTATCCTGAACCGAAGGCGTTTATACGGAGTAATTTATTTTTTTATATTCTTATCTCTCATTCCAATATAGGTGGCGGTGCTGCCGTTCTGGCAGTATCGTCATTTATTCCCGCAACAATACGGAAACGTTCAGGCTATTCCACTTATTTAGCACAGTTTTTTCAGTCATTTTGTTATAGTGATAGAGATGAGCAAAAATTTCTATTTTCAATATCCAATTAAGTAATGGAGGTGATTGTATATGGCAAACAGTACATGTATTTCTGAATTTAAAAATCAAGTCATAGATATGATTACTCACAATGATACCCTCTTTCATGCATTTGATGCAAAAGAATGTGCAAATGGCCGCGACTTAAAAGATACTCATCTATTTACATATAATAAAATCCCGGATACTGCTACGGAATCTGTTACTTATATGACGATTATGGTTAATATAAAAGAGCAGGAAAAAAACAGAACTTTCATTACACCAACTCTAGAAATATGGATATATTCACACTATAAACATATGAGCATGGATAAAGAAATAACAAATGATAACCGTAATGATTATATATCAATGTTACTGGATAAGATGTTTAACGGTTCAGCTGCTTTAGGAGGAATCGGTAATCTAAACCTTATATTAAATGAAGAAGGTACATTTGAGAAAGAGTTTTTATATAGACATCTTATTTTCCAGGCAACGGATATAAACAATTCTCTATGTGAAGGCTGGTGATATTATAGACATCTATAACGATGAATTAAAGATATACCGTGGAGAAAATCTTACTATTTCTGAGTATATATCCATTCATCAGCCAACGCTTTCAGAGATATGCGATTATGGTGAACGTGATTACTATTCTATGATATATCAATTAACTGCAACCCCACAGTCCATGAAATGGCAATTATGGGATGCCGGTATTGATTATACTGAAATGACACCATTTGAATTATTCTGTGCAGTATTACATAAGCTTTATCCACAGGAAAAAACCTCCATATTATTTGGAACTTTAGATTTCACAAAATTTGAAATCAGACAGCGTAAAGAGGATAATTCTATTTTTTTATATCAAGAAATAACAGTCCCTGACGATAATTCCAAAACAAACAGTATCCCGGGTATTCATACATTAAAAAATAACATTGATTACAAACATGAAGATGTTATCATAGATGAATTTACCTATAACATGATAATGGATTATCTAAGGCAAATGCATGATATAAAAAAAGATGAGAAAAAACCTGCAAACGAATCCACTAAAATGATTCTGATCGAAGATGCCAGAGAAGAATATGAACGAAATAAAAACAAAGAATACCATTCACAATTAAAAAACCTAATATCAGCAATGATCAATAGTGAAGGTTTTAAATATGATCATTCCCAGGTATGGGATATGACAATAAACGCTTTTATGGATTCCGTAAAAAGAATATCCAAAATAAAAAATGCCGAAATACTTTTAAATTCTGGTTATTCCGGTTATGGAATCAGTTTAAAAGATGTAGATAATAAACAATTAGATTGGCTTGGGGAACTCTGACAGAGTTCTATTTTTATGCCTAAAAGGAGGAAATAATTATGAGTTTTAACCCCAATGAATTAATTCTTGAAAAAATCAGAGCTGTTGAGGAATATGATCCTGCTACCCTTGAATTAACAGGCAGATATACGCAGATTGAAGAACCCAGTTTAAAAACAAGTGCAGAGGCTACCGAGGTAACCGATGCCATGGGCGCTACGATCCAGACATTTTATAATGCCCAAAAGGGTACTTTTGATTTTACAAATTCACTCTTCTCCCTTGACCTTGCTGCATCCCAGTATGGTTCCGAAAAGACAGTGGCAAGTGATACAGATAAAATTACCATGCCTGTTTCCGAAGTAATCAATATCGGTTCCGATCATACAGCCGTTTTAAAATATACTCCTGTAGGTCCTGAGGGTGCGGAAGTTAAATATGTAAAGGTTATTAACGGAAACAATACTTTTGGCAAGACTTATAAAGTATCTGCAACTTTAGGAGATGACACCTTTACAATTGATGCAGCTAACAAAACAATTACATTACCTGAAGGTGTTTCTGGCAGGGTATTCGTAAATTATGAGAAGGAAACTTCTACTGCTGTCAAGGTGGTTAAGGAAACCGACAGCGTTCCAAAAACCAAGACATTGCTGATCCATGCAATCTTTCATGATCCTTGCAACAAGAATGTTGTTTATGCAGGTGTTATCAGATGCCCAAGAGCCCAGATTGATCCATCCAGTACCGAGCTTAGTTTAAAGTCTGATGGCAAGCATGCTGCTTCCTATGTCCTTAGCAAAGAATACTGTGGTGAATCAAGCACACTGTTTGACATCTTAGTATCAGAGGATTAATTAATCTGTATTGGCGGTTTGAAATATAACCGCCTTTTTATGAAATATGAGGTAGCTTATGGCAGATCATAACATAAATGCTTACTGTACTATCTGTGGAAAAGGATATCATATTTGCAGCTCCTGTTTAAGACAAAAGTCTTTTAATTCATGGAGAACCGTTGCAGATACCATTGACCATTATAAAATTTATATGGCGATACACGGATATACTTTAAATAAAAACAAAGAAAAAGCAAAAACCGAATTAAAAGGCTGCGATTTATCCGAAATGGAGACTTTTAATCCGAAAATAAAATCTGTTATCAATACAATTATGACAGAGACAAATGATATTAATGAATAGTGATTTTAAAATGATACAGGGTATGCAAACACATTCATTGATTGTTTGTATACCCTTATTTTTTACGATAATGAGGTGAATTTTAATTAAAGATTATAGTGAACAATTTGAACGATATTATGAAAGTGAAGATGTTGTCTATTGTAAAGATCCCAAACAGCAAAAATTATATTTAAAACATCATGCTAAGCTTGCTGACATCTTTTATAGTGATATGGATGACAGGGTTGTTTTTGTTTTTTGGAGAAACAATACCAGGGATTTATACCGAAAATGGAAACAGCATGAATTAATGTAGAGAAAAGTCCAGGAGGAATCGATTATGGATTTATTAAATGAATATATGTTACCCGTTGTATCAGGGATTTGTTTCTGCATCGGATATATCGTAAAAAAATGGATCTCCGACGTAGATAACAAATATATTCCAACGATTGCTGCCATAACCGGTATCATTTTATCCATGTGGATAAGTGATTGGAGGGTAACACCAGATGTTATTTTAAGCGGTCTTATCAGCGGATTAAGCAGTACCGGATGTCATCAGATATTTAAACAATATTTAGAAAACAAAACAGAAGAATAAAAGGAGAGCCATTGTGAAAATTACAGAAACAAATTTGGAATTTAAGAGTCTGCTAAATAGAAGTTCGACAAAAAAAATCATTATGCATCATGCTGACGCTACTGCTGCTGACGCCAAAACCATTCATAAATGGCATATAAATAGAGGATGGAGCGGCATCGGATATCATTTTGTAGTACTAAAAAACGGATCCATCGAACGCGGCAGACCTGTCAAAACCATTGGAGCACATTGTACAGGAGAAAATAGTGATTCTATAGGAATTTGTTTTGAAGGTAATTTTGAAAAAGAAAAAATGCCAGATAAACAGATTAAAGCGGGACGGGAATTACTATCATATTTATATGAAAAATATGGGCTAAACAAATCCCATGTTAAAAAACATAAAGATCTGATGGCCACCAGCTGTCCCGGCAAAAACTTCCCATATGCTAAAATTATTAATGGAAAACAAACTACATCTGCTGCTTCAGGTACTTCCACTAAAACCACCTGCACTACTGCTTCTAACAACACCGTATATACCAAAACACAGTTCATTAAAGATGTGCAGTCTGCCATAGGTGCAAAAACAGACGGAATTGCCGGACCTGAAACCTTGTCTAAAACCATTACTGTTTCCATGTATAAAAATAATAAACATAATGTAGTAAAATCCATTCAAAAATATCTTAATGTACAAGGATATGATTGCGGAACCGTTGATGGAATTGCCGGTATCAAATTTGATTCGGCTATAAAAGCATATCAAAAGGCAAAAGGGTGTATTATAGACGGAGAACTCACAGCTAAGGCTGATACATGGCGGTCATTATTAGGATTAAGATAAATCAGAAAGGCAAAAGCATGAAATGGAAATCATAACAGAGTTAACAAAATTAGATTATAAATCTGTATTTATTGCAGTATTTGTTATTTTTGCCGGCATAAAGACATACATATCTCTTTTTGAATGGTTTACTGATAAACTCGGTATTGAAACAAAATGGATGAAAAAAAAGCGGGAAGAGCATAAACAAATAATACTAAATACAAAAGCAATCAAAGAACTATCTAAAATACATGAAGAATCAGTAACACAGTCCATCAGACATGACGAAAAGCTAAAGGATGATATTCTGACTTTAACCAGTACCGTAAAAGAAATAGCGGATAAGCTAAACATTATGCAAAACAAAATCGATCATACGGAAATGGCAAAATTAAAAAATCAGATTCTTTCTTACTATAAAAAATATAAAGATATTGGCGAATGGGACGAATTTGAAAGCGATGTATTTTGGGATTTATATGATAGCTATATTTCCCATGGAGGAAATTCTTTTGTAAAAAAAGATATTGAGCCCATTATGAGAGAATTACATATAAAAAATTAAAAAAGGTGGAAACAAATTATGAAATTAAAATTAGGTGATGTTCTAAATTTAAACCATACTTTAAAATTAATCATTGATGATAAAAGCAAAAAAATTGATCCGATGTTAAAATTTAAGCTTCTAGGACTCATGAAATCATTAGGTACGCATGTTGAAAATTTTGAAATCATAAAAAACGAAAAAATAAAAGAATATGGCAAGGAAACAGATGACGGAAATATTGTGATATCAGATGAAGATACAGAATCACTGAAAAAATTCCAAAATGATTTGAATCCTGTAATCAATAGTGATATCACATTAAAAATAGAAAAAATAAAAGCGGAAGAAATTTTTGACAAAGGCATACCGGCTGAATATCTGATATCCTTATATCCGTTTATAGAAGAATAAAATGAGGAAGCGATTTGTGTGCCCAATCATTAAATGGTATTTCTTAAAACCAAAAAATCAAATTACTATAACTCTTTCAAGTAAAACAGCTAAAAATTTATTATCATATCTATCAATTCCGGCAGTCATCCACCATGAAATCTAACTAACATAGCAAATCAAATTTTTGGTAAAATTTCATTAAAAAATCTACATAGAATTATAATTTTAGTATGCGTATAAGACAGTTTTGATTGTCACACACCAATAAAATCTAACAAATTCTAATTTATTTTTCCAACCCTAAACTTAGTAGCTAAAAAATGTTCTCCAAAGCGAACATGAGATATGCTAATATAATAC
>JAIDOW010000057.1 GCA_029063085.1 Lachnospiraceae bacterium
TTTAGTCCATAAATTTATTTTTAAACTAAAATGGGGTAAAACTTTGGTTGCTTAGAAAAATTCTTTAAAGTCGGAGTAAAATATATAAATTCTCAGAATAGATAATTAAAAGTTAATACAAAGCTAAATAATTTTGGAAAGTATTTAATGGAAGATCGAGAGAAGTTTGTTTCACTTTTTGTCACTTCTGAATTATGATGGCCTTTTTCGGTTTTAATAAGTTCATATAGCATGGCAAAATATCCAAATAAGAAAAATCATTATTTGAGCAATCAGGCGGCAAATATGAGCCAAAGTGATTACTTAATACCGTGCTTAACTTTACCAACCGAAAAGGAATAGTCGATAGGCATTTGGGGACAGCGGCACTTGGAATATCTGAAACAGCATCACAAAGTTACATACACCAATTTTCTCACAAGTGGCAGACTTAATAATTATCTTGCAGGCATTGATAAGCAGACATGGGAATGTTTTAAAAGGCTCATAGAATGCATGGAGCAGACACAGAGTGCAACAGAGCAGTTCAAAGCGAAAAAAGCTTTAGAATGAACAGGAAAAATGAATAGCATAAGAGCGTGTGCGAGGGAGATTGTGGAAAGGATAATCATTTCAATATAAGCATGTTGGTGGTAGCGGAAATTTCTGCTGCCAATTTGCTTATGTTACAGCAAATAGCAAAATGGTCATATAGACATTTCTATGAAAAATGGATATAATATGAGTAACAAGAAAACATGCTTATCTCAGAAGGGAAGTGCAGTATGAAGTTAACAAATGTTGAATTAAGGATTCCAGAACAAATGAAACAGTATATTCAGGTTAAGGATACAGAAAAGGAGTTATTGCGTAATGCATTGTTGTTGTATCCGTCAATAAAGGATTATACCATCTCATCTCACATGGTAAAGCGGCTGAAATATTAGGTATTAATAAACTTGATTTGATTGCATTATATAGTAGCATTGGACTTCCATATTTTGATTTGACAGAAGATGAAATAGAGGAAGAATTAGAGGTGTATCATAGACTGAAAGAGGTGGTTGCATGATAAGATTAATGAATAAAATTGCGTCTGACATGCTTTGATATTTATATAAAATGGGGTAAACTTTGGTTAATCAGAAAATTCTTTAAAGTCGGAGTAAAATATATAAATTCTCAGAATGGATATTTAAAAGTTTCTATACATTTCAAGACTTATCCAAACCCAAAAAACAGAACAAATCAGACTTAGGTTCTAACTGAGAGAACGTGCAGCTTTTATTCGCTTATGATACTTATTTTTGGAAGGAGATTGATATGAAAATAAATAAAAGAATAATTATTATTTTATCAATAATTTGTTTTGTATTGAGTAATACGGTTTGTATCAGGGCAGAGGCCAAGAAAAAAACGCAGGATTACAGTAAAAAAATATACGACAAAACAAGATGGAAAGAAATTAAAAAAGATTATCTCAACAGCAGGACAGACAGGTTGATATTTGTTAAGTATAAAAAAGGGAGCAAAGCGATCGTCGAGATGTGGGAGAAGGTAGAAAAGGGAAAATATACTGATGACAATGGGGGTGCTATGGCATCGGATGAAACTGGAAAAAATTCAGAAAATACAAACAACATTGGCGAAAAGACGTGGAGGAGAATTATATCCTGCAATGCTTATGTTGGTAAAAACGGAATAAACAAAGTAAGACAGGGAGATCGTAAAACACCGGTAGGAATCTATAATATTACAATGGCATTTGGCCGTAAAAAGTCACCGGGTACGGCAGGGATATCTTATACAAAATTGAATAAATATCATTATTGGTCTACAGAGAAAAGTACATATAATACATTTGTTGATGTGAGAAAACTGAAACGTAAGCAGATGAACGGAGAACATTTGATTACATATGATCCATGGTATAATTATTCACTGGCATTGGATTACAACAAAAAATGTACTTATTTGAAAGGCTCTGGGATTTTTTTGCATTGCGTGGGTGGTGGAAGAACTTATACGGCAGGATGCATTGCCGTGTCTGAGAGAAATATGAAAAAAATTGTTAAGAATACGACAAAGAATACAAAAATCTGTATTTATAAAAAGTAAATAAGTTTTATATACCGTTTTGCTATTCGGTCTGGTATCAGATGTGATATTTATTTCCGCGATCAACCAGCCAAGTGCCGTGTCTGCACGAGTGTTTGCGACTTCCACGAGGGGTGCTAAGTGCCAGTAATATTTGTTTAGCACGGACTAAAGAGGAGCATTGCCCAAACATCTCGTCTCTTAGGGCATTTGACAGGCTTGTGAAATCCAGGTTATTGTCGTGTGCTCATTTCTATATTCATGTGGAATCCAGACCTTCAAAAAAGTCATCGTAAGAGCAGTTATAGATTTTTCGAAGTTCAATCAGGACACTGATGCGGATATTAAGCTTGCAATGTTCATATTTTTCATAGGTGGTCCTGCTGATGTCACAGCCGCGGCGTTGGAGTTCCTCACAAAGTTTTTCCTGTGACCAATTGTTGGCAAGACGTAATTTTCTCAAATTTTGTCCCATATTAAGGTCTCGTCTTAATTTCTGTTCCATATGCTTTCCTCAAAAATAGTTTATTTGTAAATAATTGTTGATATAAATTGTAATTACAATTATTTTATGCTATAATCAAATAGAATATTGAGCCTTATATTGGTCAATAAGAAGATTTTTGGAATTGATAATAAAAGCAGAGAGGATTAAGGGGATGAAAACTTTAACAGATGAATTTGTAAAGGAACACATGGCACAAATTTCAGATATCAGACAAGGCGTAAGAGATAAATTATCTGATGATGATACGGAACAGTTTAACAAAATGAAGAAAGAAACAGAGAGCTTGTTATATAAGTGTGTGGAGATAGCTTATGAGTCCGGTTTTCGTAAGGGCGTGGATATCGGCATGGCATATGAAAGCTGTGAGGAAAAGGAGGACGAGTGTGTAAATACGGAAAGGGAATCACACACTATTAGCGTGGAAGATATGACACATCTGCTTACGGTTTATGAGGCGTATCAGAAGATTCTCATTACTCTTATAGGCAATGAAACGATATTGAGATATGATGAAGGATGTCTTGGTGCAATGACCGGGGTATTAGCTGTTATAGAGAATAATGTTTCTGGAGAGTTAAAGGAAGAAGATATTGATGATATTGTGCTGGATCATTCGTTAGAACCGGAAGAAAAGGCAAGAAAATTACTGGGTATGGAATCGTAAGTCTGGTGTTAAAATAATTAGAAATGAGATTGTTTGGTATTAGGGACACAGAAGTGGAGACAGATTTATTTTTTGTATAGTTTTGACTGGGGCTGTCGCATTAAGAAAAATGTTAATGCGACAGCCCCTTTTTCAAATAAATTAAATAAAATTGCAATTTGTATTTTGAAATGTTATAATCAAAATATGTTAATTTCTATTTAACTAAATGATTTGTCTGTCTGTGCGGAATAGACAGGAAAGTACGTAAAGAAAAAGGAGAGGGAGAATATGATTGATTTCTTATTGGGATGTTGGTGGATTATTTTAATTGTAGTATTACTTATTGTTGTACTGCTGGCGAGTTATGTAAAGGCTCCACCAGATGTAGCATTTGTGATTTCAGGTCTTCGGAAAGAACCCAAGGTGCTGATTGGTAGGGCGGGATTTAAGCTGCCGTTTTTTGAACGGAAGGATGAACTTTTGGTAAAGCAGATTTCCATTGATATCAAGACAGATGATTATGTACCGACGCTAGACTTTATCGGTGTAAATATTGATGCAGTAGCAAAAGTAAGGGTAATGACGGATACAGAAGGCATTCAGCGTGCAATGAAGAACTTTCTTAATATGAAAGAAGACCGTATTATCATGGCATTGGTAGATTCTTTACAGGGTAATATGCGTGAGATTATTGGTACTGTTACATTAAAGGATCTTTGCAATGACCGTAAAGTATTTGGTGATCAGGTACAGGAAAAGGCACAAAAGGATATGAATAGTCTGGGTATTGAGATTATTTCCTGCAATATACAGCATGTTACTGATCAGAATGATTTGATTCCGGCATTAGGTCAGGATAATATGGCGGCAATTCAGAAAAATGCTTCCATTGCAAAGGCAAATGCGGATCGTGACGTTGCCATTGCACAGGCACAGGCTAAAAAAGAGGCCAATGATGCGGCAGTTATGTCAGAGACAGAGATTTCTATTAAGCAGAACGAATTAGCTATTAAAAAAGCAGAGTTAAAAACGGTTGAGGACACTAAGAAAGCACAGGCCGATGCAGCTTATAAGATTCAGGAAGAAGAACAGCGTAAATCTATAGAGGTTACAGCAACTAATGCCAATATTGCACGCCAGGAACGTGAAGTAGAACTGAAAATGCGTGAAGCAGAAGTTCAGGAGCAGACATTAAATGCCAATATCCGTAAGCAGGCGGATGCGGAAAAATACAAGCAACAGCAGATGGCTGATGTGGATCTTTATAAGCGGCAAAAAGAAGCCGAAGCCAAGAAGTATGAGCAGGCACAGGAAGCCGAAGCTCAGAAGATCCAGGCCGATGCTGTGAAATATTCTATGGAACAGGAGGCAGCTGCTATCCGGGCAAAAGCCGAGGCAGAAGCAGCGGGGATTAAAGCAAAAGGTGAAGCAGAAGCAGCGGCTATCCAGGCAAAGGCAGAAGCGGAAGCAGCAGGTATTGACAAAAAGGCAGAGGCTATGCAGAAGTATGGTGAGGCGGCAATCATTGAGATGCTTTGTAAAATGTATCCTATGGTGGCAGAGGCGATTGCAACACCACTTGGAAATATTGATAAGATTACCATGTATGGTTCCGGTAACACTGCAAAAATGACTGAAGATGTAACAACCTCTTTAAAACAGGTGATTGACGGAATCGGTGATAGTCTGGGTATCAATCCGGGCGTATTGCTGTCAAGTTTTGCAGGGACAAAGCTTGCCGGTTTGACAGATAAAGAGGAAGGGAACGGCGATAAAGTAGTTGTGAAGGTAGAGCAGCCAGTTAAGACTGTGATTTCGGAAAATACTACAGAAGAATAGAGAATGTTTGTAAAATTC
>JAIDOW010000058.1:0-1646 GCA_029063085.1 Lachnospiraceae bacterium
GAATAGCACTATATATTGTGTTAATAATATAGAAGAAATCTAATGGTGGCATTGCGGAAAAATATAAGACAGGCATAGAAAATACGTGGTTTGTCAGATGATCTTAAAATGTAAAAACTTTTTGAAAAATCCCTTGACACTAATAAATGATATAGCTATAATGACAAAGTGTGCGTGGAATTTGATGTATTCGTGTGCCCAAAAAAGGGCTTCGGATATGTTAAATAGCAAGAACACAAAAATATTACAAACAGGAGGTGAAAAACATGCCAACTTTTAACCAGTTAGTTAGAAAAGGAAGACAGACTGTAGAGAAAAAGTCTACCGCACCGGCTCTTCAGAAGGGATATAACTCTTTACAGAAGAGACCTACTGATTCAAGTGCTCCGCAAAAGCGTGGTGTTTGTACAGCAGTTAAGACAGCTACTCCTAAGAAACCTAACTCAGCTCTTAGAAAGATCGCCAGAGTACGTTTATCTAACGGTATCGAAGTTACCAGCTATATCCCAGGTGAAGGTCACAACCTTCAGGAGCATAGTGTTGTTCTGATTCGTGGTGGTAGAGTAAAGGACTTACCGGGTACCAGATATCATGTTATTCGTGGTACTTTGGATACGGCAGGCGTTGCAAAGAGACGTCAGGCACGTTCTAAGTACGGCGCAAAGAGACCTAAAGATGCTAAATAGGCATTGAGTATTTAACAAGAACAAGTGAAACGCAGTTCGAGTTTAGTACGAAAGCCCATCTCGATACTTAATGAGGATGAGCTAAGCGAAATCCGAATTTAGTAGAGTGGATGCCGCCCGGCAGAGTGGTGAGTAAGTAAAGATGCTGGCTCAAAGTGAAAGCGAGACGAAGTCGAAGCTTGAACTTAGTCGTAGCCCTGTCATCGCTCTTAATGAGCAAAGCGAATTTAGGAGATGACGGCATTTAGGTATCTCTTGGCATTGATTCAGGAGACAGTAAGTCAAAAATAATAGTGCTGGTAATGGCAATGTTTTTCATTTTATGATAAAAGCGATGCAACACCTGCACGAACAAGGTTCCTAAAGTAATCTTAAAGATTCCACATGGAACAATGAGTACCTTTAAGCTGATTTATATCAGCTTAGTAAAAAAATAATAGGAGGGAAGTACCGTGCCACGTAAAGGACATATTCAAAAGAGAGACGTATTAGCGGATCCAATTTATAATAGTAAAGTGGTTACCAAGCTTATCAATAACATTATGTTAGATGGTAAGAAGGGTGTAGCCCAGAAAATTGTATACGGCGCATTTGAACGTGTTGCCAATGAGACTGGTAAACCTGCTTTGGAAGTATTTGAAGAAGCACTTAACAATATCATGCCAGTTCTTGAGGTAAAGGCAAGACGTATCGGTGGAGCTACTTATCAGGTACCTATCGATGTAAGACCTGATAGAAGACAGGCTTTAGCACTTCGCTGGCTGACAACCTATTCTCGTGCAAGATCCGAGAAGACGATGGAAGAGAGATTAGCGAAGGAATTACTGGATGCTTCTAATAATACTGGTGCATCAGTAAAGAAAAAAGAAGATATGCACAAGATGGCAGAGGCAAACAAGGCATTTGCACATTACAGATTTTAGGCATTGAACACTTAACGAAATCGAGCAGAGCGAAGAT
>JAIDOW010000058.1:1746-56959 GCA_029063085.1 Lachnospiraceae bacterium
TGAGTTTAGTGTGAAAGCCCATCCCGAAACTTAATGAGACCAAACGAAGAGCAGGTCGAATTTAGTAGAGTGGATGTCATTGAACATTGAATAGAAATCGAGCAGAGCGAAGATTGAGTTTAGTGTGAAAGCCCATCCCGAAACTTAATGAGACCAAACGAAGAGCAGGTCGAATTTAGTAGAGTGGATGTTATTGAGGGCTTAATGGATTTAAGCAAAGTGCATTTACTAAATTAAGGAGGAAAAAATCTTGGCTGGAAGAGAATATCCATTAGAGAGAACCAGAAATATCGGTATTATGGCTCATATTGATGCAGGTAAGACCACTCTGACAGAGCGTATCTTATATTATACCGGTGTTAATTATAAGATTGGTGAGACTCATGAAGGTGCAGCTACCATGGACTGGATGGAGCAGGAGCAGGAACGTGGTATCACGATCACATCTGCTGCTACAACATGTCACTGGACACTTGAGGATCATCATAAGCCAAAACAAGGTGCTTTAGAGCATCGTGTCAATATTATTGATACTCCGGGACACGTAGACTTTACTGTTGAGGTAGAGCGTTCACTTCGTGTATTAGATGGAGCTGTTGGTGTATTTGATGCGAAAGCAGGTGTTGAACCTCAGTCTGAGAATGTATGGCGCCAGGCTGACACATATAGTGTTCCACGTATGGCGTTTATTAACAAGATGGATAAAATGGGTGCAGATTTCTTCATGTCTGTACAGACCATTATTGATCGTCTTGGTAAGAATGCAGTTCCTGTACAGATTCCAATTGGTGCAGAGGACGAATTTGCTGGATTGATCGATTTATTCGAGATGGAAGCATATTATTATAAGGATGATAAGGGTGAAGATATCGAAATCACAGAGATTCCTGCTGATTTGAAGGAGTTAGCTGATGAATGGCATGAGAATCTTGTTGAGAAATGCTGTGAG
Source organism: Lachnospiraceae bacterium (assembly GCA_029063085.1). Taxonomy (GTDB): domain Bacteria; phylum Bacillota; class Clostridia; order Lachnospirales; family Lachnospiraceae; genus CAG-590. Next base: position 2,696 of record JAIDOW010000058.1, read on the forward strand.
TTAGATGATGACCTTATGATGCAGTATCTTGAGGGAGAAGAGCCATCTATTGAGGATATGAAGAAGGCACTTCGTAAGGGTACAATTGCAAACGAGGCAGTTCCTGTATTCTGTGGTTCAGCTTATAAGAATAAAGGTGTTCAGAAGATGTTGGATGGTGTTATCGAATATATGCCAGCTCCTACAGATATACCGGATATTACTGGTGTAGATGAGGAAGGTAATGAGGTAACACGTAAGTCATCTGATGATGAGCCGTTTTCAGCATTAGCATTTAAGATTATGGCAGACCCATTCGTAGGTAAGTTAGCATTCTTCCGTGTATATTCAGGTACCTGTAATTCCGGTTCTTATGTTTTAAATGCTACAAAGAATAAAAAAGAGCGTGTTGGACGTATCGTACAGATGCATGCGAACAACCGTACAGAGATTTCTAAGGTTTATTCCGGAGATATCGCAGCTGCTGTTGGATTTAAGTTTACAGCAACTGGTGATACGATCTGTGATGAACAGCATCCGGTAATCCTTGAGTCTATGGAATTCCCAGAGCCGGTTATTGAGCTTGCAATCGAGCCTAAGACAAAGAATGATCAGGGTAAGATGGGCGAGGCACTTGCAAAACTGGCAGAAGAGGATCCTACCTTCCGTGCTCATACCAATCAAGAGACTGGTCAGACCATTATTGCCGGTATGGGTGAGCTTCATTTGGAGGTTATTGTAGACCGTCTGCTTCGTGAGTTTAAGGTTGAGGCAAATGTTGGTGCACCTCAGGTTGCTTACAAGGAGACAATTACCAAGACTGTTGATGTAGATAGCAAGTACGCTAAGCAGTCAGGTGGTCGTGGTCAGTATGGTCACTGTAAAGTTAGATTTGAGCCAATGGATGCAAACGGTGAAGAATTATTTAAGTTTGAGTCCAGTGTAGTTGGTGGTGCAATTCCGAAGGAATACATCCCGGCTGTTGGTGAGGGTATCGAGGAAGCTACAAAAGCTGGTACTTTGGCAGGATTCCCTGTTGTTGGTATTTATGCTAATGTATTTGATGGATCTTACCATGAAGTTGACTCTAACGAAATGGCATTCCATATTGCCGGTTCTATGGCATTTAAGGAAGCTATGCAAAAGGCTGCCCCTGTATTACTTGAGCCTATCATGAAGGTAGAAGTTACAATGCCTGAAGAATATATGGGTGATGTAATCGGAAGCTTAAATGCAAAACGTGGACAGATTCAGAGTATGGATGACCTTGGTGGTGGTAAGATTGTACGTGCATTAGTACCACTTGCAGAGATGTTCGGATACTCAACAGAGTTACGTTCTTCTACACAGGGTCGTGGTAACTACTCAATGTTCTTTGAGAAGTATGAGCCGGCTCCGAAGTCTGTACAGGACAAGATCATCAACGCTAAGAAGGGCAACTAATACAAAGAATATTATGAAGCAGGAAGGGATATAAACCCTCCGGCTTCATGTAAAAAGGTTGAAAATACAGTTTAACCAAATAAAATAAAGGGAATATTAATTCCTATGAAGAAAGTACTTGAAAATATTGGATGTTTCTAATATAATCAGTATTAGCGATTAAAAGCCTATGAGGCAAAATTAAGGAGGAATATTTAAAATGTCAAAAGCTAAGTTTGAAAGAACCAAACCACATTGTAACATTGGTACAATCGGACACGTAGATCATGGTAAAACTACTTTAACTGCAGCTATCACAAAGACTCTTCATGAGAGATTAGGTACTGGTGAAGCTGTAGCATTCGAGAATATCGATAAGGCTCCGGAAGAGAGAGAAAGAGGTATCACAATTTCTACTGCTCACGTTGAGTATGAGACTGAGAAGAGACATTATGCACACGTAGACTGTCCAGGACATGCTGACTACGTTAAGAACATGATTACCGGTGCTGCTCAGATGGATGGTGCTATCCTTGTTGTAGCTGCTACTGACGGTGTTATGGCTCAGACAAAGGAGCATATCTTATTGTCTCGTCAGGTAGGTGTACCTTATATCGTAGTATTCTTAAATAAGTGTGATATGGTAGATGACGAAGAGTTAATCGAATTAGTAGAGATGGAAGTAACAGAGCAGTTAGAGGAGTATGAATTCTCTGATTGTCCTATCATCAAGGGTTCTGCTCTTAAGGCTTTAGAGGATCCTACAAGTGAGTGGGGAGACAAGATTTTAGAGTTAATGAGTACTGTAGATGAGTACATTCCAGATCCACAGCGTGCAACAGATCAGCCATTCTTAATGCCTGTAGAGGACGTATTTACAATTACCGGTCGTGGTACTGTTGCTACTGGTAGAGTAGAGCGTGGTGTGTTACACCTTAATGATGAAGTAGAAATCATCGGTGTTAAGGAAGAGACACAGAAGACTGTTGTAACTGGTATCGAAATGTTCCGTAAGTTATTAGATGAGGCTCAGGCTGGTGATAACATCGGTGCTTTGCTTCGTGGTATCCAGAGAACAGATATCGTTCGTGGACAGGTTATTTCTAAGCCAGGTACTGTAAAGTGTCACAAGAAATTTACAGCTCAGGTTTACGTTTTAACTAAGGACGAGGGTGGACGTCATACTCCATTCTTTAACAACTATCGTCCACAGTTCTATTTCAGAACAACAGACGTAACTGGTGTTTGTGAGTTACCGGCTGGAACAGAGATGTGTATGCCTGGTGATAACGTAGAGATGACTATCGAGTTGATTCATCCAGTAGCTATGGAGCAGGGTCTTACATTTGCTATCCGTGAGGGTGGTAGAACAGTTGGTTCTGGTCGTGTGGCTACAATTATTGAGTAATCAGTAAAAAGCTAGATTTTATGGGGCTTTCCGAGAAATCGGGAAGCCCTTTTTGAAACTTTGCAACAGTGAAAAAATGAAAAGTGGTGCCAAAACGGTGTCATAAAAAAGAACTCCGATGAAACTAGGCACCATTTTCATCGGAGTTTGTCTTTTTACCAAGCTTTTATTTGTTTTACCTGTTCTACCCGTTCTTTGCCCTTGTGATACTGGAACTTGAATTGTATCGTTTTCACTACTTCCTTTCTTGCTGAAAGAGATGGTAAAAAATCTGACTATCAAATGCGTGCAGTTTACGAAGCAGGACAAGAATCTGACAGACGAAGTAGACGAGCAGCAGAAGCAGATTAGTTGCTTGACGGATAAAGTTATGGAACAGAACGACACCATCAGACCGATTGCAGGAAAAAGCGTCTGATTTGGGATGTTTGGAGTGTATGAAAGAACTCTGCAAAGAGTGTAATAAGTTGTATGAAAAATAGAACGATTTGAAATGACAAAAATGGAAGGTCGAAAACGCATTAGAACGATAAGAAATGAGAGGTGTGGCGGTTGCTATGTCCCTCATTTTATGATGGAAAATGGAGGGTGAGAGTGATATAATCAAAACATGAAAGATATAGACGTATCAGGATTTATAAAGGATTGATAGAGATGGATTTGATAAAGTTATATGAAGCAGATAGGATGGAAGTGGGAAAGAAAATAGAAGCTCGAGGTATCAAAGAAAGAGAAAAGTTTTTATCTAGATATCCTATTGAGTCTATCCCAAATTTGACAATAGAACAATATCTATTAGGGGATGATTCTTTTAGTCATTGGCTGCATTATGGACTGAGCCATATCGCAGATATAAAAGGTGTTGCTTATCCACATACTTTTGGGGTGTATACTACCAAGAAGTCATCACAGATACTTTTATCATCAAGCTACAAAGAATTTTGGCCTGATTATGAGAAGGCTTTTATTTATCTAAAAAAAGAAATAGTAAATTTTTTGGAAGATATAAGGCAAAAAAATTATAATGATTTAAAAAAGTATAAAATAAACAGTATAATAAAGAATATGCTTATGATAGTATATTTTTATGATAGGTTTGTTCCTGTTTGTACCAATCCGGCAATAGATAAGTGCTTAAAAAGTGTAAGCATTTCTATTGCGAAAAAAGCATCAATGGTAGATAAAAATTTAGCCTTGGTTGAATGGAAGAATGACGTGCCAAAATTAGCGGGTTGGTCTAATCAGATGGTGCTTGATTTTTGTTTTTGGTTAGAACGTAAAAATATAACAACAAATAAAGAAGAAATCTGTAATAACGCAGTAATTGAAACTGCACAAAAAATAGAAGAAGAAATTATTTCTATAAAAGTAAATGGGACATCAAAAAAAGCAATTGTAAATGCCAGGGTTAATCAAGGAATATTTAGGGATTTATTGCTAAAGAGATATGACAAATGCTGTCTGTGCAACGTAGAAAACCAGGCACTACTGATAGCGAGTCATATCAAACCTTGGGCAGAAAGTGAACCAAAAGAAAAATTAGATGTCAATAATGGTTTTTTGATGTGTCCTAACCATGACAGATTATTTGATAATGGTTATATCACTTTCAATGATGATGGTAAGATTATAATTTCTGACAGATTAACAGAAAACGACAGGCTACTTCTTAATGTTAATAATAGGATGCATATAGATCTGACTGAAAATAATAAAAAGTATTTGAAATTTCACCGAGAAAATGTTTTTGATAGAGAAATAAAAAATTTTATTTGTTAATTAGAGTGGTGGAGAGCGACGAACAGACATTTTTGGTTTATGTTCTTTTTACATGGTGCTAGCACCATGTAGATAAAGCAGTTAAGAAGAAAATCTGTTTGGTGCCCAAACGTGTAAATTAAGTAAAACATAGATATTGTGTAAATAGAGGAATAAGTAAAATATTATGAATAATAATGATGAATTTGTTGATGTAGTGCTAAAATTAGAATGAAGAAAAGTGCGCTAGATGGACTTAATGCGGGTAAATTGAAGTCTAACAACGGTATTAGAAATAGTGAGGGACGTCTTGACTCGTTTGTTGAAGTGGTTGAAATCAATGATACAGAGGAAAATGTGAGAGAATATTATGTAATTCAGTTGGAAGAGTTAGAAAAACAAGAGGTATTGGCAAGAGAACAAGCAGACAGTGATAGGAAAGAAGCAATAGAGTTATTAGATAAAGCAACAGCAGGTCTTATAGCAATAATAATATTTTTATCTCAAAAAGAGAATAGGGAAACAATCAAGAATGCTTGGAATGGTATCGTTGGAGCGATATAATCAATGTTACAAATTTGATGTGAGAAATTAATGTAGGGAGAGGAACGAATGAAAGTATTATGTATATCAGCTTCAAATATTTTGCATAGCAAAGAAAATAGTATTTCGCAAATTCTTTGTTCTAAAATATCTGAAATTTTAAGAGAAAAAGAAATAATGTGTGAAATAGTGGATTTAAGAGATTATCTTTTACAACCGTGTATTGGTTGCGGAAAATGTTTTGAAAGTAAAAGATGCTGTAATGATATTGATTTTAATACAATTTATGAAAAAGTTATAGAATCAGGTGCTATTTTCTTTGTGTCGCCACATTATGCACCAATCCCTGCAAAACTAAGTATGATACTGGAAAAAATGGAGGAAATTACTTTTTTACATTGGTGGAAAGATAATAAGTATAAATCTGAAGTATATGGAATTCCAGCAGGAATTATTTCACATGGCGGTGCTTCTGATTGGGCATTAAAGAGTTATAAAGCAATGGTAAATGACACAATAGCAAATGCTTTAGATACTATTCAATGTAAGACAGTTCCTTATAATTCTGAATGGAATACAGGAATATCACTGCCAGTACAAAGGGTATTGGAAGAAGGTAGTATTTTCCCGATTCAAGAATATGATTGGAAATTGCTTATACTCGAATTAAGAGATTATGTAGAACTGGTTCTAAGAGAAGTATAGGATTTATTTTGTAAATTGCTGTCTGATTTAATGCACCTTATTGGTATAAGCCGTACTTGCTAATTTCCGATTTGTATGTGAATAGAATGTTCATCAAATTTTCCCTTAGTGACATATAAAGAGAGTGTCCCAAAACTATGACCTTGATTAATCATAGTTTTGGGACACTCTTATTTGCGTGGAGAAAAATGGAGTGTATATGGTGTCCTGACCTTGTTTTTGAGACATCAGTGCCTTCTGGGAGTAAGCAGGTAATATCCCTTTATAAGGGCAGAGCAAGCCATTGGCTTAGTCGGTAGTCTTAACTCTATAGGTCTTTATTAACGATTTACCTTTACTTTTACCTCCTTATACAGACCATTCTGGGCAATACAGTATATCGTGCAGCTGCCACGTTTTTTTCCGATTACGATACCTTTCTTTGACACCGTTGCAACAGACGGATTAGATGAGACATAACGCACCTTTTTTCCGGTTTTTCTTATCTTTTTTCCTGTCACGTTCACACGAAGCCGAATTTTCTTACCAGACTTCATACTCACATGTGTCTTCTTTACTACTATCTTTGAAGGATTGCCATATTTTCCTCCTGTTGTCGTGCTATAGACAGGCAGGGATTGGGCTAAGATTACCCGTCTTCCGCCAATTTTTTTATATGCTTTGATATAATATTTATACTGTGTTCCTTTTTTTAACTTTTTATGTTTCCACCTAACTGACTTATTGCCAACTGTTTGGAGACGTTTAAATTTTCCATTAGATTTTGCCCCATATATTTCATATCCATCTGCTGACTTCACAGGATTCCATCGGAGCGTGTGTGAAGTTTTAGCAGAAGATACTTTGCAAAGAAGCAGCTTGGGGGTCGGGTCTTGTTTATCATTTCCAGGCGTAACTGCTACATCTCCTGGATTATTATGTTCAGTATCAGGTTTTTCTGGTAGCTTCGTATCAGTATCAGGTTTTTCTGGTAGCTTCGTATCAGTATCAGGTTTTTCTGGTAGCTTCGTATCAGTATCACCCGGCTTTTCAGGCTGCTCCGTATCAGTATCGCCCGGTTTTTCAGGCTGTTCTGTATCGGTGCCGTCCGGCTTTTCGGGCTGTTCTGTATCGGTGCCGTCCGGCTTTTCGGGCTGTTCCGTATTAGTATCGTCTGGCTTTTCCGGTGCTGTGCCAGCACCGTAGATGGATTCCCTGAAATCCTCTGTCTGAATTAAATATGCTTTAAATATTTCCTGTTTCAGACGCTCAACCTCTGTCACGTGGGCACGGATATTATTAGAACTGTCCGGCAATACATTGACTTCTATTAAATCATTCTCTATTGCTTCTTTCATCAGCAGACGCAGTTCTTCAAAATCATTGATTGTAACGGACTGATTTTTCCACATAATGGTGACTGGCTTTATTTCGCTGATTTTTTTAATCCTTCTCTGAAACATCGCTATCTTAAAATCTGCCATCGTCTCATAGGTACTGCCAAATATTTTCTTGAGGATATATTGATCTGACAGGATTGTCTGCTCCGATTTGGCAGATTCTTTATACTGGTTGGATATATAAGGAACCATGCCATTGTAATATCCATACTCAGCAAGCAGTTCAAACGCCTGTCGGCGTATCGTAACATCACCACTGACGCCATAGTCATTCTGTATTCCGGCATAGTTAGCACTGAAGAGAGGCACAACATAATAGCCATTTCTTGCCATGGTTCCTGTTGTCTTTGTTCCATTTACTTCATAGCGGGATACGATAATACTGTTACGGATTAAGTCATCGATGGTATTCAGCTTCTCCGCTTCCTCCAGAGTCAGTTCCCTTACCGAATCGAGATTATGACTGGAGCCGTCCTCACCTTGATTATACCTATCATCTGAATCCTCTATCTGCTCAAGCTTGTGGAACCATTTCATTTTCTCTTCTGCACTTTTCGTAAACATAACATCTGCTTCTGCATAATCCAGCGTATAAATGACATCCAGAATACCATTCATATAGCTCTGCAAATCTGTTTCATCCTGAAAACGATCAGGCAGGCCATTATGGTATCGGTCATTGACTGCTTGACGGTCATAGATTAGGTTCAGATTAAAAGCAGGCGGATCATTCAGTTCATATGGTTCAAACATCCCCCTTGTGTATACTTCTGCCAGCATGCCGTCCCGTGAACCATACCCGTTCAGCATTACCTCAGAAACAAGCATATGTGTCAGTTCATGAGCATATGTTGCCAATCCTCGTTCCGTCAAAGCCTTTGATACATAGTAACGGATGCGGGTACCTTCTGCCACACCATCAGCAAACATATATGTACCATATAAATTCAGAGGAGTAAAGAATTCCCTGACACCCAGGGCAGCATTCTTTCCAAATTTATCCGACCACTGGACAGTCGAATCGGGATCTATTCGCAGACTATCCAAAACGATACGATTGGAGGAAAGCAGGCTCTTCTTTTCCGGTTTTGCAATCCGATACCAAACATCGATAAAAGCCTTCTGCTGCTTAGCCGTCTGTTCTAATTGCTGCCGGAATTTTTCACGCAGTTCATCATAACGTGCAGGGTCTGTTTCCCTTAAATTTCTGTCTATATAACAATCCACTATTCCATATGTGATGGTAGCAGAGTTCGCAATCATGTAAATGCTGTCCTCTGACACTGTAAGCAGCGGTAAAATATAAGCACGGGTAGTTGCATCATCATACAGTCTTTTATATATTCCGGTATTATTGCTGTCCCAGGCAGATGATTTTTCCAGTATATATGCAGGACTTTCCTGCAAAAACCACTCGTTCATTTCAGTATCAGGTATCCACTTTTGCCTGTTCTCTTCCAGAAAAGCTTCCAGTGTTGCAGAGGAAGTAACTGACCAAAACAGCTTTCCATAACCAAATACATTGGCATTATTAGAAATCTTTAATGTATCGCCCCCGGAACCTCCGATATATATCAGCCAGTCTAAAACATCTTCTATCTGCCCATACATATACGGTTCTGACTCGTAAAGAAGAACATCCTTAATGTTATGCTCTCCCATATCGAAGTCATACAGTCGCTCAAGATAGGTAAGCCCCAACAGCAGTTTTTCTTTATTCTGTTGTATCTTATTAATAAAAAAATCTGCACCTTTGCTTTTGGCATCAGCAGTATTGTCAACCACCCTCTGGATGATTGCTCCTATTTCTGCCTGTACCTCTGCAAATGCATTTTCAAAAGACATCGCCTTTACATTATCCTGGTTCAGTTCCAGCACAGCTTGTTCATCACTAATATCCGCAGGACTCTTTCCCTCCCGCTTGGCAATCTCAGTTTTTTTATTCAGCTTTTCCGACATAGAATAACGGGATGGTGCCAGTAATTGACCTATTGTTTCGTCATTTTCGTAGTCAACTGCCTGCAGGTCCTTTGTCGTGTTCTGACTCACCGTTTCTCCGCAACTCGCCGCTGAAGCAGTTATCGATGGAATACATAATACTATCATGATAAATACTGCTGCTGTTATTATTCTGATATTTTTCATCTGGTGCCCTCCTTTTGTATAGTATCTTTTCGATATGGAATAGGTACTTGAGGTTAACAAATTTAAGAATCTATTAATGAATGTTATAACAAAAGCGGTACACAAAACTATTGTCATATATAACATATTTCTGGATTTCATTTCTCTCCGTAAACCAATATTCTCTAAGCTTTATTATAATGGATAGGAATAAGATGGTCAAATACATATCAGTAATTCGGATAACAGATTGGACATAGTAATATACCCTCTTTTTTCCTGTCAGGCTGGTTGTCGCAATGTTTGGCAGGTGATATAATGTTACTATGCAGATTATAAGCCTGATTCCCGGTGTTTGAAGCAGAATTGCTGACAGATACAATATTAGGAATAGCGCATTATAATTGACAGGCAGGAGAGCGGAGAATGGAACATATAGAAAAGGTATCGAGAAAACATTATATTGATAATTTGCGGAATCTGACCATTTTGCTTTTGTTTCCTGTACATACATTCATGATCTGGAATGATTTTGGGTCAGGTTTCTATATATGGGAGGAAGAAAATAAAATCTTAAGCACATTGATCGTGCTGGTCAATCCATGGTTTATGCCGGTTCTTTTTGTACTGGCAGGGATGAGTGCCAGATATGCATTGGAGAAAAGGACAAATACGGAATTTATTAGGCAGAGAATCGGGAAACTGCTGATTCCATTTATTAGCGGAGTTATCGTTCTTGTACCGTTTCAAACGTTGTATGCAAGAAAATATTTTGACGGCTATAGAGGAACCTTATTGGATAACTGGAAATATTTTTTCGCACATTTTACGGACTTAAGCGGTTATGACGGTGCGTTTACACCGGGACATTTGTGGTTTATTCTTTTTTTGTTTTTAATATCCTTATTTTCACTGGCAGTATTTTATTTTGTTCCATATAAGAAGCTGGTGGTAAGAATTGAAAGGATACCGGCTGCGGGAATCTTGAGTTTCTTTATTCCGGTATGGGTGATGTATCATTTAGGGAATTTTGGAGGCTTTAGTCTTGGAAAAAATCTTGCATTATATCTGATTGGGTATTATGTGTTAAGTAATGATTCTGTGATGGAAAAGCTGGAAAGAAATATACGGTGGATTTCCCTTTTGTGCCTGACTGGAACGATCGTATTGGTAACGTTATATTATAGGTTTTCTTATTATGGTGATTTGTGGATAAATTATATTGGTTGGAATACAATTTTGGTCTTGCTGGTTTTAGGGAAGAGATATTTGAATAAGAGAACAGGCTTTACGAAATATTTTAATGAAGCTTCTTATCCAATCTATATCCTGCACCAGTCTATTCTGGTCGTACTTGCCTATTATATTGTCAGGGTGTGCGATAACATGGTGATGAAAGTGTTTGGAATCTGGGGCGGGAGCTTCGTATTAACATTGTCAGCGTACCATATAGTGAAGAAAATACCCTTTGTCAGGAAAATGATAGGAATGAAATAAAGAAAATGTAACGTGTCCCCAGGGTATATATGGTGACGCAGGAATATAGGAATTTGTTAAAGGAATGGCAGAAGTTTAACAATTTTGTATCCTGTATAGAAAAACACTTCTCTTGCACCAAACTTAAATTTTTCAAAAGAACTTCTATACATGGAAGTTCCGGTTGGGGAGGTATAGGCATTAAGTCCGACGTCTTTTGCCAGCAGCATTGCTCTTTTCATATGTAACGGATCACTGACAATCAAAGCTGTATCATAGTGCTGGTGATTCATAATAATTTTAGCATTTTCCATATCTGTAAAGTAATGCAGTTATTCTTGTACTATGTTAGCAATCATGTTAAAATAAATAGTTGGCAGAATGTTTAAAATAGGATGTTGCAGAAGTTATAGAATATATATGGAATATAGAAAATATGGGGACAGTTGTAATATAATTTTAATCATTTACACAGACTGTTGTAGGAAAGAGGAATATACATAATGGGGAGGAAATTATTATGAAAAGAAAGAAATTATTACAGGATATCATTTATGTTATAATTCTTTTGGCTGCGATAGTAATTTTGTTTTGCTGGTATACGACACAAAACAGCAAACGTATGATAGAACGGAACAAAAATTATGCGGTAGATTCGGCAAGGCTGAAGGCCGGGCAGATAGATGAAGAGTTAAGTAATGCTTTAAGCCGGATCTATACATATGCATACTTTGTGGGGGAGAGTCTGACCGAACCGATGGTTACTGCACAGATGCTTGAACAGATGGAGAAGAATTCACAGTTTGATGCCTTGATGTTTACGGATGTTGACGGCAATGACTATGCTTCAGACGGGCGGACTGCTGATGTGGCAGACAGGGACTTTTATTTGAACGGTATGGAGGGAGAAAGTGGTATCTCAATTATATTTGATTCCTATTTCTTTGATGAGACAATGGCTAATTTTTATGCACCTGTCCGTTATAAAGGCGAAATTATAGGGGTTTTAAGAGGAGCATTTCTGGCAGAGGAATACTTAAAAAATATGCTTACTACCACGTACTTTGGAGAGAAGGCAGGTGTGTATTTTTGTACGCCGGATGGCAGGGTAATTGCCAGCTCCGATGATACGGGATATACCGAGAATTTGATTGATATGCTGGAGGAAACCGGTGTTATTGACGAACATACGGCTAAGGATGCGAAAGGAATTTTTGAACATGGCGGGGAAGGTGCATTTGTCTGTGATTCCAACAGTAAAACGGATAATATCTGTGTAACATACCTTCCGGAAAATGAATATGTTCTTGTCCAGACATTTCCGAAGAATGTGACGCAGACTATGATAAAGGATGAAAATCTTGTAGGAATTCAGCTGGAAACCATGCTGCTTATACTGTTTGCCATTTATATTATTGCGCTCCTGATCCGGGCAGGGCGCAATAAGAAACTGCTGGAAGAGGAAAACAGAGAGATGGGGTATATTATCAGTGGAGTGAACACACTGTTTTCCCGTTTTTCCATGATTGATTTTGAGGAAGATACCTATCAGTATCTTGCAGGAACAAAGCCGGAGGACAATACACTTGAGACCAGTGGGCGTTATGAAGATTTATTGCAGCATTTATGTGCAAATGCAGTTACGGAAGGTGAAGGTCAGGATTTTGCAGCATTTATGAATAAAAATTCTGTTATTGAAGCAATGGAGGGGCATAACGATTTACGCTATGAATATCACGTGATGAGAAATGGTCATGCCGAATGGGAGCATGCGAATCTGATTTGTCTGGAGCGTAAGGACGGAAAAGCAAAAAAGGTCTTATTCATTCGTCAGAATATCACCGAAATAAAGGAAAAGGAACTGCGTATCCAGGCAGAAATGGCTCTTGCAAACCGTAAGGAGAGACAATATCAGATAGCCATTACCTCTAATGCTTTTTGTACGTTTGAATTTAACCTGACAAAAGATCTGATAGAACAGGATATTATACGTGTGATAGACGGACAGCAGATATCTTTACTTAAAAAATCAGGACTGGGAGTTCCCTGTAAGGCTTCTGAGTGTTTTGAACAGTGGAAGAGGTTTGTTTTAAAGGAATCCATGGATGATTACAGCACCATGGTAAATATCGAATATTTGAAAGAGCGTTTTGAACAGGGCGACCGGGAAGTAGTAGTTGATTACTGGGGACAGGTTTCTGATGAGACACAGATGTGTGTAAGACAGTCCTTTGTTATGACGAAGGATGATGATACGGATGATATTATGGTTATGGTGGTATCCAAGGAGATTACGGAACAGGTTCAAAAGCAGAGAGAACAGACCCAGGCACTTCAGGATGCATTGATGCAGGCACAGCATGCGAATAAAGCAAAATCCACTTTCTTATCCAATATGTCTCATGATATTAGAACGCCAATGAATGCAATCATAGGATTTGCAACGATTGCAGCCAGTCATATTGATAATAAGGCTCAGGTTCAGGATTGTCTTCAGAAGGTACTTTCTTCCAGCAATCATTTATTAAGCTTGATCAATGATATTCTTGATATGAGCAGAATCGAGAGTGGCAAGGTGCAGATCAAAGAACAGGAGTGTAATATTTCTGAATTGATGCATAATCTGGTTAATATTATCCAGCCGCAGGTAAAGGCAAAGCAGTTAGAACTGTTTATTGATACGTTTGAGGTTGCCAATGAAGATGTGATAGCGGATGCATTAAAGCTTAATCAGGTATTTATCAATCTTTTAAGTAATGCAGTGAAATATACGCCTGCCGGAGGAACCATTACGTTCCGTATTATGCAGAAAACAACATTCCGCCACGGATATGGAGATTATATATTCATCATCAAGGATAACGGTATCGGAATGTCATCAGAGTTTGTGCAGCATATTTTTGAACCCTTTGAGAGAGAGACAACGGTGACGCAGAATGGTATTCAGGGAACAGGGCTCGGAATGGCGATTACGAGAAATATTGTTGAAATGATGAATGGTACGATCAGTGTTGAGAGTAAAGTCGGTAAGGGAAGTACCTTTACGGTAGAGCTTGGGCTGAAGCTTCAGGACACCGAAAAAAATGCAGAGCAGATTAAAGAACTGAAGGGACTGCGGTCATTGGTTGTAGATGATGATCTCAATACCTGTGACAGTGTAAGCAAAATGCTGAAACAACTGGGATTGCGTTCTGAGTGGACAACCTCTGGCAGAGAGGCAGTATATCGTGCAAAAAGTGCATGGGAAGAGGGAGATTCTTATCACACCTATATCATTGACTGGCAGATGCCGGGACTTAGCGGGGTGGAAACAGCGAGAAAAATCAGGGAGGTGGTTGGAGCGGAAGCACCGATCATTATTCTGACTGCATATGACTGGACGGATATTGAGGAAGAGGCGAGAGATGCAGGTGTCACTGCTTTTTGTGCAAAACCGCTCTTTATGTCCGATTTGAAATCCGTACTGCTTGCCGCCAATAATCTGGTAGATAAAAAGGAAGAAGTTGCAGAATGGACTTTAGCTGATTTTGGTGGAAAGCGTATCCTGCTGGTAGAAGACATTGAGTTAAACAGAGAGATTGCAGAAGTCATATTAACGGAATCGGGTTTCCTTGTAGAAACGGCACCAGACGGGACGGATGCAGTATCCATGATGGAAAAGGCAGAGGAAAACTATTACGATGCTATTTTGATGGATATTCAGATGCCAATCATGAACGGTTATGAAGCAACCCGGACAATCCGGAATATGCCAAGAAAAGATGTCAAGGATTTACCGATTATCGCCATGACTGCCAATGCATTGGAGGAGGATAAGGAAGCAGCATTGAAAAACGGGATGAATGCCCATATTGCGAAGCCGCTTAATATGGAGATTTTTATATCCGTGCTTAAAAAGTTTCTTGGCTGATTGGGAGAGCAGTGATGGAAAAAAGCATACTGAAAGAAAACACGGTTCATGGAACCAATGTTTACCCGTTTGCAGTTTATTACTGGGACGGAACGGCTCAGTCAGTGGTGCCGCTTCACTGGCATCAGGAGACGGAGATTATTTATTTAAAACGGGGAATATTTTCATTTACTATTAATATGAAGGAATATGTACAGGAAGCACCGGCGTTGATCTTTGTCGGTTCGGAGGAAATACATTCTATTCAGATTGATATGGGGAATATGGAAAGTGCACTGGTATTTGACATGGGAATGCTGAGTTTTGAAAATTATGACGGAATCCAGTATAAAGTGATCCGTCCTTTATTGGAAGGGGAGACGGCATTTCCACAGATGATTTTGCCGGAAGACGGACTATGGGAGGAAGTTATTACAATATATGAGGGTATTTTTCAGGATGCATTAAATAAAGAGCTTAGTTCCTATCTGCGTGTGAAGGCAGGACTTTATCAGCTTCTGGCATCCTTATATGAGAACGGTTATCTGAAAAATACCGAAGGAATCAGGGAGACGGATTCCTTCCGTCTGGATACATTGCGAAAGGTTCTGGCACATATCCGGGAAAATTATAGCAGGGCACTGGCTGTTGATGAAATAGCTGGGATAGCAGGAATGAATCCCCAGTATTTTTGCAGGTTTTTTAAGTATAATACAGGTAAAACTGTCACAGAATATATAAATGATATTAGAATTAATAAGGCGGCACACAGGCTTTTGGCGACCGAAGACAAAATTATAGATATTGCCGGTGAGTGTGGCTATGACAACATGGGGTATTTTATTAAAAGATTCCGTCAGAGCAAAGGTGTGGCACCGTCGGAATATAGAAAAAGGAATAAAGAGAATAACAGGTCAATATAGTGTAACTATTTAGCAAAATAAGAGAAGAAACCTTCTGAAAATGTAAGTATAATGTAATTACATTTTATACATATACAAAGTCAGGAGGTTTTATTATGCAGAAAAAATGGTGGCACGGTAAAGTAGCATATCAGATTTATCCAAAGAGTTTTATGGACGGTAATGGGGATGGAATTGGTGATCTGAAGGGTATTATTAGTAAGCTTGACTATTTGAAAGAGTTAGGAGTTGATATTATCTGGCTTTCCCCGGTCTACCAGTCTCCATTTGTTGACCAGGGATATGATATTTCGGATTATTATAAGATTGCGGAAGAATTTGGGACCATGGAAGAGTTTGACTTATTGCTTTGTGAGGCAGGTAAGAGGGATTTGCAGATTGTAATGGATCTGGTGATCAACCACTGTTCCGATCAGCATGAATGGTTTCAAAAAGCACTGAAGGAGCCGGAGGGGGAATATGCGGATTATTTCTATTTCAGAAGAGGGAAGAACGGAAATCCTCCAAGCAATTACCGTTCATATTTCGGTGGCAGTGCATGGGAACAGGTTCCGGGAACTGATAAATACTATCTGCATATGTTTGCGAAAGAACAGCCGGATTTGAACTGGGAAAATCCCGTGGTAAGGCAGAAGCTGTTTGAAATGATAAACTGGTGGCTGGATAAAGGAATTGCCGGATTCAGGATTGATGCAATCATTAATATAAAGAAGCATCTGGATTTTCCGGATTTTGAGGCGGATGGTCCGGATGGGCTTTGTGCCTGCACTAAGATGGTGGAAAGCGTAGACGGCGTGGGTGAATTTTTAGAAGAGTTAAAAGAGAATACATTTTCCAGATATGATGCTTTTACAGTGGGAGAAGTGTTTAATATGAAAGAGGAGGCACTGGAGGAGTTTGTCGGAGAAGACGGATATTTCAGCAGTATGTTTGATTTTGCATCCCATGTTCTGTCGGAGGGGAAAAACGGGTGGTATGATGCCAAAGATATAGAATTTAAGGAATGGAAACAGGCAGTTATTGATTCGCAGATGAATTGTCAGGGGAAGGCATACCTTTCCAATATCATAGAAAATCATGATGAACCAAGAGGTGCAAGCCGTTATCTGCCGGATTATGCAAGAAATCCGGCAGGGATTAAAATGCTGGGGACAGTAAATGTACTGCTCCGGGGGATTCCGTTTATTTATCAGGGGCAGGAAATCGGTATGACAAACTGCCGGATGCGGGATATCAGTGAATATGATGATCTGGATACCCATAACCAGTATGAACGGGCATTAAGTGCGGGGCTTACAAAGGAGGAGGCACTGGAAGTATGTTATAAGTACAGCAGGGATAATGCCAGAACACCTATGCAGTGGAATGATGAAGCAAATGCAGGCTTTACAAAGGGCATTCCATGGATGAGGGTAAATGATAATTATAAAGAAGTGAATGTGGAAGCACAAAGACGGGATGCCGATTCCGTACTTTCTTATTATAAAAAGCTGATTGCATTGAGAAAGTCAGAGGAGTGGAAAGAAGTATTTGTGTATGGGGAATTTTGTCCGTTGTTTGAAGAAAGTGAAAAAGTATTTGCTTTTAGCCGGATACTGGGAGAGAAAAAGGTGATGGTTCTGGCAAATTTCGGGCAGGATGCAGAGATAGTGGCACTTCCGTCAGAGATTGACAAGGTTTTGCTAGGCAACAGGGAATGCGGCAGGGATATAAAAGATACGGTATCTCTGGAAGCGTGTGAAGTTCTGGTTTTTTCTCTAAAATAATGATATCGTATAAATCCTATTACTAATCAAAAAAAGGTTGTCAATGTATCCGATATAAGATATAACTTGTATTAGATATTGTAGCAGCCTTTTTTCAGTCAGGGTCAGTGTAAAATATTAGAAAGCAGGAGGAGAAATTGTGAATCATGCTGAAAGAACAAATCCCTTAGGGGAAGAAAGCATTAATCGTCTGCTTAGGCAGTTTGCAGTTCCGAGTATCGTTTCCATGCTGGTTGGTTCGCTTTATAATATTGTGGATCAGTTTTTTATTGGACAGCGTGTAGGAGAGCTTGGAAATGCGGCAACTAATATTGCATTTCCGTTATCAACCTCTTGCCTGGCGATTGCATTGCTTCTTGGTGTCGGCGGAGCTTCTTCTTTTAATATCGCCATGGGAAGGGGAGACAGAAAAAAAGCAGTGTATTATCTGGGGAATGCGGCTGTCATGCTTTTTAGCTGTGGTCTGGTGCTCTGCTTTTTTACAGAGTTATTTTTAGAACAGATGCTGCGTTTTTTTGGTTCTCCTGATAATGTATTAGAGTATGCTATGACATATACAAGAATAACGGCATTTGGATTTCCGTTTTTGATCTTATCTACGGGTGGAGGTCATTTGATTCGGGCGGATGGCAGACCTAAGATGACAATGGTCTGCAATCTTACCGGAGCAGTCGTTAATACGATATTGGATGCAATATTTGTGTTTGGTCTGAATCTTGGTATGGCAGGAGCGGCATATGCAACGATCATCGGACAGTGTATATCAGGTTGTATGGCAATCTGGTTTCTCGGTCATTGCAAGACGGTGAAGATATGCCGAAAGCATTTGATGGTAAAGGCAGGGAATGTGGGGAGGATTGCTTCTCTTGGAATGGCACCTTGCAGTAACCAGCTTGCCATGATGATAGTGCAGATTATCATGAATAAATCATTAAAATACTATGGTGCCCTGTCCGTATATGGTGAGTCCATTCCTATTGCCTGTTCTGGAATCATTTCCAAGGTAAATATGGTTTTTATGGCATTCGTGATCGGTATCTCACAGGGATTGCAGCCTATTGTAAGCTTTAATTATGGTGCAGGAAAGTACCACCGGGTAAAAGAAGCCTACCTGAAAGCGATTTTGTGTGGCGGTGTGCTTGCGGTGGTGGCATTTTTAATGTTTCAGATTTGTCCCAGCCAGATTATCTCGGTTTTTGGGGATGGATCGGAAGAATATTATGAATTTGCGGTTAATTATTTTCATATTTTTTTTGTTTTTTACTTTTGTGAATTTTCTTCAGCCTATCAGTTCCAATTTTTTTACTGCTATTGGAAAGCCTAAAAGAGGAAGTTTTCTTGCGTTGACCAGGCAGATTATCTTTTTGCTTCCGTTATTGATCATTTTTCCGATTATGATAGGTATTGATGGAATCATGTATGCAGGTCCTATTGCGGATTTTCTTGCGGCTTTGGTATCAGGTGGAATGACTGCATTAGAACTGCGTAGAAAAGAGTACCGTTTGTAAAAATAATAAAAAATTTTAAATTCACGTATACATTCCTTCATTTGACAAATACTAGAGTAAGAATTTATTAAACACATTAAATGGAGGAATTGACTCATGAAAGCAACAGGAATTGTACGCCGAATAGACGAACTTGGAAGGATTGTGGTACCAAAGGAGATTCGCAGGACACTTCGGATCAGGGAAGGCGATCCACTGGAGATTTTTACGGATAAGGATGGGGAAATCATCCTTAAGAAGTATTCTCCCATTGGGGAACTCAGTATTTTTGCACAGGAATATGTTGATGCGACTGCACAGATTCTGGGCTGTCCGGTATGTGTGACAGACCGTGACCAGATCATTGCAGTATCAGGAATGCCAAAAAAAGATTTAATAGGGAAACCTCTTCATAAGGAATTAGAAGAAGCCATTAATGACAGAGAAGCAATTATGGCGAAAAAGGGTGAAAAGAAATATATCCAGATTACCGGTGAAAATGATGATATGTATGAAGGACAGATTGTACAGACCATTATTTGTGAAGGAGATGCTATCGGGGCAGTGATCGTTCTTAACAAAGACGGCAAAAATCCATTAACGGAGACGGAGAGAAAGGCAGCAGTGATTGCTGCGAACTTCCTCGGAAAGCAGATGGAAGGGTAAAAAATTGTAAAAAGCAGGAAAATCAATGCTTTGAGGATTCCTTTGTACTCCAAGGGACAAAAAGATACAGCATAATTATGCACAAAATAGTTGGCGAAATATGTAGAAAAATAACAAATGCTGGTGGCAAATTGAATAGATTTTGACGGTTTATACGCTGGAAAATTCTACTATTTTGTACAAAAAAACGAAGAATATGGTTAATTGCTTGACAAATGGGGGGTAAGCTAGTATAACTACTTTAGGACTTGCCTTTTGGAGGTAAGGATATAAGCAATACTATATAATATTTAAGAGGAGGAACTATTCCTATGAACAAAACTGAGTTAGTTGCAGCTATGGCTGACAAGACCGAATTATCTAAGAAAGATGCTGAGAAGGCTTTAAAGGCATTCACAGATGTAGTAGCAGAAGAGTTAACAAAAGGAGAGAAAGTTCAGTTAGTCGGATTTGGTACTTTTGAAGTTGTTGACAGACCGGCTAGAGAGGGTAGAAATCCTAAGACTGGTAAGTCTATGAAGATTCCTGCTTCTAAGGCGCCTAAGTTCAAAGCTGGTAAGGCTTTAAAGGATGTTGTTAACAAATAATTATTCTTGCGGAGTATTTGATTTTGTTAAGAATGAAAAGGCTGTTGCTTTCGGCAACAGCCTTTTCATTGTTATCAGATAATAAGGAGAGAGTATATGAGATTAGATAAGTATTTAAAGGTATCCAGAATTATTAAAAGAAGAACGGTTGCAAATGATGCCTGTGATGCTGGAAGAGTTATGGTAAATGGAAAAGTCGCAAAAGCTTCTACGGATGTTAAAGAAGGAGACCGGCTTGATATTGAATTTGGAAATAGAAAAGTTTCTGTTGAAGTAACCCGGATTGTAGAATCGACCAAAAAAGAGGATGCGAAGGAGATGTTTAAGTATCTGTGATTCTGATATGCATTTTTCAATGGTTATCATCATAGAATGAATAAAACAGATGGTTGACCAACTTGGAAGGTGGGTATATGGAAGAAGTTCGCAATATGAAAACGCATAAAATAACATTGAATAACCGTGGTGCCGGAGTGATAACCGGAGTAAATGCAGTGATATCTTTTGACCTTAATGAGATATTATTAGAGACGGAACAGGGAATGCTGTTGATTAAAGGGACAGACCTCAATGTGACGAAGCTTACACTGGAAAAAGGAGAGGTAGAGGTGGACGGAAGGGTAGACTCTTTCACCTATTCCGATTTAAAACCCGGCTTGAAGGCTGAAAACGGATTTTTTGACCGCTTGTTTAAGTAGGTGGTTGTATGGCAGCATTGATCTATGATGAGGTAGAGTTATTTGTAGTCTGTCTGGCACTTGGAATGGTGCTGGCATTTGTGTATGACTGTGTACGTATTTTTCGCCTTTTTTTTAACCACAAAGACTGGCTGGTAGATGTAGAAGATCTGGCATTCTGGCTTTTTACGGCATGGCTGGTTTTTCGTACGTTATTCCTTTATAACCGTGGAGCTCTTCGCGGTTATGCGTTTTTAGGAATGTTTATAGGAGTTGTTTTTTATGTACTTACGTTAAGCCGTCTCCTGCTCTTTCTGGCAGGCAGACTGGTTCCATACTGGAAAAGTGTGAAAGATTTTCTCAGGAAACCATTTGTAAGCGTTAGCCGTTTTTTTAGAAAAACGTTGAAAAATCTAGCGGCAGAAGTTAAAATGGCTGTTAAGGGGAGATAATGAGAAACAGGTGAGGAAATTGAGCAGGAAAAGAAGAAGGAAAAAGAGAAAACAGAATAGTAAGGGGATTTCCATTATTGTCTTCGTTGTAATCATATTTTGTGCCACTGTCGGAATACGGACATATGCATTAAAGAACCAGAGTGAAGAACTGGCTAAAAGGCAGGCAGCTTTAGAAAAGCAGATGGAGAGTGAGGAACAGCGCACCAAGGAGTTGGAAGAGCTGGAAAAATATATGAAGACTAAGAAATATGTGGAAGAGGTTGCTAAGGAAAAATTAGGTCTGGTATATCCTGATGAGATACTGATTGAGCCGGAGAATAAGTAATATGTCGTAAGTTGCGGTAAATGGTGCCTGAATGTGACAGTTTCTGCCTGGTCAATCCGGTATATTTTATCCCACTTTAGATTGTGGGAGGTATTCTTTATGCAATATAAGATAGAACGTATGGGGATACATATCCTTGCATTTTTGGTGGCTAGATGTCAGATGTTTGGAATGTATCCTTTTGTTGTGCCGTTTTTTATGGCGGCGTATTTACAGGACAGAAGCTCTGTCAGCTTGTTTGCTGCCGTTATGCTTGGAATTTTCAGCAGGTTCGGGACGACAGCTCTTTTAAAATATGCAATGATCCTGCTGTTTCTTTTGGGGCTTCTTCAAAATACAGACAGGAAAAAGTTATTTGAGAATAATTATCAGATTGCTGCGGCATCGGGGTGTATTCTATGGGCAGTCAGTATGCCTTATCAGTATCTGATTACCGGAGAGGATTCCAGTCTTTTGTATTCATTGTTGGAAGGTGTGATCGCTTCCTGTTTCGTGCTGGTTTTTGAACAGGGATTTGCTTCGTTTCGGGCAGGGACAAGCAGGATGTTTGCGAGTAATGAAAGGTTTGTAGGAGTGTTTGCATTGATGGTGGCGGCATTGTTTGGCTGTCCGGAAGTACAGACTCCGATACAGCTTTTATTTGTGCTTTGCGGATATTTACTGCTGTATAATACCTGCCGTTTTGACAGCAGCGTGGGAATTGCTACAGGAAGCATAACCGGACTGGTACTGGCATTCCGCATGGGAAATGTGTCGTATCTCGCAGTCATGATAATGCTTGCCAGTATCATTGTTATTTTACGGGAACTGGGAAAGGCAGGTCTGATGTTGTCTTTTTTGGCGGGAATCTTATTGCTGGGCATTCTCTATGAGGAGAGCCTTCTCAGAACGGAAATGCTGGTCAGTGTCCTTGTAATCTTGACCTTGTTTTTGCTTACACCGAAAAAGTGGCTCAGAAGAACTTCTCAGATAAAAGAGGAAAGTACAAGGTTTTCACAGGATATTTTAATTCAGGAGGCGACAAAAGACAGGATTCATAATTTTGGACAGGCGTTTCTTGCAATGGAAAAAATGCTTGCACTTCACGAGAAAGAGAGACAGGAAATGATACCGAACGGTCTTAGTAATATGTACTTAAGCGGAGACGGTATTTCCCTGTTAAATGCTGTGGAGTCACAGAGCAGCCGTTTATCTG
The DNA here is from genome assembly GCA_029063085.1 of Lachnospiraceae bacterium. Taxonomy (GTDB): domain Bacteria; phylum Bacillota; class Clostridia; order Lachnospirales; family Lachnospiraceae; genus CAG-590. The sequence continues at coordinate 25,460 of JAIDOW010000058.1, forward strand.
AGATGCGTAAGAATTTTATAAGGCAGCTTGGACAGATTGGGGAAGTTATTGTAAATTTTCAGGCGGAGCTTTTGGAACAGTCGGTAAAGGTAGAGCTTTTTGAAGGACGTATTACGGAACGCCTCGGAAGAATGGGGGTGACAGTGACAAAAGCAGTTCCTGTTAAAGATAAGGAAGAGCGTGTACAGGTTTATGTAAGCTGCTATCTGGGCAGTGACCGCGTGGTGACAGGGAAAATGCTGGCTAAGGGGATAGGACCGGTTCTGGGCAAAAATATGGTCTGCATTAATCGGGGTGAAGATGTAGTGGGGAAAGAAGAAGGCACCTTTTACTTTATGGAAGAAAGCAGATACATGCTGACTACAGGGATTGTGCAGAGAAACCGCAAGGGAGAAGAACTGTGCGGGGACAATTTTTCTGTTACCAGACTGGATAATGGAAAGGCAGTATTGATGCTTTGTGATGGAATGGGCAGTGGTGAAAATGCTTATATAAAAAGTGAACAGATTGTAGATTTGTTAGAGCAGCTTCTGACTGCCGGCTTTTGCCGGGAACTTGCCATAGAGCTGTTAAATTCCTTTATCAGTTTTCTGGCAGATGGCAGTATGAGTTCTACGCTGGATCTCACCATGATCGATTTTTATACCGGTACCACGGATTTTATTAAGCTGGGCGCTTCTACCACATTTATTAAACGAAAAGGGCATGTGGAGTGTATCCGTTCCACGTCTCTTCCGGTCGGTGTGCTGGAGCAGATAGAATTTGACACCTGCGCAAGAAAGCTTTATCATGGAGATATTATCATTATGGTCAGTGATGGTGTATTGGACGGGATTATTTTTGAAAATAAGGAAACCTATCTATCAGACCTGATTGCATCTATTGAAACAAATAATGTACAATTGATAGCAGAAATCATTATGGAGGATATCGAAACCATGCAGCGCGGTGGAATGAGAGACGACAGTACGATTTTGGCGGCAGGAGTGTGGCAGAGATAACGTTATATTATGATAGAAAAAGTACAAAATTATATAAAGTTCCATCATATGATAAAAAAGGGGGACAGGATTGTAGTAGGTGTATCCGGAGGTGCAGATTCCGTTGCCCTGCTTTTGCTATTGAATCAGATGAAAACGGAAATGAAGTTGGAACTTTTTGCAGTGCATATTGATCATGGTATTCGGGAAGAGGCCTCAGAAGATGCCGGATATGTAAGGCAGCTTTGCGAAAACTGCAAGGTTCCGTTTTATCTGTTTGAAGAAGATGTTCCTGCCATGGCAAAAAAAGAACGGATGACGGAGGAGGAAATGGGGCGGAAAATCCGATATCAGAGTTTTTATCGGGTGATGGAACAGGTGAGAGCAGACAAATTGGCAGTTGCTCATCATATGGGAGATCAGGCAGAGACCGTGCTGTTTCATCTGATAAGGGGAACAGATCTTTCGGGAATGGCAGGGATGCAGCCGGTAACAGAGTATTTTGGGGTAGCAGAAGGGAAAAATGCGACTTCTTATCATATTATACGGCCGTTGCTGGGATGCCATAAGAAGGAACTGACGGACTGGCTGGTAAGTCAGGGTGTGATATGGAGGGAAGACAGAACCAATACAGATAATATGTATGCCCGCAATAAAATCCGAAATCAGGTGATACCTGTACTTGAAGAGATTAATCAACAAACAGTCTGCCATGTGGCTGCATTTGCAGACCGCATAGCGGAATATCAGGAGTTTTTCCAAAAAACAGTACAGGAATATCTGTTAAAAGAAGTGGTGAAGGGAGAATCCGGATCAGGAAGCTGTGAAACGGACCGTTGCCTGCTAAAAAGTCAGGAAACGGTGCTGGCAAAGGCGGTTATCTATGAAATGCTGGGGATGGTATGCGGAGCACGGAAGGATATTTTTTCAGAGCATGTACAGGCAGTATATGATTTGCTGGATAAACAAAGCGGAAAGAAAGTGATGCTTCCCTACCGGATGATAGCGGAAAATTCGTATGAAAAGCTGATAATTCGGAAATGCTTTGTAAAGGAGGATGATTTTTCCAGCTGGAAACAGGTGATAGATTTAAAAGAATTGTCCGATGGAGAGGAAAAAAGAATCTGCCTTCCCCAGGGAGGGTATCTGGTGGTGCAGATAAAATCAATGAAGGATATGGAATGGGGTGAGGGACAGAAATTTCTAAATGATGGTAGAATTTCTAAAAATATCTATACGAAATTCTTTGATTGTGATACAATAAAAGATACGTTGTACATTCGGACACCGGAGGCGGAAGACTACATTATTATAAATGAACAGGGAAACCGAAAAAAGCTTTCCCGCTATTTCATAGATGAAAAGATTCCAGTAATGAATCGGAACAGTAAGATTGTGGCGGCAAACGGTCATGAAATTCTATGGATTATTGGTGGGCGTAGATGTGAGAATTATAAAATAAGTGATAATACGAAGTATATTTTATCGCTGATGTACGAAGGAGAGAACCATGGAATATCATATTGAAGAAATGATTTCAAAAGAAAAAATTGAAGCCAGAGTATGTGAACTTGCAAAACAGATCAATGAAGATTATGAGGGAAAAGAACTGCATTTAGTAATCATACTAAAAGGAAGTATGTTTTTTGCCTGTGAATTGTCAAAAAGAATTACAGTGCCGGTTACAATGGATTTTATATCAGTTTCTTCCTATGGAGACGGAATGGTATCCGCAGGAGATATTACAGTGAAAAAAGAGCTGGATGAGGATATTACCGGAAAAGAGGTATTGATTGTAGAAGATATCGTAGATTCTGGCAGGACATTATACCATCTTAAAAAGCTGCTGTTGGCAAGAAGTCCGAAAAGTCTTAGGATTGTAACACTGTTAGACAAACCGGAGCGGCGGATATCGGATGTTCAGACAGATTATTGTGGATTTGAAATACCGGACAAATTTGTGGTCGGGTATGGACTGGATTACGCACAAAGATATCGCAATCTTTCATATATTGGTGTAGTAATACAGGATTGAATAAAAAGGAGACAAGTAAAACATGAATAAGAACTTGAGAAGGAGCCTGATTTCCTACCTGATTTTATTTGCGCTTATTTTAGGAGTGCTGTATCTGATTCAGGGAGGTAATCAAAATGTTAATTTAGAGTATACGGAAACCAATTTTGCCGAAGATATGGAAAAGGGTAATGTCGCTGCTGTTTATGTTCAGCAGAATGCAGAGGTGCCAACCGGTACAGTTGAATTAACAATGAAAGACCGATCCCTGATCCGGTTTTACATCACGGATGTTAATGATTTCAAAGATTTATATCATCAGTTGGTAGAAGAACATAATCTGAAAGTCAGCATGGAAATGAGCGATGTGGTAAGACCAAGCATTTTAGAAAAATTAATGCCATATATCATCGGTATCGTGGGAATTGTGATCGTCATGATGTTGTTTGCAGGTATGCAGAGTTCCGGCAGTGGCGGCAGTGCCATGATGAATTTTGGTAAAAGCAAAGCGAGGATGACTTCTGAAGGTGATAATAAGCTTACTTTTAAGGATGTGGCAGGTCTTAGAGAGGAAAAAGAGGATTTAGAAGAAGTTGTGGATTTCCTGAGAAAGCCTGGCAAATATATGGAACTGGGTGCCAGAATACCCAAAGGTATTTTGCTGGTGGGGCCTCCGGGAACGGGTAAGACTTTATTGGCAAAGGCGGTAGCAGGTGAGGCACATGTACCGTTTTTTACGATTTCGGGTTCGGATTTTGTGGAAATGTTTGTAGGTGTCGGAGCTTCCCGTGTGAGGGATCTGTTTGCAGAAGCAAAGAGAAATGCCCCGTGTATTATTTTTATTGATGAGATAGATGCAGTGGCAAGACGGAGAGGATCCGGTCTTGGGGGCGGCCATGATGAACGGGAACAGACCTTAAACCAGATGCTGGTAGAGATGGATGGTTTTTCTGTGAATGAAGGAATTATCGTTATGGCAGCAACAAACCGTGTAGATATTCTTGATCCGGCGATTCTTCGTCCGGGACGTTTTGACCGTAAGATCACCGTGGACAGACCGGATGTTAAGGGAAGAGAAGATATTCTCAAGATTCATACCAAGAATAAGCCTCTTAGTGAGGATGTGAATCTGCCTGAGATTGCAAGAACAACGGCAGGTTTTGCAGGTGCGGATTTGGAAAACCTCATGAATGAGTCGGCTATTTATGCGGCAAAGGACAGCCGTAAATTTATTATAAAAGAAGATGTGGATAAAGCTTTTATTAAGGTTGGTATTGGAACTGAGCGTAAGTCCAGGGTAGTACCCGAGTCAGAACGCAGGATTACAGCCTACCATGAAGCGGGGCATGCTATTTTGTTCCATATACTGGAAGGTGTGGGACCGGTTTATACGGTATCCATTATTCCCACCGGACGGGGGGCAGCGGGATATACGATGCCATTACCGGAAAATGATAATGTGTTTAACACAAAAGGTAAAATTTTACAGGATATCAAGGTCAGCCTCGGTGGGCGTATTGCAGAGGAAATGATCATGGACGATATTACAACTGGTGCTTCACAGGATATTAAGCAGGCAACGGCAGCGGCAAGAGCCATGGTAGTCAAATATGGTATGTCGGAGGAGTTGGGACTGATTAATTACGAAACGGATAACGAAGAAGAAACTTTTGTGGGACGGGATATCGGACACCAGAGAATGCTGGGAGAACAGACGGCAGCAGCCATTGACAAGGAAGTGAAACGGATTATTGATGAGTGTTATACCCAAGCAAGGAAGCTGTTAGAGGAGAATGTCGAAGTTCTGCACAAATGTGCCAATCGTTTGTTAGAAAAGGAAAGAATTGACAGGGCAGAGTTTGAGTCGTTATTTGAGAAAACGGATGCAGAAGCTTTGAAAAATCTTGGAACAGGGGAGTTCCTTAATGATTTTTCACAAGGCGAAGAGTAAAAATATACAGATTTAACAAAATATGGTTGCTGTAAAAAGCGTATCGTGCAATTTCTTGTTACATTTGTATTTTACAAAAGAATGATTTAAACAAAATATACAAATAAAGGCGTTTTTTTACGGGTGATGACAAGGGCTTTTGGCTAAATGCACAAAAGAATGTGCAAAATAAAAAATTGTTTGTGAACACTTTTTAGTCAAAATACGTATAATAATACTTGTAACCCCCCCAATACATTATATAGTTTTTTTGCTACACCCCATAAGTAACAAAAAAATACCTTCTCCAGAAAAGGGCAGTCGATCGGTGGCTGTCCTTTTTACTTTGAGTAGCGGGATATATTTCTAAGACATGCTGAGGGTTTTTGACTTTTTCATTGATATATTTGGGGGAATAGGGTAAAATAAGAAACGTGAAAATGATAATAGATTCGTTGATAAAGTGTATACATAGATGGCTGTCACAAGTCAGGTACCCTGCGGCAGGCAGCAGGGCATCAAATTTGAAAAGCCCCAAGTGGGAGGGGATTTTGCTATGAGGGAGGCTGAAAATGGGTTATTCGTTTAAAAATTATACACAGGCACAAAAAATACAGACGTATGTCTTTCAAAATAAGCCTGTTATCCGGACGGATGCACTATTTAGTGACGGAACAAGGGAGTACTGTATACCGGAAGAGCCAATGCCGGGTGATGAAGTAACTCTCAAATTTCGTACTGCAAAGGGTAATACAGATACGGTATATGTTATTTGTGACGGAGAACGCATAAGGATGAGTATCGAGGAATCAGATGCTGCGTTTGATTATTATGAGGCGAAGCTTCCGGTTCTTAAAAATGATACAATAGAATATTTTTTTGAAATTACATCAGGTAATGCGTCTTGCTATTATAATAAGATTGGAGTACAGATGGAAGTTAATCCTACATATAATTTTCGGATTACTCCAGGCTTTACTACACCTGACTGGGCAAAGGGAGCCGTATTTTATCAGATATATGTGGATCGTTTCTGCAATGGAGATTTAAGCAATGATGTTCTGGATAATGAGTATTATTATATAGGAGAAGGCTCTAAGCGGATAACTGACTGGAATAAATATCCTGATGCCATGGATGTAAGGTGTTTTTATGGTGGAGATTTGCAGGGTGTTATGAATAAACTGGATTATTTACAGGATTTAGGGGTAGAAGTGCTTTATCTGAATCCCATTTTTGTATCGCCTTCAAATCACAAATATGATATTCAGGATTATGATTATGTGGATCCGCATTTCGGACGGATTGTAAAAGATGAAGGAGAATGTCTGAAGGATGGCGATAAGGTTAATAAGAATTCCACAAGATATATTACCCGTGTAACCAATAAAGAGAATCTGGAAGCCAGTAATGAGCTGTTTCGCCAGCTTGTGGAAGAGATTCACCGGCGTGGCATGAAGATTATTCTGGATGGTGTATTTAATCATTGCGGTTCCTTTAACAAATGGCTGGACAGGGAATTGATTTATGAAAATCAGGAAGGATATGAAAAGGGTGCCTATCCCGCAGCAGACAGCCCCTACCGTAATTTTTTCAAGTTTTATGATGAAAATGCGTGGCCTTATAATGCAAGCTATGATGGCTGGTGGGGACATGATACCCTGCCGAAGCTGAATTATGAGGGTTCTGAAGAGCTTTATCAGTATATTTTGCATATTGGAAAAAAATGGGTTTCTCCTCCGTACAATGTAGATGGCTGGAGATTAGACGTAGCGGCAGATTTAGGTCATTCTGAGGAGTTTAACCACAAATTCTGGAGAGATTTCCGGAAAGTGGTAAAAGAGGCAAATCCTAATGCCATTATTCTGGCTGAGCATTATGGAGATCCTTATAACTGGCTTCAGGGAGACCAGTGGGATACTGTGATGAATTATGATGCGTTTATGGAGCCGATTACATGGTTTTTAACAGGTGTGGAAAAACATTCAGATGAGTTCCGGGGAGATCTTTTAGGGAATCCCGATGCGTTTATCGGTTCTCTCAGACATCATATGAGCCGTTTTTACCAGCAGTCTCTGGAAGTTTCCATGAACGAGCTTTCCAATCATGACCATTCACGGTTTTTGACCCGTACCAATCGCCGTGTGGGACGCACCCATACTTTGGGTTCAGAAGCAGCTAATGAGAATGTGAATAAAGGTGTGCTGAGGGAAGCGGTAGTCTTTCAGATGACCTGGCCGGGGGCGCCGACTATATACTATGGTGATGAGGCAGGTATGTGTGGTTGGACGGATCCGGATAATCGAAGAGCTTTCCCATGGACCAAAGAGGATAGGGATTTGATTTTGTTTCATCGTGACATTATTCAGATTCATAAGGAGAATGAAGTGCTTAAACGCGGTTCGGTTATGTTTTTGCATGGGAGCCATAAAGTTGTGGCATATGGAAGGTTTAACCGCAGGGAAAAAATGGTGGTCGCATTAAATAATAATTATGAAGAAGTGCAGCTGGCTTTGGATGTGGATCGCCTGGGAATGATGAATGGCGATGTTTTACGACAGTTAATTCTTACAACAGAGGATACTTATATTTTGGAACCGAAGCTTCACAAGGTGGAAAACAATCAGCTGTATTTATCAATGCCCAAAATTTCGGCAATTGTTTTAAAAGCTGAATGAGAAAATGCTTGCATTTTTAATTTTGTTGAGCTATAATAGCAAACGGTCAGTAAGTAATGGCAGCTTATCGCATGAGCAGTGAATGGCATGGCGAATGTGCAGGCGGTCAATTACTGGCAGGCTGATTATAGATTTGGATGGATTCCCGAGTGGCCAAAGGGGACAGACTGTAAATCTGCTGCATATTGCTTCGGTGGTTCGAATCCACCTCCATCCATTTAACGCTGAGTGATGGTTAGTTGTAAGACGAAGCCTGAAACTGAAGCCGTAAACCTGAAAGGTCAGGTGCAGCGTTAAGCTAACTGATTTTATGTAATCAGATGATTGAAATGCCGGCGTGGCGGAACTGGCAGACGCACAGGACTTAAAATCCTGCGGGACTTATACTCCCGTACCGGTTCGATTCCGGTCGCCGGCATTGAATATTTGAAGAGACTGTCGCATTAGGAATATTTATTTTTTGCTGAGTATTTATGGCAAAGAGTAAAGTCTTTATTGCGACAGTCTTTTTTTTCGTTTATTTGTATAAAAAAACAATAAAAAAAACGAAAATCTTATGAAGTGTGACTGTTTATTTCTTTTATATCAAGTGCTATTATAAGAAACGGATAAATACCGCTTATAATGAATAAGAATTAGAGAGGCGGAAAGAGCAGGAGGGAAGAAAAATGGTTGCACAAATTTTAGCAGTGTTGATTTTTGTGGCAATGTTCCTACTGATTGTAATGGATAAGATTGAACGTCAGATCATTACATTAGCATGTGGACTGTTAACACTTGTACTGGTGTTTGGAATAGGAATGCACAGTATGAGTGCAATTGTAGAAACATTGAATATATCCGGGATATTTAAGCTGGATTTCTGGTATGCGGCGGGGGAAGCGTCGGAATCCTCTTCCGGCATTAACTGGGCTACGATTATATTTATTGCGGGTATGATGGTTATGGTAGAGGGAATGGCCAAGGCAGGATTTTTCCAGTGGCTGTGTATGAAACTGGCAAAGCTGGTAAATTACAAGCCGATACCGCTATTTATAGTATTTATGGTAATGTCCGCAGTACTATCAATGTTCATTGACAGTATAACCGTTATCTTGTTTTTGGCGGCAGTTACGGTGGAATTGGCGAAGCTTCTCAAAATTAATCCGGTTCCGATGATTTTGTCTGAAATTTTTTGTGCGAATCTTGGCGGTTCGGCAACTATGTGTGGTGATCCTCCTAATATTATTATCGGAACGTCACTGGGATATGCGTTTAGCGATTTCCTGACTAATACCGGAGTGATTGCAGGCGCTGCATTGGTGGTAGTTATTTTGTATTTCTTTCTTGTTTATCGCAAGGCGTTGATACAGGAAGAGGGACAGGAGATAGATCCTTCAACGATTCCGGAACCGAAAGATGCGATCACTAATAAAAAAGATTTTGTGATTAGCAGCGTAATCTTTGCATGTGCGGTGGTAATGCTGATTACCCATGCCCAGACTCATCTGACAGTAGCATTTATCGGTGCGGTGGTTGCGATTGTTACACTGGCAGCTTCTGGCAGGGATGCGATTATTCTGATTAAAAAAGTGGATTATAAGACATTATTGTTTTTCATTGGCTTATTTGTGGTAGTAGGAGGGCTTGAGCAGACCGGTATTCTGGAATTGATCGCAGGTTTTATCGGTAAAGTAAGCGGCGGCAATTCAAAGATAATGATTGCTATTATTATCTGGGTATCTGCCATAGCCAGTGCTTTTGTGGACAATATTCCTTTTGCTGCTACTATGATACCGGTCATTAAGAGTTTAGCTGCGGCAACGAATGTGGATTTGTCTGTACTTGCCTGGGCACTTTCTATGGGTACGGATATTGGTGGAAGTGCAACTCCGATCGGGGCATCGGCTAATGTAGTCGGAACATCTGTGGCGGCAAAGAACGGTCATCCGATTGGATGGGGTGAATATTGTAAGACGGCGGCACCTGCGACTATCATTGTTGTATTGATTTCCATGGTTCTTATTTTTGTAAGATATTGTTAATTGATATAAGAGTATCAGAGCTAAGGGGACTGTAAATTTTTTGCTAAAACTCTTTTTTTGGTATGGCTTTTTACGGTAAAAAAAGGTATAATGAATATAGATTATGCAGTGGTTTTTGGAAGAGATGATGTAAGGGTGGCAGGCATGATGAAACTATAATGATTGGAGGAGGACGGCACAATGGCGAAACAAATTATAATTTCAATCAGTCGTGAGTTTGGCAGCGGAGGACATATCATAGCGAAAAAAGTTGCGCAGGACTTAGGAATTCCCCTGTATGACAGAAATATTCTGGAAGGTATTGCAAAAGAAAAGGACATAAAGGTAGAACATCTTGAAAAGTTTGATGAGAAGCCCAGGAATTTTATGTTTACCAGAAGCGTGGGAGAACATTCGAATTCTATGGAAGAGATTCTTGTGGATATGCAGTTTGAATACCTTCAAAAAAAGGCAGATGATGGGGAGTCTTTCGTCGTAGTGGGACGCTGTGCAGAGACAGCATTAAAAGGCAGGGAAGGCTTATTGTCGGTATTTGTTTTGGGAGATAAGGATGATAAGATTTCCCATATTAAGGAAGAATATCAGTTATCTGATCTGGAAGCATCTTTTAAGATGGTCCGGCATGATGTAAAAAGAAGAGCATATCATAACAGATATTCGGATTTTAAATGGGGAGATTCCAGAGGATATGACCTTTGTATAAACAGCAGCAGGATTGGAATTGAAAAAGCAGCGGCCATGATTGAGGCTTGTGTAAAGGAGTGACAGAAAGGACTGTCCCGTTAGGCAGAGAATGCTTGAACGGGATGGTTTCTTTTTTGTTCAAATAATTGACATTGTGCTGAAAAAAATTGTGCAATTTATACAAGGACAACGGGATTGCGTTATGTTCCGCCCCAGCGTTCGGAAATCCATCCTTGCATTTTAAGATAAAGTGATTTACAATAACACAAGATGTTGTGCCGGAGAGAAAATGCCGGCACATTATTTGCAAAAAAGGGTGTAGAGTACGGTTATGGATAGCTGCCTGACTGGTCTGTCTGGCTGTAATACAGGAAGGAAGAGGAAATATGAGGATAATTAAGCGTAGTGGAATAGAAGTGGCATTTGATATATCGAAAATCGTTGCCGCAGTGGAAAAAGCGAATAAGGAGGTTGTAGAGACGGACCGCCTTACTTTAGAGCAGATTAAAGAGATTGCAAAGAAGGTTACGCTTACCTGTAGCAGCATGAACCGTACATTCAGCGTAGAAGAGATTCAGGATTTGGTCGAAAATGAGATTATGGAGATTCAGGCACATGAAGTGGCAAGAAAATATATTACTTACCGCTATAAGAGAGCACTGGTTCGTAAGGCGAATTCGACAGATGAACAGATTTTAAGCCTGATTGAATGTAATAATGAAGAAGTAAAACAGGAGAATTCCAATAAGAATCCTATTGTAAACAGTGTGCAGAGAGATTATATGGCAGGAGAGGTAAGTAAGGATATCACGAAGCGTTTTCTGCTGCCGGAGAAGATTGTGAAGGCTCATGAGGCTGGTATCATTCATTTTCATGATGCAGATTATTTTGCACAGCATATGCATAACTGCTGTCTTGTGAATTTGGAAGATATGCTGCAAAACGGGACAGTTATCAGTGAGACGATGATAGACCGTCCAAAGAGTTTTTCAACTGCTTGTAACATTGCGACACAAAGTATTGCTCAGATTGCCAGTTCGCAATATGGAGGGCAGAGTATTACGCTTTCTCATTTAGCACCATTTGTAGATGTGAGCCGTAAAAAATATTTAAAAATGGTGAGTGAGGAGTATGAAGAGGCAGGACTTTCCATTGATGAAGAGCAGATTGCCAAAATTGCAGAATTGCGGGTAAAGGAAGAAATCAAGCGCGGAGTACAGATGATACAATATCAGGTGATCACTCTGATGACAACAAATGGGCAGGCACCATTTGTAACAGTATTTATGTATTTGGATGAAGTACCGGAAGGGCGTACCAGAGATGACTTGGCACTTGTGATAGAGGAGATGTTAAAGCAGAGAATATTGGGTGTAAAGAACGAGCGAGGCGTTTATATTACCCCTGCTTTCCCTAAACTCATTTATGTATTGGAAGAAGACAATGTAAAGGAGGGAACAAAATATTGGGAGCTTACTAAATTAGCTGCTAAATGTACAGCAAAGCGTATGGTACCGGATTATATTTCGGAAAAAGTAATGAGGAATCTGAAAGGTGGAAACTGTTACCCCTGTATGGGATGCCGTTCTTTCTTAACAGTGTATCACAATGAGGAAGATAAGCCTCAATTTTACGGACGGTTCAATCAGGGAGTGGTAACCTTGAATCTTGTAGATGTGGCTTGTTCTTCGGAAGGCGATATGGAGAGATTCTGGGAGATATTAGATGAGAGGTTGGAGCTTTGTCATGAAGCATTGATGTGCAGACATGAACGACTGAAAGGAACGCCTTCTGATGTTGCACCTATTTTATGGCAGTATGGTGCTCTTGCCAGATTGAAGAAGGGTGAGACCATAGATAAACTGCTTTATAATGGGTATTCTACTATTTCTTTGGGGTATGCGGGACTTTGTGAATGTACCAGATGTATGACTGGATTATCCCATACCAATCCAGAGGCAACACCGTTTGCTCTGGAAGTGATGCAGAAGTTAAATGATGCCTGTGCAAAATGGAAAGCAGAAACTAATATTGATTTTAGCATTTATGGAACACCATTGGAGTCTACAACTTATAAGTTTGCAAAATGTCTGCAAAAGCGATTTGGTAAGATTAAAGGAGTGACAGACAGGAATTATATCACTAACAGTTATCATGTTCACGTTACGGAGCCGATTAATGCATTTAAAAAGCTGTCTTTTGAATCCAGGTTTCAGGAGTTGTCTCCCGGTGGGGCGGTGAGCTATGTTGAGGTTCCGAATATGCAGAACAATATAGATGCAGTGCTTTCCGTTATGCAGCATATTTATGATAATATTATGTATGCGGAGTTGAATACCAAGAGTGATTATTGCCAGAAATGTGGTTTTGACGGAGAAGTACAGGTAGATTCGGATCGAGAGGGCAAATTAATCTGGAAATGTCCGAACTGTGGAAATACGGATGAAGATACCATGAATGTGGCAAGGCGTACCTGTGGATATATTGGAACGCAGTTCTGGAATCAGGGACGTACCCAGGAGATTAGGGAAAGGGTGTTGCACTTATAATATCAGATAAGACTTTATGACAATAAAAAAGCTGTCATGCTGATTTGTTTTCGTTAAGAAAACAAAAGTAGCTGACAGCTTTTTGTTATGCTAAGATTAAGCTACAACAGTTACATTAACTGCCTGAGCACCCTTAGCACCCTGCTCAATATCAAATGCTACGGACTGACCCTCTTCAAGAGTTTTAAAACCCTCTGCTACGATGCCAGAAAAATGTACGAATACATCCTCGCCAGTTTCGCTATTGGTAATGAAACCGAATCCTTTAGTTGAATTGAACCATTTTACTGTACCTTTGTTCATGAAAAGTACCTCCTTTTAATTAAGTGTATTATGAATCGACAATTCATAAATCAACATCGAAAAATCATTGCTAAAAACAGGTGATTTTTCTGCGCGTATCATAGAGGTAATATGAATACCAAAACAGAGCGAGTGGTGTTGGTATCGTCTAACACTATATAAATACATGACTAGTTTATCATCATTAAAATTGGAAGTCAATGGAATAAGGGTAAAAATTTCTAAAAAGTTTTCTGGAAATTTTACATTATGCACAAATGGGGAGTTATTTTGCAAAATAGATTGAATGAATGTTCAATTTATAGTATAGTAGAAAGAAGACAGATTGGAGAGTTACAAATGAAAAAATATATTATTTTAGTGTGTATTTTGATTTGCATAGCATTTATTATGTGTGGCTGTCAGAGGAAATATTATGGAAAAGGCCGTTCATTTACAATGAATACATCTGCGTTGCCTGGATATCACAATGACAATATTACTGCAATGAGTGCAGAAAATTATGATAGATTCATGCATGCCAGCTATATTATGGTTACAGATAAATTTGGAGAGGTGCATAAGCTTAAGATTAGTGCCAATATCAAACGGCATGAGTGGGATTTTTCGAATTTACAAAGTAATGGGATTTTTAAAAATTATGTAACAGAAGATGGTTCTGCAAAGAAAATCGGTGTGGATGTATCAGAGCATCAGGGTGTTATTAATTGGGAAGCAGCTGCAAAAGAGATAGATTTTGCGATTATCCGTTTGGGTTATCGCGGATATACCAGTGGAAATATTACCACAGATGCATATTATTCGGCCAATATGGCTGGTGCGACGGAACAAGGGATGCCAGTAGGTGTATATTTTTATTCACAGGCCGTTACTTATGAGGAAGGTGTGGAAGAGGCTAATTTTGTGCTGAGCCAGTTAGGGGATTATTCTTTGTCCTATCCCATTGTACTCGACAGAGAGGATCCAATGGCAGAGGATGCCAGAACTAATGATATGTCTGCCGAACAGCATACACAGGCAGCACTTGGATTTTTGGAAACTATTAAAGCAGCTGGTCATTCGGCAATGATGTATACGAACAGGATGTATTATGCATTATATCTTGATTTGGAAACGATTTATCAGTATCCGGTCTGGTTTGCACAATATGCAGATGAACCGGATTGGCCATATGAATTTTCTATCTGGCAGTATACTGAAAATGGAGAAGTGCCGGGAATTTCGGGTCCTGTGGATTTGAATTTGGAAATGATTCCGCAGCAATAGGTCAGCGGATGATATATAGCGAAAGATACAGGATATGTGGCAGCACGGATTTGAGATATGATGATGGGGGGAGAACGGACAATGCAGTGGAATGTAGACTTTGATATTAGTGCACTAGTAATACTATTTGTGATTATAGTGCTATATGCATCAAAACAATGTGTGTCTATTAAGAGAAGCCACATATTTTTAGTCATGACAGGGCTGGAAATCATTGCGATATTTTGTAATATTGCTGTGCGGAATATGATGACAGGGCCAGAAAGTCAGCCAAACCTCCTCTGTATTGTATTGATGGATATATTTTTTGCATTGCAATATTTAGTGCCGATTGCCTTTATGTATTATATGATAGTCTGGTCGGGAAAAAGCTTCAAAGAAGATAAGATTGTGACAATATTATTTATGGCACCGATTATTGTATATGGTGTAATGATCATTAAGAATTTTTTTAAACAGGATTTATATGTGTTTGATAATCAATACGGCTATCACGAGACGGATATGATTAGTATTCTGGGCGGAATGGTGCTTTATTGTATGCTGTTCGGTCTGATATATGCTATCATGCATATACGCCTGATGTC
This sequence comes from Lachnospiraceae bacterium, assembly GCA_029063085.1. Lineage (GTDB taxonomy): Bacteria > Bacillota > Clostridia > Lachnospirales > Lachnospiraceae > CAG-590. The sequence goes on from JAIDOW010000058.1 coordinate 40,475, forward strand.
TTTTGGCAAATTATCCATGGTTGCATTGCTGGCGGTTACGGTGGGCGTATCGGTGGTTGTGCAATACTATATTCTGGATAGTGTGTTTATAGATTTTATTATAGCAGTTTCCCTTTTGGTGGTTTATCTTGTGGCACAGAATCCCGCAGATATGTTAGATAGCAATACACAGGTATTGAGCCGTAATATGATGGATGAGTTATTGCGGAATGACATAGGGGAAAAGAAAGAGTTTGATTTGGTGATACTGGCACTGGACGATTTCAAATTTGTCAACAAGACATTCGGTATCACCACCGGAGATATGATGCTGATACAGGTAGCACATTTTCTGACAACCGTATCATCAAGAGGCAAGGTATACAGATATGGTTCGGATCAGTTTGCTTTGCAGATTAAAAGAGGCGATGTGGATTTACATACGGTGTTGGAGACGATCAGTGAAAGATTTCGCCATCCATGGATTACAGAAGATGTATCGGTAATGCTGTCTACGACGATCAGCTGTGTCTCTTATCCTGAGGACGGAGTTATGATGGAAGGACTTGTAGATGTCATAGACTATTCTGTTTTATCAGCGAAAACACAGGGAAAAGGCTCCATCGTTTTTGCGAAGGATATGGATTTGCAGGCACTTCGTAAGGAAAAAGCGATAGAGAAAGCTATAGAATTAGCAATTGACAGAGATACGATAGAAGTGTATTATCAGCCAATTTATAATGTAGAGAAACAGTGCTATACATCGGCTGAAGCCTTAGTGCGTTTACATGATGATTCTCTGGGTAATATTTCTCCGGAAGTATTTATACCGATTTCGGAAAAGAATGGTACGATCGTTAAGATGGGTACTATGATTTTTGAAAAAGTATGCAGATTTATATCAGAACATAATTTAAAGGATACCAGTATTGAGTATATAGAAGTGAATGTGTCCGTGGTACAGTGTATGCAGCAGGGGTTTGCGGAAAATCTCATAGATATCATGGAATACTATCATGTTGATCCAAGTCAGATTAATCTGGAGGTGACAGAAACCGCAGCAGCAAACTCCATTGCAATATTACAGGAGAATATTGCCAAGCTTCATAATCAGGGGATTTCGTTCTCACTGGATGATTATGGTTCCGGTTATTCAACCCTTGGCTATCTGCATCAATTGCCGTTTAAGATTATTAAGCTGGATAAGCTTATGGTATGGGATGCTTTTGAAAATGAAAGAGCAGGGATTACCTTAAAGTTTACGGTGGGTATGTTAAAGGAGTTACAGGTGCGGATTGTTGCTGAGGGAGTAGAGACAAAAGAGCAGCGGGCTCATCTTGCAGGTATTGGCTGTGATTATTTACAGGGCTGGTATTATTCCAAAGCAATACCAGCAAATGAGTTTGTCACGCTGATAGAAGAGGCTTGTTAGTATCTGCCTGCTGTGTTAAGACAACTTAATATTTGTTGTACTAGAAACGGAAATCCCGTTTGCCAGACTGGATTTCCATAAGATGTCTGGTTACGATTTCTCTTACATTAGAATTGGGGATATTGCCCAATTCTTTTTTTATCAGGTTTTTTCCGATGTTTGCGGTTTCCGGGGAAGCATAGTCTTCTAAATATTCTTTTAAAGTTAAGAGAGCATTAGGAAGACAGCAGTTTTGGATTTCTCCACTTTTACAAAGGCTCATGAAGCGGTCGCCGGTACGTCCCTCCCTGTAACATGCAGTACAGAAGCTGGGGATATAATCCATTTCCATCAGCCATTTGACGACTTCGTCTAAGGTTCGATTGTCATTTACATCAAACTGTTCGGATTTGGAATCCTCTGGTTCTTTTTCGTAATAGCCGCCAACAGAGGTTTTGGATCCCCCGCTGATCTGGGAAATGCCCAGTTGAAGAACCTTTTCCCGGCATGTCTGACTTTCTCTTGTGGAGACGATCATTCCGGTGTATGGCACTGCGATACGGATGCATGCAACGATTTTGGAAAAGGTGTCATCATCGATACCGTTGTCAAAAGAAGCAGCGTCGATATCATCTGCATGGCGGATTCTTGGTACGCTGATCGTATGGGGACCGACTCCGTGAACAGCTTCTAAATGTTCTGCGTGCATGAGGAGTCCTGCAAATTCATAACGGTATAATTCCAAGCCAAACAGTACTCCAAGTCCCACATCATCAATACCTCCTTCCATGGCACGATCCATGGCCTCTGTATGGTAAGCATAGTTGTGTTTGGGACCGGTTGGATGAAGCTTTTCATAGCTTTCCTTGTGATAAGTTTCCTGGAACAGGATATAAGTTCCGATTCCGGCCTCTTTTAACTTTGTATAATTTTCTACCGTGGTAGCAGCGATATTGACATTTACACGGCGGATATCACCGTTTTTATGGTGTACGGAATAAATAGTATCAATACATTCTAAGATATATTCAATAGGGTTATTAACAGGGTCTTCTCCGGCTTCTATTGCAAGACGCTTGTGTCCCATATCCTGTAAAGCCGTTACTTCCTTGCGGATTTCTTCCTGTGTCAGTTTTTTTCTTGTGATATGCTTGTTTTGGGAATGGTACGGGCAATAGGTACAGCCATTGACACAGTAATTAGACAGGTAAAGAGGGGCAAACATGACTATGCGACTGCCATAAAAATCCTTTTTAATCTGCTTTGCCAGTGCAAAAATCTGAGTGTTTAATTCGTCATTATCACACATTAATAAGACGGAAGCTTCTTTATGGGAAAGCCCTTTTCGTTTTTTTGCTTTTTCAAGAATCTGTAATATTAATTCCTGATCATTTTTGTGAGCTTCGCTGTAAGCCAAAGTATCTAATATCTCCTGATGATCAATAAATTCTTCTGCTTTTAAAGATTTTGGATTGTACATGGTTGTTCCTCTTTCCTTTGAGTGAATTCCGGGAAGTCTCCCCGGTCAACAGTGATTTGAAAACCAATATTTTTCATATTTTCATCAAGATGCTGTAGACCCTGCAGGGTTTCTTCTCCAGTATATGGTTTGTTATCGTAAAGACTATATTGTTTGCGGGCGCTGGCAGGTGACAGATTTGGCATGATGACATTTGCTCCGGCCAGAATGCCCAGTTCTCTTCCGTTTTCTGCAATAGTACCCAAAGCTGTGGTAGAAGGGAGCAGTAAAGCAGGCAGCATCAGCCGTAAAATACTGATAAGCAACAGGGTATCTTCTAAAGTACCGTTTTTTTTGTCTGAGAAAGGCGTGTCCTGATGGGATATAAAAGGTCCGATTCCTACCATGTGGGGACGAAAATCCTGAATAAAACATAAATCAGCTGCCAGCATTTCTGTTGTCTGGAAGGGAGAGCCTACCATAAATCCGCAGCCGGTCTGATAGCCGATTTCCTTTAATTCTTTAAGGCAGTTCATACGGTTTTTATAGGACATAGAGTCGGGGTGCAGCATACCATAGTGGGACTCGTCGGCAGTTTCGTGTCTTAACAGATAGCGGTCTGCACCGGCAGTGAAGAGTTTCCGGTAGCTGTTCCTACTTCGTTCCCCCAAAGAAAGTGTAATGGCACAGTCAGGAAAACGGTTCCGGATATCTGTTACAAGATCGATCATTCTCTCATCTGTAAAAAAGGAATCTTCGCCTCCCTGCAGGACAAATGTGCGGAATCCAGAAAGGTATCCCTGATGGCAGCATGATAAGATATCTTCGTGTGTCAGCCGGTAACGTTTGATAGTTTTGTTGTCACAGCGTATTCCGCAGTAGAAACAGTTATTATGGCAGTGGTTCGTAAATTCAATGAGCCCCCGGATAAATATCCGGTTACCAAAGTATTTTCGTCTGGTTTCGTCAGCAGCAGCAGCCAGAACTTCTCTTAGTTTTTCAGAATTGCTTTTTAACAGAACAGTAAATTCCTCATGGGTTAAACTGCTGTGATGGATCAGTTTGTGGATGCTTTTAGTTAAAATTGTGTTCATTTTCTTTTATTACCTTTTCTATACGATCCTTTACCATATCTGCGATTGCCGCAGTTTTCATACCCTGGTATTCTTCATAAGGAATAGGGGGCAGGACGTGAATCTGTACATCCACCTGTTTGATGGAATTGGTATCAAAAGGAAGATAGCAGTCAATGATTGCTATCGGTACGATAGGGCATTTGGCTTTTGTTGCCGCTTTGAAGCTGCCGCTTTTAAATTCGCCCGGCTGATTACCGTTTTTGGAACGGGTGCCTTCCGGAAAGATTAAAAAGTTGCGTCCTTCCTTAACCTGACGGGCTACCTCATTAATAACCTGAAGTCCTTGTTTTATGTCTTCACGGTCCATAAAAAGACCGCCAAGAGTTTGGATCAGCTGGCGCAGGCAAAATATGTTATAGGCTTCTTTTTTAATGACAACTCCAAACGGATAGGGGTTTAAATAAACTAATCCCATTACGTCAAACAATCCCTGATGATTCGGGTACATAATGTAGCCGGATTGTGCCGGCAGGTTGTCAAAACCATATCCATGTACGGTAACATTTCCGCATTTGCAGCCATGATAACCGATTTTGCGGATAAAAGCATATTTTTTTTCTTCACTTACTTTGGTGGATCTGGCATACCGCATCAAGGTAATAAACATATATGGTACAATCAGAACGTTGCGAAGTATCATCATGGTAAGCCGTTTTGCCATATCAATCTCCTTTCTATTATATCTATATCAGCCCCATTATAGCGATACATCCCAGTAACCGTCTAAAGTTGCAAAATAATCTTCAGGAGTTTCAGCACGGCGGATCATCTTTGTACTTCCGTCTTCCCTTAAAAGAATTTCCGAGGATTTCAGCTTACCATTATAATTATATCCCATTGCAAAACCGTGTGCACCAGTATCATGGATGACCAGAATATCCCCTATGTCAATTTTTGGAAGATTGCGGTCAATAGCAAATTTATCATTATTTTCACAAAGAGAGCCGGTTATATCATATACATGGTCTTCAGGTTCGTTTTCTTTTCCCATTACGGTGATATGATGATAGGCACCGTACATGGCAGGCCGCATCAGATTTACGGCACAGGCATCCACCCCGATATATTCCTTATGGGTGTGCTTTTCGTGTATGGCTTTGGTTACTAAATGACCATATGGAGCCAGCATGAAACGACCAAGTTCCGTGTAAATGGCTACGTCTCCCATTCCGGCAGGGATTAATACGTCTTCATAAGCTTTACGGACACCTTCACCAATAGCAAGGATATCATTCGGCTGTTTGTCAGGTGTATAAGGGATACCGATACCACCGGAAAGATTGATAAAAGTAATGTGTGCACCAGTTTCGTTTTTTAATGCTACGGCTGTTTCAAATAATATTTTTGCAAGCGTAGGATAATAATCATTGGTTACGGTATTACTTGCAAGGAAGGCATGTATACCGAATTCTTCTACTCCGTATTCCTGTAGTCTTTTGAAAGCTTCGACCATCTGCGGTCTCGTCATACCGTATTTGGCATCGCCTGGATTGTCCATGATGGTATTGGCAATAGCAAACTTGCCGCCCGGATTAAAACGACAGGAAATACGTTTCGGAAGTGAACCAATGGTTTCCTTTAAAAAATCGATATGAGTAATGTCGTCCAGATTGATGGTGGCACCAAGCTTAGCGGCAAGACAGAAATCTTCTGCCGGGGTATCGTTAGAGGAAAACATGATATCTTTTCCAGCAAAACCACATTTATCAGACATTAACAGTTCAGTATAGGAAGAACAGTCCATTCCGCAGCCCTCCTGCTGTAAAATCCTTAAAATAGTTGGATTGGGCGTTGCCTTTACAGCAAAGTACTCCTTAAATCCGTCGTTCCATGCAAAGGCCTGCTTTAATTTTCTAGCGTTTTCACGGATTCCTTTTTCGTCATAGAGGTGAAAAGGTGTCGGATACTGGGTACAGATTGTATCAAGCTGTTCTTTCGTTACAAATGGTGTTTTCATAAAATATATATTCCTTTCTTTCGCGTTGTTCTGAATAAAAAATTGTGTGAATACACACCTATGTAATATAGTAGTGTTTTTTCAAGGTTTGTCAAGCAAAAACGGCAAAATAACATGGTTTTCAGATGCAATTTAGTCTGAGGCTGTACAATAAATTAGTTCATTGATTTTTCACTTGAACAATAGGGACAGGTGGGATATTATAATCATTGGGGAAAGATGAAGAAAAGGCAGATCTTTCTGATAGAATTACTAAAGGTATATTAAAGGAGTTTATTTATGCTAGATGGAATATTTAATGAGGACAATCCGTTTTTTAAGTTGATGAATCGCATTGCAGATATGATTGTATTGAATGTACTGTTTCTGGTCAGCTGCATTCCGATTATTACGATTGGTCCTGCACTGACGGCACTTTACTATGTGGCGATTAATACATGGAGCAGGGAAGACGGATATATTTTTCGCATGTATAAAAAAAGTTTCAAGGATAATTTTAAACAGTCTGTTATCATGTGGCTGCTTTTGCTGGCAGCAGGTATTATTTTAAGTGTGGATGTCTGGTATTGGGTATCACAGTGGAAGCTTACGGGAAACAGTATGTATAAGCCACTCACGGTGATCAGTGTAATTTTACTGGTATTATATGCAATGATTTTTACTTATGTATGGCCATTGCAGGCGAAATTTACCAATACGATTGGAGGAACCGTAAAGAATGCACTGGCTATGGTAATGACGCATGTGCCGGAAACGATTGGGGTATGGTTTATTTTTGCAGCAGTAGCATTTTCTGTATATATGATGAATATTGCACGTGTGAGTGTATTGATCATCGGGTTTTCTCTGACGGCATATTTACAGGCATGGATTTTCCGGCATGTATTTAAGCCGTATCTTAACGAGACTGAACATAAAACTCCGGAAGAAGAGGCACATCTGGTTGGTTATGAGAATACTTATGCAGATTCCAAGATTGAGGCAGGCAGGCTTGCTGCCGAGATGGAAGCGGAAAATGCAGCAGAGGAAGCGAAAGAGGAGAAAACAGGTGGAAAGCATTCTATTAAGGAAATTATTGCAGCAACTTCTAATCCGGAGGAAGAGGCATAAGTTATTTGGTTTGAATGTGGAATTGGCAGTCTGTTATCCAAGAATATCTTTGTCCACAAGGTGATCCATTTTGGGAAAGGCATAAAAATTACCCTGTTTATCACAGATGGCAAGAAATACATCTTCCGGTTTTTTGATGTTTTGTCCGTCTAACTGTTGGTTGAGCCAGTTCTGATCCCTTCCGACATGCTTCAGGTTTTCCTTCATGATATGCCCGTCTATGATGATGTTGGCAAATATTTCTTCCTGTGCAGGTTTGATCCCCAAATCCTTTGGTGTGGCAGGGCGGTCTTCCGTAACGGGGAGAAAACTGATTTTTCCGTTTGGTTCCAGTACGGCACTTTCAATCTGGGACAGGTCAAAATATCCGTTTACACGGCATTCTACCAGAAATTCGTCAACATCCATTTTTGCTTTTCTTAAGTTTTCATTATATATTTTTCCGTCCTGATAAAGCATAATCGCTTTACCGTTGATCAATCGTCTGAGAGGAATGGATTTTTGTGAGATCTTGGACAATAGGATGACAAAGACTGCGTATACCACCATGGCAAGAAGGGGTTTTAGGAAATTTCCTTCCAGGTCGATTGCCATTTCCGCTGCAATAGAACCAATAGTGATGCCGTTGATATAATCAAACATACTGAATTGGGATACCTGTCTGTATCCCAGTAATTTTGTCAGGATCAACAAAGCGATGATAGAAAACAGGGATTGGTAAAAAACATTAAAATATTCCATGTAGTAACCTCCGATTTTAATAAGAATGGGATTAGTATGTCTCTTTTATAGGAAAAGTATGTAAAGGATATCATTAACATGGCTGATGTATAAATAAAAATTTGTCATGTTACTTTGGAAAATTTGCACATGGAAAGGGAGAGTAATATGGAGACGGAAAATTATACGTTTTCTTTTCAGTATGAAGAATTGGAAATCGGACATTTTATAAAAAGATATCATTTTGATGAAAAAGACAGGCAGCTGGCAGAAGCGGTGGGAAGATTCCTGGCAGAGTTTACCGTAGTACAGGCAGGGATTTGTTATCTGCCTCAGAATATTACCTGTGCCGTCACGCTGGGGAGTAAATTTGATAAGCTGGCGGAGCTTGCGGCAGAGCATTTACTGCTTTCATACTGCATAGAATGTTATGGAATGGAATTTTTGTCAAAGGCATATGAAAAAATCAATGTACTTTCGTTTCAAAAAACGGGTAAGTGGATAGGGGCATATCACTTTCTGGAGGAAGAGGATATAGAGGAGACTGAAACAGCTTTGAGCATACTGGCCAAGGCAGGTGTGACATGGGAGCAGGGAATGCTTCGTCCGCTAAAAAGCGTAATTTTTACAGCGGAATATACGGAAAATAAGGAAGAAAGCGGATGTGACCACTGTACACAGTGTGGAAACGTTACCTGTACTTTTAGAAAAGAAGCAGAGGAAAAGAATAAGAGAGAAAAGATTGAGAATACTATGGACTTAGGAAGGGAGATATATTCCTATGGCATTTCCAATATTTTTGGGAGAAGAACAAAAATATAAGTATTACAGATATGGAAAAAGTTAAAAATAAAATATGAAAACGATACCACAAGGGATGCAGAATGCACAAAGATGAGAAATGCCAAAAGGACAGAAAATGGAAAAAAAGAAAAAAACAACTATATTATTGACTTTGTTTTGTGCATTTGTTATAATAAAAACACCATTGATAAGGAAGAATTATCAATCATCCATTTGGCGTGTGGGAGGATATAATGGGTAATCGTTCTCACATGAATGAAAATAATCAAGAAAGAGAGGACATGATGAATGAAGGAATTTACTTATGTTATTACGGATGCGATCGGTATCCATGCAAGACCGGCGGGAATGCTTGTGAAGGAAGCAAAGAATTTTTCTTCTACGATCACATTAGAAGCTAACGGTAAGAGTGCGGATGCTACCAAGTTGATGGCGGTTATGAGCCTCGGTGTTAAGTCAGGTGCAGAAGTTGTGATTAAGGCAGAAGGCGATGACGAAGATGCAGCAATAGCTAAGATGGAAGAGTTTATGAAAGCTAATTTATAATTGGCAATTTGGATTACAATCTGGTACTATGAATATTAAGTTGTTGATAGTTTGATGCAGGATGATTTTCATTCCCGCATGCAACGAGCCAGGCAGCAGTGTTTGCAGGATATTTGGTGATTACCGCGAGGGTCAGATCCCTCGCGGTGAACAGCGGGGGCTGACTTTGCAGGGTAAATTTTCCGCGATGTACGAGGTTGACAGTCAGGAAAATTAGCGTCTCGAATGAAATTTAGGCAAGCAAAACTGTCAATTACTTATGATAGTATCGGAAGAAAGGGGCTGCCGCACTAAGAAAAATGCGCTCTTTTTGCTATACCAATTTGACAAAGATAAGCAGGAATGAAATATGATGCAGTATTCTTTGTTAAATTTGTGTAGCAATAAGGATGATAAGGTTTAGTGTGGAAGTCTTTTTTTGCACAATATAGAAAGTATTAAGAATGGGTAAGATAGAAGGAGGTTAATGATGGAACAGTTTACAGGAAAATCTATTTTTAAAGGAACTGCAATTGGCAGAATTTTATTTTATTCCAAAAACCAGCAGCAGGTGAAGAGAAGCAAGGTTGAGGATGTAGAGGCGGAGGTTGCCAGATATGAAGCGGCGAAGGCAAAAGCAATTGAACAACTGGGGAAACTACATGACAAAGCCGTTGCAGAGGTTGGTGAAGCGAATGCCATGATATTTGAAGTCCATGCTATGATGCTGGAGGATGATGATTATAATGATTCGGTTTATAACATTATCCGTAATGACGAAGTGAATGCAGAGTTTGCCGTAGCGACTACCGGCGACAATTTTTCTGTAATGTTTGCTGAGATGGAAGACGAATATTTTAAGGCGAGGGCGGCAGATGTCAAGGATATTTCAGAACGTATTATCAGTGTACTTTCCGGAGGGGAAAGTAATAGCGATATAGGGGAAGAACCTGTTATTATTGTCGCAGAGGATCTGGCCCCGAGTGAGACGGTTCAGATGGATAAATCCAAGCTGCTGGCATTTGTGACAAGGCTGGGTTCTTCCAATTCCCATACAGCGATTCTTGCAAGAACAATGAATATTCCGGCTTTGATCGGTATTGATATCAAAGAAGAGTGGAATGGCAAGATGGCTATCGTGGATGGCAAACAGGGAATTTTCTTTGTGGATCCTGATGTGGCAACTCTGGAGAAATATATAGAGGAAAAAAAGAAGGAAGAGGAAGCAAGAGAACTCCTTTTAAAATTAAAAGGACAGCCTGATGAGACGGTAGATGGCAGACATATTAAATTATATGCTAATATAGGAAGTGTGGCAGATGTAGGAAATGTACTGGCTAATGATGCAGCGGGAATAGGTTTGTTCCGAAGTGAATTTTTATATCTGGAAAAGGATAATTATCCTACAGAGGAAGAGCAATTTCAGGTTTACAAAACAGTGGCACAGAATATGGCAGGTAAGAAGGTGGTTATTCGTACTCTCGATATTGGAGCAGATAAGCAGGTGGATTATTTTAATATGGAGCACGAAGAGAATCCTGCCATGGGATATCGTGCAATCCGTATCTGTCTGGACCGGGTGGAGATTTTTAAAACACAGCTTCGTGCCTTGTATAGGGCTTCAGCGTTTGGAACTATTTCCATTATGTTTCCGATGATTATTTCTGTAAAAGAGGTACAGGATATTAAGAAAATCTGTGAGGAAGTAAGGAAGGAATTAGATTCGAATAATGTTGAGTACGGTGAGGTCGAGCTTGGTATTATGATCGAAACACCGGCATCAGTCATGATCAGCGATCTGTTGGCGAAGGAAGTGGATTTCTTTAGCATAGGAACGAATGATTTAACGCAGTATACGCTGGCTATTGACCGTCAGAATCCAAAGCTTGATAATATATATGATTCACACCATCCGGCAATCCTTAGAATGATTCAGATGGTCATCGATAATGGACATAAAGGAGGGTGCTGGGTTGGAATCTGTGGCGAATTAGGTGCGGATACCACTCTGACAGAGCAGTTTGTGAAGATGGGAATTGACGAGCTTTCTGTTTCTCCAACATTTGTGCTTCCGGTACGTAAAGTGATTCGCGAGACGAGGTATGAGGATTAAAATTTTATAATTAATTATGTTAATGGGATAGGACTGTGGCACTTAGAATATTTCTTTGCTGTTAGATTTAGGCAGTAAGAGGAGAAATAAAGTTTAGTGTGGCAGTCCTATTTATTTCTGTGGGCAATGAGCCGGATATTCCGCCTTTTGGGGCGATTCAAATTTGAGGCTCTTTTGTTTATGGAGGGGTTTTGCTTGCAGGGAGCCTGTTATGTGAAATTACGGTGAATTGGTTGACGGAAGGGCAGACTATCACTATAATAGAAAAGAAACAAGCAACAAACTATTGGATAAAAGGCAGAGGTAAAAAGATGAACAAGAAAAAAGTTATAATGATTTTATTGGCAATCACATTGGTAACTTGCAGTGTGATTACCGGATGTGGGAAAAAGAGTAATAGTATTATGCCGATTGTTGATATCACGATGAAGACAACAAATGATGATTTGAAAGAGGCATTTGGCGACAAGTATGATGATTCAGAATTTGATGATGGTAAGACAGTGCTGAATACAGCTTTTAAAGATATAAAGGTTACCGTTCATATAACATGGGAAGGAAAAGCCATTGAAAAGCTTTGGTTGGAAGCGGTTACGAATAAGGATAATTATGATGCTTTTGAAAAGGAGATTACTGATTTTTATTCTGACCTTAAGCTGGAAAATCAGGCAGATGTAGTGGAAAACGGTATGACTACTTATATGGATATGGATATTTCTTATATTCACTTTATAGATCAGGGGAATACCTTCCTCTATATTGGGGATGCAGAAGCAGAAAAGGAAGAAACTTCCGGAAAGAGTGCTTCATAAAGCTTTAAAGGCGGCAGGGAATTTTTTCCCTGCCGCCTTTTGGCATGTTATATAATTTATGATTTGACTTATTTTTTAGCCTGATATTCAAGGGAAGCAGCAATAAATCCTTTGAATAAAGGGTGAGGTTTGTTGGGACGTGACTTGAATTCAGGGTGTGCCTGTGTGCCGATAAACCAAGGATGATCCGGAATCTCAATCATTTCCACAATGTGGCCGTCCGGTGACTGTCCCACTAAATCCATACCGTGGGAAGAAAGTGCTTCACGATAATCGTTATTAACTTCATAACGGTGGCGGTGGCGTTCTGTGATCTCCTTTGAACCATAGAGATCATAGGACTTAGAGCCTTCTTTCAAAACACATGGATAAGCTCCAAGGCGCAGGGTTCCACCAAGATCGGTTACACCGTCCTGATCCGGCATGATATGGATGACCTGATGAACACTGCTTGGATTAAATTCACTGGAATGTGCATCATGATGCCCCAATACATGTCTGGCAAATTCTACGATAGTGAGCTGCATGCCAAGACAGAGACCAAGATATGGAACATTGTTTTCACGGGCATAGCGGATGGCACTGATCATTCCTTCAATGCCACGGTCACCAAAACCACCAGGAACGATAATGCCGTCAGCATCTTTTAATTCATCTGCTGCATTGTCATCATTTAATAATTCGGAATCCATCCACATGATTTCCAAATCGGAATTGCAGGCAAAGGAACTGTGTTTTAAAGCTTCTACAACAGAGATGTAAGCATCGTGCAGAGAAACATATTTGCCGACCAGGGCAATTTTCACTTTTTTAACAGGGTGTTTCCAACGGTCGATCATGGCAACCCATTCTTCCAGATCAGGTTCCGGACAATCCACATGCAGACATTTGCATACCACATCTGCCAGCTTTTCCTTTTCCATGGCAAGCGGAGCTTCATATAATACGTCTACATCCAGATTCTGGATGACATTTTCACTTGGTACATTACAAAACAGGGCAATCTTATCCTTCATGCCGTCTTCTAACGGGTAGTCGGAACGGCATACCAGAATGTCCGGCTGAATACCCAGAGACTGAAGATTTTTAACACTTGCCTGGGTTGGCTTGGTCTTCATTTCACCGGAAGCCCGTAGATATGGAATTAAGGTGACATGGATCATAATACAGTTTTCATGCCCTATGTTGTGCTGGAACTGGCGGATTGCCTCAAGGAATGGCTGGCTTTCGATATCACCCACAGTTCCCCCTACTTCGATAATGGCGAATTCTGTCTCGGCAGAATCCAGATTACGATAAAACCGGCTCTGTATTTCGTTGGTGATGTGAGGAATAACCTGTACGGTGTGTCCTCCGAAATCACCACGACGCTCTTTTTGTAAAATACTCCAGTAAACCTTACCTGTGGTAACGTTAGATTTTTTGTTAAGATTCTCGTCAATGAATCTTTCATAGTGACCAAGGTCCAGATCTGTTTCTGCACCGTCATCGGTTACAAAGACTTCGCCATGCTGGATAGGATTCATGGTTCCAGGGTCGATATTGATATAAGGATCAAACTTCTGACAGGTTACTTTGTAACCACGAGCTTTCAAAAGTCTTCCCAAAGAGGCGGCCGTGATTCCTTTTCCTAAGCCGGAAACAACACCACCTGTGACAAATACATACTTGACTGCCATATATTTTTCCTCCGTAAATTTGGTTGTTGCATAGTGTTTGCTTTTCTGAAATGATATCCATTCTTATACAAAGACATACTTATGACTTATTTTATATGAAATAAGGGGGATAGTCAATTCAAAAAAATAAGGTTTTGTAACCTCTCATTTATTCTGTCCAAAAAAGTGTAAATATACCAAAAAGTGACTTCACAGAATCTACATTAAAATGCGATTGCTAATTTAGGGAAGAACCGATATAATATACTTTGCGTAATCAGTATAGATTAATGTGTAAAAAATATGAAAGGTTTATATCGGAAAAGTTTTGGTATATTAAATAAGATAACAGGAGGATAAGAATTTGGAAGAAAATAAGAATCCACAAAATGACAATAATCAAAATAGCAATAATAAGAAGACACCGAATAGAAGTTTTCTTTTTATGCTGGTGGTTTCTATTGGGTTAACGCTTTTATTTTTCTATGCATACAGCAGATATCAGACAAGTCAGCAGGAAGAGATTTCCTATAGTCAGTTTCTGGATATGCTGGATAAGGGAGAGGTGGAATCTGTTAAGATTTATGGATCCACGCTTGAGATCACACCAAGGGAGAAGAAGAAATCATCTAAGAAGAAAAGTTATTATGCGATCCGCATTTCAGACATTAGTCTGATAGATCGCCTGGAGACAGCAAAGGAAAAGGGTGAACTTGATTATACCGCAGTAGATGAGAGTAATGCAGCAATTATTGGCAATATTCTTTCGTGGGTGCTGATGATAGGAGTATTTTACCTGATCATCTGGCTTTTTATGCGTTCCATGTCCAAGGGCGGCGGTATGATGGGAGTTGGCAAGAGTAATGCCAAAATGTATGTTGAAAAGAAAACAGGAGTGACCTTTGCTGATGTTGCAGGGCAGGAAGAATCCAAAGAATCTTTGAAAGAGATGGTGGACTTCCTTCATAATCCCAAAAAATATTTAGAGATTGGTGCGAAGCTTCCGAAGGGGGCACTGCTTGTAGGTCCACCGGGAACTGGTAAAACACTTTTGGCCAAAGCAGTGGCAGGAGAGGCGAATGTTCCGTTTTTCTCTCTTTCCGGTTCTGATTTTGTGGAGCTGTATGTGGGTGTCGGTGCTTCCCGTGTAAGGGATTTATTTAAGCAGGCCAATTCCATGGCACCCTGTATTATTTTTATTGATGAGATTGATGCGATCGGTAGAAGCCGGGATAGTAAATATGGTGGTGGTGATTCGGAAAGAGAACAGACATTGAATCAGCTGCTTTCTGAAATGGACGGTTTTGATACTTCTAAGGGTATTGTCATTCTGGCAGCCACGAACAGACCGGAGATACTGGATAAAGCATTACTGCGTCCCGGACGTTTTGACCGACGTGTAATTGTGGAAAAACCCGATTTAAAGGGAAGGATTGAGACCTTAAAGGTACATGCGAAGAATGTTAAGATGGACGAAACTGTTGATTTTAAGGAGCTCGCTCTGGCAACTTCAGGTGCAGTAGGTGCAGACCTTGCCAATATTATCAATGAAGCAGCACTTGCAGCAGTTAAGGCAGGAAGAGAATATGTGAATCAGGCAGATTTGTTTGAATCTGTGGAAGTTGTATTTGCAGGAAAAGAGAAAAAAGACCGGATTCTCAGCAAAAAGGAAAAAGAAATTGTTGCATATCACGAAACTGGTCATGCGCTTTGTATTGCATTGCAAAAGCATACAGAACCGGTACAAAAGATTACGATTATTCCCAGAACCATGGGTTCTCTGGGCTATGTTATGCAGGTGCCGGAAGAAGAGAAATATCTGAATTCCAAAGCAGAAATGGAAGCGGATATCGTAACTTTTTTAGCCGGACGTGCGGCAGAGGCAATTAAATTTGATTCTATTACCACAGGGGCATCAAATGATATAGAACAGGCAACCAACATGGCAAGGAGGATGATCACCATGTATGGTATGTCGGATAAATTCGGAATGGTGGCACTGGAATCGGTTCAAAACCGTTATCTGGATGGACGCTCAGTTATGAACTGCTCTGAGGGTACTGCAACGGAGATTGATACAGAAATCCGTGAAGTGATGAAGGCATCTTATGACAAAGCGTACAATCTTATCAAAGAAAATGAATCCGTATTGGATGCATTGGCGGGCTATCTGATTGAGAAAGAAACCATTACCGGTAAGGAATTTATGAAGATTTTTGAAGAAATAACCGGAACGGCCCTGAAAGCCGCCGTAGAAGAAGACAGTTTAAAATAAATTCTTGTTTAGATTACTAAAGAGGACGCTTTCAACATGAGGGGTTGGTGGGGGTCGCTGTGGAGATATTATAGGATTCACGTTCCGTCCCCGCTTGCGCTCCATCTCATGCGTAACGGTACATAAGCTGCCAGCCCGCATTTTATGCGGACTGCCAGCTAAGTACCGACGGATGAGATAGTCCTACACTTAGAATCCTATAATATCTCCACAGCTTATACTCTTCAAAGGCTCATGTTGAAAGCTGTTCACTGGTAGAATCAACACAAGAATTTATACGCCTCCGGCGGGGCGGAGGATATTTGTTCCAAACGGGAAGGTAATCCCTTATCAGATATTATCTTCTTACCGGATGGTAATAAATAATATTATAAAGTCCAATAACTAACCGGTCACAATAGTACCGGCCGTGCCGCCCGCAGGGCAGAAATTCTTGTATATTGTATCAGGAAACAGCTTCCATACGACGGTATCGGTACACAGCAGGAAAAGGGGGGCTTATGGTTATCCTAAGAGAGACCCGTCT
>JAIDOW010000059.1 GCA_029063085.1 Lachnospiraceae bacterium
AGTAATGATTACTGTTATTATAATATCACCCTTATATCACTATGTCAAGCATCTTCTTTTAAATTAACAATATTTTTAATTCAATGACACCGCCCTGCTGCATTGACTTTACTCAGACAGCAGAATATTTACAACCTCTTTTAAATTCATTCCGTTCGAGGCTTTGAGCAAAACCACATCTTCCGTTTTCAGGGTAGCCATCAGATAAATTGCCGCCTCTTCATTATCAGAAAATGTATATACTTTTATTTTGCTTTCATTTTTTTCCAGAATCTGCTTGATGTTCTGGGATAATTCTCCCATCACTATCACTTCATCTATCGGCTTATCCAGCAGAAATTCCCCAACTTCCTGATGATATCTGACTTCATTTTCTCCCAATTCAAACATATCTCCCAAAACGGCAATCCTTCGCCCATTACAAGGTATATCACATAACACCCTGATACTCGCTTTCATGGAATCCGGACTGGCATTATAAGTATCATCAATCATGGTAAATTTGTTATCTATATGGACAATCCGCTGTCTTAGTCCCTCAAATCCCGAAAAACCGGCAGCTGCAACAGACATCGGAATTCCGTTTTCATTTGCTACCGCCAATGCTGCAACACAATTTCCTACATTGTGCTTACCAAGTGTATTTAACAAAACAGGCACCTCCTGTCCGCCATGCACACAGGTAAATTCAGTATGGGAATCATGGTACACAATATCCTTTGCATAGTAATCGCACCAGTCTTGCGTTCCATAGTAAAGTGTGCGGCAGGTAAGTCCTTCAGCCTCTTTTGCATTTCTTAATAACTCGTCATCACCATTTAAAAACAAAGTCCCCCCTTCTCTCATAAAATGAACAACACTGAGTTTTTGCTTCCTTATGTTCTCACGTGTTTTCATAAATTCAATATGGGCAACTCCGATGGTAGTCACAACTGCCATATCAGGTCTTACCATCTCAGATAAAACATCCATCTGTCCGTCTTCACTGATTCCCAGCTCTAATACTGCAATCTCATCCTTTTCGCTCATTCTGGACAGTGTGATCGGAACACCAATCTGAGAATTCAGATTTCCCTCTGTCTGATAAGTCCTTTTTCCCGAAGAAAGTGCCTTTGCTATCATCTCTCTTGTAGTCGTTTTTCCCACGCTTCCAGTTACTGCAACCACAGGAATCGGAATCCGTTTTCTGACAGCTGCCCCGATTCGCTGTAGGGCATCCACAGTATCATTTACACGGATATACGGTCTGTCAGACACATCTACATCATTATGTACGGAAGTAAGCGTTGCCGCCCCCGTTTCCAATGCTGATTCGATAAAACGGTGTGCATCTACTTTTTCTCCGATAATGGGAACAAACAAATCACCTTCTTTTATTTCCTTAGAATTTGTACAAATGTCTTTTACTGGAGTGTTCTCATCCCCACACATCAGTACTCCGTCTGTAAATTCCACAATATCCTTAACTGTAATATTCTCCATAACTACTCCATTTCTCCGGTTTGTTTCATCATTTGTTCAATAAACCGGGCAACACCGTCTTCATCATTAGATGGAATCACGGAATGTGCCATATTTTGAATTTCAGGATGTGCATTTGCAACTGCATAAAAATAATCACTGGCTTCCAGCAATGCTTTATCATTCAGATTATCCCCAAAACTTATCACACTGTCATAATTCTTAAACGTACGAAGATAGGAAAGTGCTTCTTTCTTGGAAGCCTGATCACTATATATTTCCAGCATATAATAGTTATCGCTGTAAATATCTGCATAAAACTCTGTTTTGACTCCCTTTACTACCGCCAATTCACGATAAAGACCTTCCAGCCTTTCCTTTGGCTCCCGAAGCATGCAGTAAATGATATTTTTTCCTGCCACCAGGCTCAAATCTTCTACCTCTGCAAACTTTTTATCAAATTTCATGATACGCTCATTGCGAAAATAATTCAGTGAAACCGAATCCACACTATCATAATATGCAAAGAACTGGTCATCTGCCAACGAATACAAAAAACAACTGAGTCCCCTTAACTTGATCATTCCTAACAAAACCATAACAACCGTTTCATCTAAAACAGTCTGCTTTATGTATTTCTTTTGTTCCATATCATAAATTAAAACACCATTCATCATCATGATTGGAAGCTTCAGATTGAGACCCTCAATAATCTTAAGTGCCGTCGCAGGGGTTCTTGCTGTAGATACCGTAAACTCCAGTCCCTGATGAATTCCTTTGTTGATGATATCTGTTGTCACATCACTTAATTCCGCCTTGCTATTTAACAGTGTTCCGTCCAAATCACTTACAAATAATCGTCTCATTCATTCTCCTTAGTACTGTTACTGCCAACCAGGCATAACCAAATTGCTGTTTTATAGTTGATGTAAGTATACCTCTTTTTTCCATTTGTTGCAAGTCAGCACCCTTTCCAGAAATCCGAAATTTTTTCCTCTACAGTGCCCAGAGTTACAACCTGATAATCCTCCCATTCCATTGGAAATGTGTCCACTACCTGCCTTGTTACAAAGCGTTCGTCCAGCAAAAGAATCACTCCTTTATCTTCCATGGTGCGGATTACACGTCCCGCTGCCTGCTGCACCTTGTTCATTCCCGGATACAGATATGCATACTCAAACCCTTTTCCCTCTTTATCCGCAAAATACTGCTGCTGTATCTCTTTTTCATTACAGACCATGGGAAGTCCCGTCCCTATAATTGCCGCACCAATCAAATACTTGCCGGCCAGGTCAATCCCTTCAGAAAATATACCACCCAAAATACAAAATCCCAATACTGGTGCATCTTTCTCCCGAAAGCGTCCTAAAAAAGCTTCTCTCTCCTCCTCTGATAAATGTGCACTCTGGCATATCACATCTATATCTGACAACAGTCCATGCTCCACAGCCGCCTCGTAAACATCATTTAACATCTTATAAGAAGGAAAAAACGCCATATAATTTCCCTTTTTCCCATGTACCAGACAGTCTAAATACCTTGCCATCCTTTCATACTGCCCGGGTCCCCTTAACTTATAGCGGCTGCTGACATCAATACCTGCAAACAACCCTCTGTTTTCTCTGGGAAATGGGGAAGGAATATAAATTGCATAATCCTCTTCACTGTCATGTAAAAGCTCTTTATAATAAGTAATGGGCAGCATCGTAGCAGAAAAGAAAACTGTCGCATTCCCCTTTTCAATGCAGTCTGTCAGGTTTTTTGCGGGATGGATACAATATAATTTTATCATAAAACAGTTATCCCTTAACTGTTCTCCATATATTTCATAACTTTCATCAAGCAGCTCATAAATATTTAAAAACTGGTTAATCTGAAAATAAAAATCCAGTATTTCTTCTTTATGGGGTTTCAGTGCCGGTATCTCTTTACTCTCTTCTAAAAATGATTCCATCTGTGCATGTACCCTTAACAGTTTTAAATAAAAACTGTCAAGACTGTCAATCATGGTATAGCCTTTATCATTATCGCATTCTTTTTTATAAACCAGCAGTTCCCGGTTACAGCTGCCAAGAAGTTTTCCAAGCTTTGCGTGATAAGGAAGCAGCAGTTTCCTCATTTTCAAAAAATCTTCTTTAAAAAGTGCAGCACTATACATGGAGGATGCTCTCTCTACAAGATTATGAGCCTCATCTACCAAAAATAGAAACTCTCCCTTAGCACCTTCCCCAAAATACCTCTTAAGCTTCACCCTTGGATCAAATACATAATTATAATCACAGATAATGCCATCCACAAAAAGACTGACATCCAGACTCATTTCAAACGGACACACCATATGCCCATTGGCATATTCCAATAAAACTTCTCTTGTAATATTCATTTCATGGATAATGCAGTCATAAACAGCTTCATTGATCCGGTCATAGTGCCCTTTCGCATAGGGGCAATGCTCCGGTTCACAGTTTACTTCTTCTAACGGGCATATCTTTTCTTTTGCCGTAATTAAAACACTCCTAAAGTGTAATCCGTTTTTCCTTAAAACCTCCAGACCGTCAACAGCAACACCTCTGGCAATCGTTTTTGCCGTCAGATAAAACAGTTTTTCCCCATATCCATCTCCCATCGCCTTTACTGCCGGAAAGATGGCAGCCATGGTTTTTCCGATTCCCGTAGGTGCCTGAACAAATAAATTCCGTTTCCCTTTTATGGACAGATATACCGTACCGGCCATATCTCTTTGTCCATTTCTATAAGGATAAGGAAATTCCAGATGCTCTATAGTGTCATTCCTCATCTCCCTGTTATCCACATCAAATTGTGTCCATCTGCAATATTCCTCGGTCAGTTCATGAAACCAGTTTTTCAAAAACTCAAAAGAAAACGTTTCACGGAATCTCTTGATTTCCTCGGTATCCAGATTACAATAAGTCATCTGCACTGTTATCTCATCAAGTTCTTTTTCCAGAGCATATATATAGGCATAGCACATCGCCTGAGCCTTATGCACAAAAACAGGACACTCTATATGTTCCAGCTTTTTATAAACACCTTTGATCTCATCTATCGTAACCCCTTTTTCCTCCGTCAGGATTCCGTCTGCCCTTCCGTCAATGGTAAGTACAAAATCAGGTTTTACAATATCAATTTTCAAAGGTACTTCTGCCGCATAATTTAATCCCATCTTTCCCTGGATTTTCCTGTGGATTCTGCTTCCTTCCTGCATTGCCTCTTTAGAAAACGTGCCATCTTTGCTGGCAATATCTCCGCTTCGGAAAATAAACTCCACTAAACTGCGCACAGATATTTTTATCTGATACATATGTTATGTCCTCTTTTATTCCCGCAGGCAGCAAGTCAGGTGAATATACCTGCACTGACCTTGGCTGCGGTATTTGACTTACAGTCAGACCCGGTTCATAAGTGTCTGTACTGTTATCTGTAATATACGATTTTCTTTCCTATCTCCTGTGCTTTATCCTGATCTGTCAATCTTGCAAGCAGGGCAAGACCAAAATCAATGCAGGTTCCCATACCCCTGCTGGTTATAAACTGCCCATCACAGACTACATTATCTGTCAGCTTATTTGCACCAAGCAGCCCTTCTTCCATTCCCGGAAAACAGGTTGCATTTTTTCCTTCCAAAAGTCCCATTTCACCATATATAGTTGGTGCTGCACACACTGCTGCCAGATCTTTTCCCGCCTCTTTGTACTGTCCAATCAGCTTCGCAAGTCCTTCATGTGCTTTCAGATTAGGTGTTCCCGGTATCCCTCCAGGCAGGACCAGCATCTCTCCGTCAGAAAAATCCGCTTCATCAAATAATAAATCAGCTCTCACGGTAACCATATGAGAGCTTGTGACATCATAATCTCCTGTAACTGATACTGTTTTGCAGTCAACACCGCCTCTTCTCAAAATATCTACAACCGTTAATGCCTCTACCTCTTCAAAGCCTGTAGCCAAAAATAAATATACCTTCTTCATTGACATCTTCCTTTCTTCATACAACTAGCAATATTTTAATTTATATTAAAATATTTGTCAATGAAGGTAAAATATGCTAAGGTTATACTTGATGAAACGATTGCAGCCTGAATATCTAATAATGACAAAACCATTTCACTGGCAGAAGGGAGATTTCCATGGAAATTGAAAGAAAATTTTTAGTAAAAAAAGAAGAACTGCCGGAAAATCTGCCGGCATATCCAAATGACAATCTGGAACAGGCATATATCATTACCAGTCCTGTACTCCGTATCCGTAAAAAGAATGATTCCTATATCCTTACTTACAAGGGAAATGGTCTGATGAAAAGGGAAGAAGCAGAATTCCCCCTTACCAGAGAAGCGTATGAGAAACTGCTGACTAAAACAGAAGGGAACATCATTACCAAAACCAGATATAACATACCGGAAAAAGATAATCTGGTCATTGAACTGGATATCTTCCACGGACTTTTTGAAGGACTCTTTCTGGCAGAAGTAGAGTTCCCGGATGAGAAATCTGCCCTGTCCTATGAACCACCTGTATGGTTCGAAAGAGACGTTACAAACGAAATCACATTCCACAACTCTGCTTTAAGTTCTATGTCAGAAGAAGCTGCCAGGCAGCTGATCAAAACCTTATAATGCTTCATTTTCTAATTTCATCTGAACCAGGGCTTTGTTCATTAAGATTACCGTAACCAGCATATTAAATGCACTCCCGGTCAGAATAAATAACGGTGAACCGATACAATATACTACAGCCATCACAATTGCACCAACAGATTGTGCAAACAATGCAATCTTATATACTGTTCCATAAGTCAGCTCCATCATCATTGTTTTAGACAGCAGGTACATGACCGCAGAATACAACAAAGCGGCAAACAGATATTTTATGAAAGCACCGATATACATACTTACAAACAGCAGTATCAATATCGCATATATCCAGTTTACTCCGTTTGCAATAGTCTGGTTAGTTATGGTAATCGATTTATAATGATCAAAAGTATCTTCCTGTAACATCCCTCCGATTCCCGCCACATTATTATATAAAAGGATATTGGTGCTGCTGACAAGAACCGCTTCCATCATACCATCCGGTATATCATCTTTTGTAAATTTTTCTTTATCGGTATCCACCAGAACATAGACTCCCAGATTCGTATCCTTTCTTTCCAGCTTCTCGCCAAACGAGAATTTCCCCTCTTCCAATGCAAAATCCGGTATTTCATTCAATATGATATTTTTAAGACCTCCAAGACCGGTTATGGCTCCTAATGCAGGGATTGCATATTGTATTAAAGACGTCAAAAGAATTAGAAGAATCAGATAACTGATTATTTTCCCAGCTTTCAGCCGCAAAAGACTTCCATATTCCTTTGGCAGAAACATGGCTGTGATAAAACGGTCAGCAATCCCCATTTTTTTACTGCCACTTTCTGACTGTCTGTTTTGTTCGTAATCCATATACTCCATAGTGACCTCCATCCAGCCTAAGGAAATTACTCCGTTCTAGGCAAATCATTTTCTAATGCCGGCAAAATTATTGTGATAACTGTACCTTTTCCCTCTTTTGAAATCATCTCGAACTTTGCCTGACAAGTCTTTTCCAACATCGCAAACAAATTCAATAATGCTGTAGGACTTTTTTTCGTCAGCTTATTCCGGTCAAATCCGGCACCGTCATCAACAACCTGAATCGCATATCCTTCCTCCCGCTGGTATGTCCGTATCACAACATTTCCTTTATTGCCATTATTCGCAACACCATATTTTACTGCATTTTCCACCATCGGTTCTATACTGTGCCTGGGCACATTAAAATCCTTTACCTTACACTCTATTGCAAAATCAAGTTCCGAATTTCTCGTTTTTTGCATCTGTAGATAAGCTATCATATGTTCCAGTTCTTCTTCAAAAGGAATCATCTCACCGGCCAGATTCACGGCTTTTAAATTCCCCCTGAAGTAAACTGAGATATAGTATATCATCTTCACACTATTATCGGAACCATTTTTTATTAAATTCTGCAAGGTCTTAAAAGATGCAAACAGCAAATTAGGATTCAACTGCTCTATTACCTGTTCCCTTACCGCCTCATCTCCATATCCTATCATATCCTTTTCCTGCTCCGCATGGAAAATCTGCTTCCATCCACAAATCCATACAGCCAGCATATAGATAAAAATCCCCGCAGGAATATACCATCTGCCCACATTCTCCTGCCTTACAAATATCCATACCATCATCTTTATCAGCAGGCAGACTAACACTGTTATATTGGCATAGAACACAGTTATTCCTTCCCGCCGTTTATATACATAGATTGCCACGCCTAGCAAGGCTGTATACAAAATAATGCCAAGAAGAAAGAATATTTTCCCCAGAAAATAAATATCATCAAACCGCATTAAGAAAAATGCCTGTAAGACCATTACACTGATGTAAAAAATTCCATAAACTATGATCCCCATATCCACCACGAACACCATTTTTCTTCTGTACACAAAGCTGCGGACTACTATCAAATGGAGGATTGCCGCAAAGACAATCAGGCAGGTCTGTATAAAATAAACACCATAATTCCAGCCGATCAGGAATTTGGCAAAACTGCTTTCCAAACAAAGGAGGAATCCCAGTGCAAAACCTTCCAGAATGCAATACAGCAAAAACTTCTTCCTTTTCCATGCTTTTTTTACAAGAAACCAGACCGCCAGCATGCAGATGCTGATTCCCAGCAGCAAAATTCCCGCAGCAAAAAACTCTCCGTTTTCCCGAAAAATCTCCACGAGTACTTCCGTGTAACTTCCAATCTGTATCTCCTCTATCTCTATCTGATTTTTTGCATAACCGGTCAGCTCAATCGTAACCGCCATACCACTATACTGAGGATCTATCGGTATCACATGAGAAACCGGAAAGCGTCTTTCGGCATTCAGACTGCTGTACACCAAATCTTCCCCTGCAAATGCCCGCACAGCCTGATTATCAGTCTGGATTGCCAGATAAACCATAGACTGGTCTAAATCAGGAATCTTATGGCTCAATGTTAAGGATTTTTTATTCTTTACCTTAAATGCATCCGGAAAATTAACAACTTCCGTAATCATGCTGCTTTCTTTACTCCCTGCCCCTTCCTGGGTACTCCGGTACTGCTGAAGTTTTTCTGTATCCTCTGTTTCATAAACAGCCACCCAGCCCTCTGAAAAATCACCCATGCCCTCAATAATACCGGGTTCCTTTTTTTCCGGCAGTCTTCCAATTCCAAATAAACATAATAATATCAGACTGGCTCCACACAAAAGTCCTATTAAGATATGTAATTGCCGCTCTTCTAATCGAAACATTTTAACCCCTTCTAACAATGAAATATTTTCTTAGAGAAATCTTTTCTGCATCTTTATAGCAAGCCATAATGCATCAGTGCTTTCTCAATTCCATCCTTTTCAATCTCTGCCGTCTGATACTCAACCACATCTAAAACTTCCTTTACTGCATTTCCCATACCTACCGAATGTGGTACATATTCCAGCATTTCCATATCGTTAATAGAGTCTCCGAATGCATAACAATCCTCAGGAAGGACATTCAGATAATCCATGAGAAACCGGATACCGGTTGCTTTACTGAATCCGTTCGGAACTGCTTCCATCACCTGACTGCCATGGGGAATCAGATGAAAGCTTTCGGAAAAAAGACTGCGAAATTCTGTCTCATCACTTTCCGGCATCAGGGTAGTTGTAAACTTATCATAAATAAGTTCCGGATGCCCTGAATCTTCAATGGGATATTCTACATTCTGTGAAAAATATTTGTAAATATACTCCATAAACCCTCCGGGTCCATAATCCCCGTCTATAAAAAGCCTGTCTTTCCCTTCAAATACCGTCTGCATTTTACATTCCCGAAGCTTCCCTGCATAATAAATGCATTGTTCTTTTGTAAGGGTATGATGGAAAACAGGCTGTCCCTCATATTCAATATAAGTCCCACATCCACATATCAGACCGTCAAAACCAAACTCCAATAAATGCCTGTCAATGGCAGTTTTTACTCTCCCTGTATTGATAAAAATCTTATGACCATTTTCCTTTGCCTTATACAATGCATGTTTTGTGCTCTCTGGCATCCTATGTTCCTCATCCAATGTAATCAGCGTTCCGTCAATATCAAAAAATAACAGTGCCGGCATATGAACTCCTTTCTCATTTGTTAAAAATAGGTGATTGCAAAACTCTGTTTTTGCACAACCGCGTTTTTGAAATAAAGAATTTCACAATTGTCTACCGTTAAAAACAGGCAATAATAATATTCCCCTTATTTCACAATTATATGGTATCCATTTACATCTGTTTTAACAGGTTCACCATTTCAATAGCACCAAGTGCACAGTCATATCCTTTATTTCCGGCTTTGGTTCCGGCACGTTCTATCGCCTGTTCAATATTTTCCGTGGTCACGATTCCAAACATAACCGGTATTCCCGTGTTCAGGGATACCTGTGCAATCCCTTTTGAAACCTCGTTACATACGTAATCATAGTGGCTGGTCGCACCACGGATTACCGTTCCAAGACAGATAACCGCATCATAATTTCCCGACTCGGCCATTTTCTTTGCTGCAACAGGAATCTCAAAAGCACCCGGCACCCATGCTAAGGTCACATTCTCTTCCGGAATATCATGACGGGTTAAACCGTCCATTGCACCGCCAATCAGCTTAGATACGATAAACTCATTGAATCTTGCGGCAACAATGCCAATCCTCATATTATTTGCTACTAATTTTCCTTCTAATGTTTTCATTATTTTATTTCCTTTCTGTTATATTATGCCTTTCGGCTTTTACTCAAACATGAAGCTATAGCCTTCACATTTTTACTTTTTGTTTTGCTGTATAGTCTTTTGAAACAATTTTAAACACACATACCGAATCTGCCTGTGTTTCCGTAAATTCTACATCTTTTCCTGATTGGTGTGCAAACATTTTATTTAAAGCATATCGCTTGTCTACAGAATTTTCTATGAACTCTGCAACTCCATTTCCAATGATACTTGAATAGTAATATCCTGAATTACATGGAATATCTGTATACAAAGGTTCTCCCTCATTAAAAATAGTAAAGCACACCCTATTATCACATTTTAAAATATCAATCTTTCTGCCCTCTCTGGCACAATGAAAATAAAGAACTAAGATATCCTCCTTCATCTCATAACCATAACTTAGAGGTACCACATATGGCATATCCTTATCCATCATAGCCACACTGGCAGTCTTACACCGATCCAATATACCTGTTATCACATGGATATCTGTTATTTCCCTGTCTTTTCTTCTCATTCCTGTTTCTCCCTGTACTTTGTAGCTAACGGCGATGCTTGCAGGATTGCAAGAGTGCAAAGCAACGGAGCAATCCGCAACATCAGTTGGTGGCAAAATACTTTTAACTCAAACATCATTATATTCTCTGCACTAGGAATTATCAATACATTTCATTTTGTAGCATAGATGCCTCCTTTGATCATATATTGTTTTGCCTGATAAATAAGAATTTTATTGTTTATCATTTTTCTTCATTCTTATTTTACCTGTTACTTTCTCTACTACCAGTTTGAAAACTTTTGTATGTGACATTACTGATTTGTTAAACGGAAAATCCTCTTGATGATAATGCTTCATCAAAAAACATAATGCCTTATATTTTTCATCATCAGAAAGCATTTCAATGTATCCTTGTCCAATAACGCTTTCATACTCCATTGTACAACTCCCACGTTCAATTTCTGTTACTAATTTATGCTCACAATCCATTTCAAAACTAGCTCTATTATCCTTTTCAATTAAATCATACTTTGTACCCTCCATAGCTCCATGAAAATACAACTCAATTTTATCTTCTTTTATATACATCCCAAAATTAAGTGGTACTATATACGGATAGCCATTATTATTTAAAGCAACTCGGCACACATCACATTTTTCCATGATAGCTAAAATATCTTCAAATTCCTTAACTTCTCTATCTGAACGACGCATTTTTACCTCCCGGCTAAAAACCACAAATACCGATTTATCAATTTGACAACCTGGAATTTGAAACTCATTCTGTACAGAGAATCTTTTCCATGGATTTTCCCTTAGCCAGTTCATCAACCAACTTATCCAAGTAACGAATTTCCTGCATAAGAGGTTCTTCAATATTCTCTACGCGAACACCACATATGGAACCCTTTATTTGCCTGCGATTCGGATTCAACTCTGGTGCTTGCAAGAAAAAGTCCCCATAGGCAATATCGCTTTCCAAAAGGTCATTTAATTGTTCTACATGGTATCCAGTCAGCCAGCAAATGACTTCATCCAACTCTGACTTAGTCCGTCCCTTTTTCTCCGCTTTCGCAACAAGCATGGGATAGATTTTTGCAAACGACATCGTATATATTTTTTCAACTATCACAGATACTTTCCTCCCTATACCGATTGTTCAATTCTATAAACTGGATTTACATGTATCAGTTACGCATTATTCTTCTGCCAGTTTCTTAAGCGCTTCATTCTCCAAACGAAAAGTAGAACATATATCCATCTGCTTCCCTCCAAGAGATTTATAAAATCCTATACTGGACAGGTTACTTTTCAGACAAATCCATTCGATTCTCATGCCCCCACGTTCTCTTGTAATCTGCGCCAATCGTTTAAACAGTGCTTTCCCATATCCACGCCCCCTGTAGTCCGGCTTTACAAACAAATCATCAAGATAAATACCGCCACGCCCCGGATAAGCTGCAAAGCTTTGGAAAAACAATGCAAAACCCGCTTCTACCCTGTCAACAACTAAAAATAATATTTCTGCACGCTCTTTATCAAACAAATATTCCTCCAAAAGTTCGTCTGTAGCAGTTACCATTTTAGGATATCCCTCATATTCCGCCAGCTCTTTAATAAATTCCATAATCAAAGGCACATCTTTTCTTTGTGCATAACGAAATGTTACTTTTTCCATAGCTATTATTCCCTTTCTCAAAATACCGATTTATTCAATTCTATAAACTGGAATTTGACTGGCTATTTTATTAGATAGATATTCAAACAGTGCCATTAATAAATCTTCATATTTTCCACCACATTGTCAATATCATCATTCATCAAATCGTCTTCTTTCTCATTCTCAACAGAAAAATCACCTTTAAAAAACCATTTATAAGCACGATATATAAAACCTTTCACCGATTCAATAATTTCCCGTTGTTTCAATAATCGCCATCATTTCCGCAGGAGTAATAATAAAATCTCTAAATGGGTAATGTTTCTGATTACCTGTGACTAAGTAAGCATCATCATCCCTCTTTTCCATAGCAACTTCATAGAATACAAGGTCATCCATATCAATCAGGACTTCCCCTGTAGGTTGTGGAAACACTTCAACCCCATACTGCCTGACTGCATCAATAACTGTCCGTATCACCTTCTCATGGAGATGGAATTTTTCCCTATGAAGTACCTCATCATATTCCATTAAAATATCCTGATGATACAACGGAATAATTTTCCCTTCAAAAACAGCATCCAATACCCTTACAGTAGCCGAATCTTCCTGTTTAGAAAGCAATGCCGATAATAATACATTTGTGTCAATTACTGCATAATATTCCATAGGTGTCTACCTTTTTCTTTCCGCTCTTACCGCCAAAATTTCAGCATTAATTTCATCAAGTGACATTTCCGGAACATCAGCCGCCTGCTTCCGCAATTCATAAAAAGCATTCTTTGCTTCCACTCTTGTTATTGTCTGTTCAGGCAGCGTTGCTTCAAACGGAAGTCCTTTTACCATTTTACTCCTGGTCATGAACATACGAAAGGCTGTAGGTAAATCCATTCCAAGTCTCTCATATATTTCGGTCACTTCCTGTTTTAGTGCTTTGTCTGCCCTAAATTGAATTAAAACCTGTTCTGCCATAAACCTTCCTCCTCTCAAACATATTGTAGTTGTTTTGCATGTGTTTGTAATAATATTATATTTCTTTTTCCCGAAATTATCAATATGTTTCGTATAAATTCCTATATCTCTATCGCATTGACATCTTTCTTTTTATTCCTGAATTTCCAGTATCATTTTCTTTGTATATTAATCTGCAATGCTAATTTCATCAAAACAGCTCTTCACCTAAATACTTATCGTGCGGAACCAGTAAGCACTTTTCGATAGACTTCCAGTAACTGTCATAAAGTTTTTTTTGTGTCGCTCCATAGCTCTCTTTCGTATCAAATTCCCAATAAAGCATGTACTTGACACTTTTTACAATGCGGGTGATTTTAAGAGGGGGCAGCCCTTCTTTAATTTGCTCCATATCTATATGATACCCTCTTTTGATAAGCCGAAGAAAAAGCAGACCCTCCTGCTCTTCCAAAAAGCTTTTCACTTCCTGCATTAGTGTTTCAAATTCCTCTACCTTTTTTAGTTTGACCTGATAAATACATATTTCAGTAAATGGCACTTTCTTTTTCCTCCTGCCTTAATATTTTCCTCAAATCACTTCACTTTAAAGTATCCCGATTAATGTATCTGCCCTTCTGACAGTCACACAAACTTGTAGTTGTAGCTGGGATATATTGCCTCATTACTACTGTCTGTTCAATATGAATAATAGAAGGGCTACATTCAGCTATCCAATATTGGGCTCGCTGCTTTTTTTCTTCCAATTAAAAGATACACTTTTTCACATTTTACAATTTCAGGCAGTCTTTCAATCCAATCACAAGAAGCTTTATTTTTAACGCCTACCTGAAAAGCATAAATCTCATCAATATTCTTCTGAAATCCGTTCTCAGTATTTGCCCAATGCAGTCCGTAATTTCTTGCATATCTATCATCTACAAAATTTTTTTACCACATTGTCATATATATTTTTCCAATTATAAATATTCAAAAATTTAAATCGTATTCTGATACTTTATTTTCTTTCCAATATTCTACTACATCAAGCCGAAGCCCACTCCATTTATGATATATCTGCATCTTTATCGCCTCCACAAATGAGAATTTATTCTTTGAAATCACACTTAAGAACTGCATACTGCGCAGTGTCAATAAACCTACCATTTTTGTAATACTTTTGTCTGGCAATTCCTTCAAACTGCATTCCACACTTTACTAATACATGTGCAGATGCAATATTACCATCAAACACTTCAGCCTGAACACGATTTAATTCAATCTCTTCAAATGCATATTTTAATACAGCTTGAAGTACTTCTGTCATTATACTTTGTCCCCAATACTGTGGCGAAAGCATATAGCATGTATCTGACATAAAACATGATTCTTCAACATTTCCCAAATTAATCGTTCCAATCAATTCATGATTTTCTTTCCATTCAATTACCCAATGAAAATATGTATTAGATTCATAATTATTTGCCCATTTATGAACCTTTTCTTTATATATTTCTATATCCATTACAGGATTGAACGGAAAGTATCTGCAAACTTCTTCGAGTTTTGCCCAGTTTTCATACATCATTTGATAATCGTCTGGAACAATTCTTCTCAAAATACAACGTTCTGTATCTATTATTTTTGTACCAATTTTATTCATTGCACTCCTCCACAAAACACCGATTTGTAGATTCCATTATTCTTCCAGAATGTGAATTTTTCAAGTCAGTCAAGTTGTTGTAGCACCATGTCTTTTATATCATTAAGGAAAATATGCTAAACATACCAATTCCTTTAACGCACCCTTTCCTTTTTCATAATACTAAATCCATTTTTCAAATACAATTTTACTGCATTTTGATTCCATTCAGCTACATGCAGAATAATTTCTTCATAGCCTTGTTCTTTTATATGATTCATTCCCCATAATAACAATTTTGGTCCTATACCTTGTCCTTGAAACGATTTCTCAACTATTAAATCATCTAACTCATTTCCATAGCAAGAAATTGCACCTAATATTTCACCATTTTTCAAATAAAGGAAAATATCATTTATTTTATCTTTGACTTGAGAATAATCATAATAAAAATTTATTGGTTCCACTTCTAACGCTTTTATCATTTTATAAAAACATTCATTATATATTTTCATATATTCATTCCAGTATCTTTTTAAAAATGGGACACAAATTATGTCATTTCGATACTCCAATGTTTTATCAAATACCATTTCATATGCAATTATTTCTTTCATCTATGTTTCTACTAAAAATCAAGTTACTCATAATCAGCTTATCCCCCATATTACATGGTTCTAGCACCATGTATTTCTTGTCACTAAAGAAATATTGGACGTATTGAACTGGGCTTTATCCAACTCATATAAAAACGTATTAATTAAAATTGGGTTACCATTTTTATCATTTTTATATGATTGATTATCAAGCTTACTTATACGTTGAAATCCTAATCTTTCTAAAAGCCTCCATGATGATACATTCTGCACATCACAATCTCCATAAATTACACTAATACCAACTGACTCAAATAGATAATGAACAAGTGCATTACTTGCTTCTGTTGCATAACCTTGTCCGTAATATCTGGGATTAAAATCATAATCTATACAATAATGTCCTTCATCATCTATCCAATAACCAACACTTCCTATAACTTTCTGCTTTACTTTTAATTCAGCAACAAGACGATTATCCATATCTTTCCACTCAGCAATAATGTTTCTTACCTGTTCTTCTGACATTGGATAAAAATCTTCAAATTTGCTGACTTCTTCATCGGAAAAATATTTTAAAATATCCTCAAAATCTGTCACTTTATAATTTCTCAAAAGTAATCTATTAGTTTCTATAGTTATCATCTAACCTCATTCCTTTTTCTATTCTTACTATGGGTATCTTCCATGTACTTTAATGCTTCGTATAGCTTATCCATCGTTGTTTCATATGGCTATTCCCTCATTCTTGCTATCTCCTTAATATCGTTTTCAGTCACGGTTCGCAATATTAAATCATTTGTTTTAATTTCCATTAGCCATTTATCTCACTATCTACAATAACTTTTATTTCATCAACTATTTGCTGAACACTTTTATTATCTGTATTGATAACATAATCTCCTTCATATGGTTTTAAATGTAGCCAGAAAAAAGAACATTCATTTGCATCTCCACGCTTTTTATGACGTTCACGCAAAGTTTCCTCTGAACAGGTCAGGGTAATACCAATAACAGAATAATCTTTTGCCGTTATATCTTTTAGTATCGCTTCACGAATTGTTTTATC
>JAIDOW010000006.1 GCA_029063085.1 Lachnospiraceae bacterium
TACAAACGACAGCAGCCTTTTTCCCCATGTTTTAACATCTTTTGTTCTGATACAGTTCATCTTGTTCTCCTCCCTATTCCTCAAATACATATAATCTTTACTTTTACCATTTCAATTTTTAAATAATAATACATCATATGTTATATAAAAGATATATATATTTATAACAATCATTTTTATATATTTTTACTAACTATCTAAATACCACGTAAAAAATTTAATTTGCATTACCATCGGATGTTCTTTTAATATTTCATATTATTTCTGATGTAAGAAAACTCATATTGCAAATTTCCTACGTTTACAAATAATATAAAATTGGGAAGATTACATTCTGTGTATAAAAGTGTACTAATAAAAGCAACACCATCTTTCATTGATACAGGTTTTATATCTAAATAAATAATATTATCAGGTATATTACTTTTACTTACTAGCTGTTATATAAAAACCCCGTCTTACAACGGGGCGAAAATATATCATATTCTGTTAATATTATCTAACAATTCTGTAATAATCAGACTTTATTACAAAACGTTAAATCAGTTCTTAAAGCTGTGAATCGGAGCCGGAATCCGACCACCCCGGTTAATAAACGCATCACAGCTGTATTCGTTCACTTTCATAATTGGTGCATAACCTAAAAGTCCACCAAACTCTACCGTATCACCGGCTTTTTTCCCTACAGCCGGAATAATACGGACTGCTGTTGTCTTCTGGTTTACCATCCCAATTGCCATTTCGTCTGCAATGATACCGGAAATAGTCGTCGCCTTCGTATCTCCCGGTATGGCAATCATGTCAAGACCGACAGAACAGACACAGGTCATTGCCTCTAACTTTTCCAGAGTGAGTGCACCACATGCCGCAGCATCAATCATTCTCTGATCTTCTGAAACCGGAATAAACGCACCACTAAGACCACCTACATAAGAAGATGCCATTACACCACCTTTTTTCACCTGATCATTTAAGAGAGCAAGGGCCGCTGTCGTCCCTGGAGCTCCGGCATATTCCAGACCGATTTCCTCCAAAATCTCACCTACACTGTCTCCCACTGCTGGTGTCGGTGCAAGGGATAAATCTATAATTCCGAAAGGTACACCCAATCGCTTAGATGCCTCTTTGGCAACCAGCTGCCCTACACGAGTTACCTTAAATGCCGTTTTTTTAATAGTCTCACAAAGCACCTCAAAATTTGCACCACGTACCTGTTCCAAAGCACGTTTTACTACACCTGGTCCGGATACACCTACATTGATGATTCGGTCTGCCTCCGTCACTCCATGAAAAGCTCCCGCCATAAATGGGTTATCGTCTGGTGCATTACAAAATACCACAAATTTAGCTGGACCGATGCAGTCCCTGTCAGCGGTCAGTTCGGCACTTTCTTTTACAATTTCACCAATCAGTTTTACAGCATCCATATTGATACCTGTTTTCGTGGAACCTACATTAACACTACTGCACACAAAATCCGTTACGCTAAGTGCTTCCGGAATGGAACGGATCAACATCTCATCATAGGGGGTCATTCCCTTAGAAACCAATGCAGAATACCCTCCAATAAAATTAACACCTACCTTCTTTGCCGCTTCGTCCAGTGTTTTTGCAATCTCTACATAATCCGTACTGGATTTACAGCAGGCACTTCCAATCATGGCAATCGGGGTAAGAGAAATCCGCTTATTGACAATGGGAATCCCGAATTCCATTTCTAATTCTTTACCCACCTTTACCAAATCCTTAGCAGATGTTGTAATTTTTTCATACACTTTATTACAGGTTGTCTTTAAATCCTCTGATATGCAGTCCAGCAAGGATATTCCCATGGTAATGGTACGGACGTCCAAATTCTCCTCATGAATCATTGCATTTGTTTCCATTACTTCATTTATATTAATCATCTTTTTTCCCTCTTCATACTATAATCTATGCATCATATCAAAGATTTCTTCCTGCTGCAAAGTGATCGTAACACCAATCTCATCCCCAATCTGTTTAAGCTCAGAAGCAATCGTTGCAAAATCCTTATGGGAATCCTGAATATTTACAATCATGATCATGTTAAACCAGTTTTCTACAATGGTCTGTGCAATATCTAAAATATTGATCTGATTGCCTGCAAGATATTTGCAGACATTAAAAATAATCCCTACCTTGTCTTTTCCTACTACTGAAATTACTGTTTTTTTCATAACATTATTCTCCTAAATTATCTTTATTTGTTTGCCCGCTTTCATATTTTTTGTTTCATCTATCATATCTTCTACAATTCCATGCACTCATGCCAGTAAAACAAAGTCCACCGCTAAGTAAAGAAGCCGATTTCAAAATCCCAATATTGCCATCGAGCATCATCAATCAGCATTCTATCAATGCGGAACACTGTTCGCGGCTTGCCACCGTCATATTAAAATCCCGATAGTCCGTACTATACGCATTACCGAAAAGTTCTGCCTTTACCGCTTCAAACGCAAGCTCCGGATAATTATTTTCCTTGCTTAAATGTCCCAGATAAATTCCCTTTATATGGTCATTTAACAATGCTCTTACAAGCTGTCCGCCCCGTTCATTGGATAAATGACCCCGTTTCCCTAAAATACGCTGCTTTAACGGATAAGGATAGGGTCCCACCTCTAACATCCGAATATCATGATTGGCCTCAATCAACATGGCATCTGCCCCAGAAAGGGAATCTACTATGTGTTCATCAAAATCACCTAAATCCGTTGCGACAGACACCTTTTTTTCTCCATCCGTTACTGTATAACAAACCGGGTCCGCTGCATCATGCCAGGTGCTGATTGGCTTTACCCACAAATCTTCTATCTGAAAACTCTCTTCCGGATTCACTCCATGAAACAGGGAAAAATCCACCTTTCCAAGATTTTTATACCGGCTGACTGCCTCTAAAGTCTTACTGGTTCCATACACTGGAGTGCCATATTTCCTTAAAAATACGCCCAGTCCGCCAATATGATCAGAATGTTCATGGGTTACTAAAATCCCGTCTAATTCTTCCGGTTTCACATCAATACTATGTAATGCCGCCACTACTTTTTTTGTGCTGACGCCTACATCAATTAACAAATGGGTGTGATTGGAACCTACATATATGCAGTTTCCACTACTCCCGCTATATAAGCTGCATAATCTCATATCTCTACCATATCCTTACCAAAACTATCCTTTGTATCCAAACTCTGACATTATATCACAAAGCGACAAGCCAAGTAAACATTTATGTTTATTTGACCACCGCAGGTGATAGTAGACATTTCGTGTCTACTATACCACATATAGTTATGCTGTTTCAATAGGAAATCATCTTGGGTTCTACATAAAAATTCAAAAAGCCTTCTCAAACCGGAAAGTAAATTTATGGCGGACATGCATTGTTCCTTTTTTATTACGATTTACACAAACATAAGATTTTCCTCTATTGACAATTTTCAAACTGACCGATATACTATGCGACAGACACATTCTGTCATTATCAGCAGCTTATTCACCCCGATTGAAAGGAGGACAATTATGACTACAGCAACATTTTTTCAAAAGAACTTAATAACAGAGGTCTGGTTGTCCTTGATAAATTTTAGCAGAGTATATTATGGATAATACTTATTATCATATTCGGCAGTTTTACTATGCAGACAGGTAAAATCTGCTCTCACTGTAACCTGATAGCTTTATCTAATCTGCAATGAATTTTATTTGGAAAATCAGTATCTCTGTTTCAGAGGTACTTTTTTATTGCAAAATCCCCTCAAAAAAGAAAGAAGGAATTATTATGGCAAAGCTTAGGGAAACACCCTGTAAATATTATATCGCCTATGGGCAGTGTAAAAAGGGCAGAAATGCCTGCCACAACAAATACTGCCAGCACTGTGACAAATACTGTCCCCGTGCCAGAGTACGGCATTTAAATAAAAAGAAACAGTATAATGAAAAAATGAGAAAACGAGATTACGAATAAAGGAGAAGCCTTATGAATTTACCACTTACCATTACACAAAACCAATTATTAGATATTTTACTAAATATATCACCGGTACGCCCTGTATTTATCTGGGGTGCACCGGGCATTGGAAAATCTGCACTGGTAGAGAAATTTTCCAAGGAGGTCGGACTTCCATGTGTATCATTATTAGGCAGCCAGTTAGCTCCGGAAGATATTATTGGTATCCCGCAAATCAAAGGGGAAACCTCTGAATTTCTTCCGC
Organism: Lachnospiraceae bacterium; assembly: GCA_029063085.1. Lineage (GTDB taxonomy): Bacteria > Bacillota > Clostridia > Lachnospirales > Lachnospiraceae > CAG-590. The sequence goes on from JAIDOW010000006.1 coordinate 4,230, forward strand.
CTAAAATGATTGCAAGAAAGGAACCATATGTCCTGTTTCTGGATGAGTTAAATGCCTGTTCGCAGGAGGTACAGAAGGCATTTTACAGTTTAATCCATGAACGCAGGATTGGCGAATACCATCTTCCAAACGGGAGCATCGTCATTGGCGCCGGCAACCGGGCTCAGGATGGCGCCATTGTAAAGACCATGTCTTCTGCCCTGATCAACCGGATGTTTCATGTCCAGTTAAAGGCTGACCCTACCGAATGGCTGACATGGGCCTATGAAAATGAAATCCATCCATGGATAACGGATTACATAACCCAGAGACCGGACCATTTATTCAGTGAACCGCCAAAAACAGAGGAGCCTTATTCCACTCCCCGCTCCTGGCATATGTTAAGCGATGCCTTAACAGAGTTTGGTGCCGGTAAAAAAGAATTGCCAGAAGAGACCCTTCGTATGCTGGCTTATGGCTGCATTTCCTCAAATCATGCAGGAATGTTTATTGCCTATACAAAACAGCTTTCTAACCGGCATTTACTGAGCGACATTATAAAGGGCGAGGCAAAATGGCCGGCCAGACCAGAGGAACGGGATGTGCTATACTTTCTTGCACAGTCTTTTCGTGGACAACTCTTGCATGAGCTTCCGGCAAACAAACAGAAAATGAACCAGAATGCACAGTTTCTGACACACCGTGCCAAGGCATTGATAAAAGAGCTGTCTGCAATCAATTACGAAATTGCACAAATGGTGGTATCCGCAGAAGATAATCAAGTATTGCCGGACTGGTTTATGGTAGAGATTGTCAGGGACCTGCCCCGGCTGGCTGGAAATTAGAAATTTCAAACAATATAAAAAAGGAGTCATACCTCAATGTCTAAAAATAATAAAAAGAATGACAAGAAAAATAAAATAACAGCAGAGGAAGAAAATTTAAATGCAGGTCTTGCTCTGATCAACCGTCATCCTCTGTTTTCCCGGCTGCATGGATATCAAGAAATACGAAGCAGAAAACAATTAGGGCGGAACTGTGCCGCTTTGGTAAACGGAAACGGTTATATCCTTTTAAATAAAAATATACTTCTGTCACCGGAACAATGGGCATATGCCATTGCACACTGTCAACTCCATCTCGCATTCGGTCATTTTGATGCGGAAAAAATGCCGGGATACCTACAGGAACAGGCAGATGGTTCCACGGTAAAAAAAGTGCATTGCAATACCCTGCTTTGGAATATGGCATGTGATATGTATATTGCCAAATTCCTGACAGACATCAAATTTGGCAAACCCATTTTTGATGTCTGGCCGCCTGCAAATTTTTCAGGAAGCCTGACGGATGAGATAAAAATCTATGAGCACCTGACAGAACACGATGAAACTTCCTTTTACTATGGCACTTCTGAACTCTATTCCCCGGATATGATCGGACTGGATACACCCCTGACTTATCAAAACGGCTACTACAATTACAATCGTTTCGCCTCGCAGTTTGCCTATGCACTGGCATATTCTGTATCCGATGTAATCAGCCATGCTGGCGGACATGGAGAAGCGTCCTCACATGCTGCCACACCTGCCGCAAGGGCTTCACAATGGTTTATTAGCCACTATCCGCTTCTCGGTGGACTGGCTTCTGCCTTTAAAATCATAGAGGATTACCGTTTCTGTAACCAGTATGATATTCAGATTGCCGCCGTAGATGCCACTTTAGGAGAAATCTATGTAAATCCCACTGCTAATCTTTCCGAACAGGAGCTTCGTTTTGTTCTGGCACATGAATATCTACATGCCGGTTTAGGGCATCATAACCGCTGCAGGGGACGCAACCACTATTTATGGAATGTTGCATGTGATTATGTGATAAATGGCTGGTTACACGATATGCAGATTGGAACCATGCCGGAAACCGGACTTTTATATGACGAAAGATTAAAGGATCTGTCCGCAGAGTCTATTTACGATATGATGATTACAGATTTACGCAAATATTCCAAGCTGGATACCTTTCGCGGATATGGCAAAGGAGATATTTTAGACACTCCTCTTGGAAATAACAGGAGTAACGGTAAAAATCCTTTTGTTCACAACGATTTTCCCAATAACAGCACGATTTCTTTAGAGGATTTTTATAAGCACGCACTGATGCAGGGACTGGAATATCATATAAGTAACGACCGGGGCACTATTCCCTCTGGTCTGATTGAGGAAATCCGTGCCCTCACCATGCCTCCGATTCCATGGGATGTGCAGCTTGCGAAATGGTTTGACTGCTATTTTGCTCCGCTGGAAAGAAAGCGCACTTATGCAAGACCAAGCCGCAGACAAAACTCCTCACCAGATATCCCCCGTCCACGGTGCGTACCTGACAATATCCCGACAGACAGCCGGACCTTTGGTGTGATTATCGATACCTCCGGCTCTATGTCCGCCAAAGAAATTGGTATGGCACTGGGCTCTATTGCCAGCTATGCCATTGCGAAGGAGGTCCCTTTTGCCCGGGTCATCTTCTGTGATGCGGCTGCCTATGATGCCGGTTACCTTGCACCGGAGGACATTGCTGGTCAAGTGGAGGCAAAAGGCAGGGGTGGCACCATACTTCAGCCTGGGATTGACCTGTTGGAACATGCAGCAGATTTTCCAAAGGATGGTCCTATCCTGATTATTACCGACGGATATATTGATGACCGTTTATCTATCCGGCACGACCATGCCTTTCTGATACCAGAAGGCAGACGACTTCCGTTCCGGGCAAGGGGAGAGGTTTTTTATTATAAGATGCAGGAGTGATTTATCCCTTCCATTCGTTGCCTTCACCTCAATTAGAACCAGCTCTGAATCAGTTCTGACAAAAAAACTTCCAATATCGATTACTTGCGTTTATAATAACACAATTCATATCCTCTTTTTACCAACGCTTCTCCGACAATATTTTCACTTCTTTGGGAATTTTGTTTTATAATGTACTCTTTTCATCCTTTAATGTATCCTTAAGACTTTTAAATACCATTCCCATAATTTCCAGATCTCTTAAACAATTTCCTGTTTCCAGGGAATGGTTTGCTCCTTCAAAGGTTTTCAAGGTAAGGGATAATCTTTGACAGTTCTCTTCCACAACCGCATTTTTGCACCACGGGTCACTTAATCCATGCAGAACCATACCGCTCATTTCCCTTGCAAAGGAAAAGGTCTGAGGCACAGGAGTAAAATAAATGTGCTCTGCATGGACAGCATGGTCATTGTCATAAGCGGCTGCCACCACTGTTCCAATACTCTTTGAAATAAACAGCACATTTTCATACTTTTTTAAATTCACACCACAAAGTATCTCCTCTGCCTGTGTTTTCGCAATCTGAAAGGACTGCTCCATTTTTTCTTTATTTCCTTTTACATTCTGGGGAAATCCCGTATAATTGACCTCTATGATCTGGTAACCGAACTCTTCTGCTAATTTTTTTCCATAATACAATAGTGGTT
>JAIDOW010000060.1:0-11835 GCA_029063085.1 Lachnospiraceae bacterium
AGGTGGCATCGGAAGAAGTGAACCGTATTACCCTGGAGTGGAATAAACAGAAAAATGTATCCAAATATGTGATTTACCGGAAAGAGATCAAGGGACAGGATGGGGAGTATCAGGAAATAGCAGAGGTAGGAAAGAAGAAGACAAGCTTTACGGATAAATCCGTAACAGAGGGATGTAAATATCAGTATTATGTTGAAGTAAGGAAAACAAACAGCAAATCCGCAAACAGTAAGGATGTTGAGGCAAATACACTGTTCCGCTATAATGCAGATAGTAATATAGCATTTTTCAGGCAGAACTATCCGTTTGTCTGTACGGACATGAATCAGGATATCAATGATTACAGTGTGTTTGACGGGTACTATTCCCCCATTAAGTACAGTTTTGACGGAAAAACACTTACAATCCATGTATACTGTGAGTTTGTACGGTACATGGAAAACCAGGATGGCAGTTATACGAAAATGGAATCCTTAACAGATGCAAAGTCGGCAGCCAACATCGCTTTATTCAAAAGCGGGGTTGAGACAAGATATAAGGTGAATGTGGTAAACAGCCGGTATGAATTTCAGGGAATTAATTTTGATACCCAGTTTGAGTTCCATGAAAAGGGAAAAGAGTATTATCACCCGGAACAGGTTTTTAATGAGATCCTGATCGGCGGTGAGTGTCCGGGCAGTGATTATTCCGTACCGGGAAACCACTGGTATATCCATTGGTGGAGGTCATCGAAAGGGATCTCACAGATCTATATGCCGGATATTGAACAGCTTGCTGACAATAACAATCCAGGGATGAAAAATGTAGAGCGAGAAGATTATGCTTATATTGCGGCACATGAGACAGGGCATATGCTGGGGCTGGGTGATGCGTACACTACCTCGGACGGGCATGACCGGTTTACGGACAACGATGAGACCGGGGTGCTGCATAATGTAGAAAAACAACAGTATGACAATTTAATGGTCCAGCGTCGGTGGAATAAATATATACTGCCCAATGATATAGAGATGATGTTAAGGGCATATGGGATATCAAAGGGAAAAAGTGCATTGGGAATGCAGTGGTACCGGACGAATGAAGAGGCAAGGATAGAGATATCCCCATGTATATTGAATATAGAAGATAAATGTATAGAGGAGGGCAGGAAACGATGAAAAATAATAGAGAATGGAAGAAAGTAACAGGAGTTATTTATGTTATGCTTTTGGCAGCAGTCATTTCATGCGGGTTTTCAAAGAATGCCATGGCAAAATCAAAACCGGTCATGCCGCCGGAAAATGTTTCGGTCTGGATGAAGTCTGCCACATCATTAAAGATAAAGTGGAATAAATCTGAAAATGCAGACGGTTATATCATATATAAATATAACAAAAGGGCGAAAAAGTACGTCAGGGTGCATACGGCGAAAAAGAACCAGCGGTCTTGGGTAGATAAGAACTTAAAGACCGGAAAGATATACCAGTATAAGGTGGCTTCCTATAAAATGGTAAAGGGAAAGAAGAAGCGGAGCAAAAAATCGTATGCAGTATCTGCCATCACACATACAAAGAGATCGAAAAAAGTGAATGCCCTGATCATCTCGCTGTATGCGAACAGGGAAAATGAGATGGGGATATGCTCTGAACTTCTGATTTCCGGAAATATCATTGAGGAGGATACGAAGGCATCAGAGTCAGTTGCTATATCCGATAAGTTAGTATGGAGTTCCAGTGATGAAAGTATTGCCAAGGTTGACCAGAACGGAAGGGTGACGGCAATGGATAAGGAGGGAACCTGTTATATAACAGCGAGGGCACATAACGGAGTAAAGAAAAAAATTAAAATGAATATAGTCAACTATGCCAGACCCAAGTCTTTTCCGTATTATAATGGTGGTAAAGAATATGTTAATATTATGCTCACAACTTACCGGGAGAATGTATTTAATATAGCGACTTATTTTACGGTAAATAGGAAGAAAGGTGTATGGGGAGACATAAAAATGGATGATGAGGGAAATATAACAGGATATCCCGACTTTGATAATATAGCAGAGATAGAAGAAGATGTGCGGACCATCCTTGTCAATTTCCCGTTAGTGACGGAGATCTCATACAGCAGTAATGGGGTTGAGTTTTTGATGAAATATGATAAATACGGGAGTTCTTACTGCAGGATTGAGTATTGCATTGATGATGATCTGTCGGGGGTTGTGAACAGAATTGCACCCCATTGGGCGGCTGTAAACTTTTCGCCTATGTAATTTTGCGTATATATTGTAAAGATGTAACCGAATCCTAGTCAGAGATTTTCTGAATGGGGTTCGGTTACAGCATCTGTTTGACAAATACAGTGCACGGTTCTATTATTAAGGAAAACGTATGGAGGAGGTCAGACGATGATGGATAATATCAGGAAATGGGGAAAAGCAGTCCAGATGATATCCATGCTATTCTTGGCAGCAGTCATTTCATGCTGTCTTTCAAAGAATGCCATGGCAAAATCAAAACCAGTCATGCCGCCGGAAAATGTTTCAGTCTGGATGAAATCTGCCACATCGTTAAGGATAAAGTGGAATAAATCTGAAAATGCAGACGGCTATATCATATATAAATATAACAAAAAGGCGAAAAAGTATGTCAGGGTGCATATAGCAAAAAAGAACCAGAGGTCCTGGGTAGATAAGAACTTAAAGACGGGAAAAGTATACCAGTATAAGGTGGCTTCCTATAAACTGGTAAAGGGGAAAAAGAAGAGGAGCAAAAAATCATATGCTGTATCTGCAAAAACGTATGGGAAAAAGGCAAAAGTAGTCAATGCCGAAACAATTAATTTTGGTGTGATGGACGGGGATGAAGTAGGAATATGTTCTACTTTGCGTATGTCTGGACATATTATAGGGGATAGTTCTGTGAAGGCATTAAATACAAAAATCATAACCGAGCAGTTAATATGGAGTTCCAGTGATGAGACGATTGCACAGGTTGACAAAAACGGAATTGTTACAACAAAAGAGAAAGAGGGAACCTGTTATATAACAGCAAGGGCACATAATGGAGTGAAGGGAAAAGTCAAAATAAACGTTATAAACTATGCCAGACCCAAATCGTTTCCATATTATGATGGGGGATATAAATATGTTGATATTATGCTTACAACCTACCGTGAGAATGTATTTAATATAGCGACTTATTTTACGGTGAATAGGAAGAAAGGTGTATGGGGAGACATAAAAATGGATGAAGAGGGAAATATAACAGGATATCCCGACTTTGATAATATAGCAGAGATTGAAGAAGATGTCCGGACGATCCTTGCCAATTTCCCGTTAGTGACGGAAATCTCATACAGCAGTAATAGGGTTGAATTTTTGATGAAATATGATAAATACGGGAATTCTTATTGCAGGATTGATTATTGCATTGATGATGATCTGTCTGATACAATTGGCAGGCTTGCTCCCCATTGGGCATATACACAATTTTCCCCTATGTAATGGAATATATATGCGAAAGCAGGGAGTAACAGAATCATGACTGAAGATTTTTAAAGAGAGGGTGGATGAATAAATTGCATCTTATATTTTGAACAAATTAGGCACTGTTAAAATGCAATTGGTTTTAAGACTTAAATTATATCAATAAATGCGTAATTTGCAAAAAAGATCAGAGAAAAAATCTGCCATACACATTTAAATAAGAATAAGCGATGACAGGAAAGTATCGTGTTATTCTGTTAAATGCGTATGGCAGTTCTTTTGTTAACTCTTCAGAACCTTGGTTTTCTTTTTGATGCCTGTATTATATTCTTTTGCCAGCCGGTTCATATTCCGGATTACAAAATAATTTGCAATAAAGGGACCAACCAGGATGAAGGTTCCAAAAAGCTTCCAGCCAAGTACGGTGCCAGGACCGGGTTTGATTCGCATTCCCATTCGTTCACCGGTAACCTGAATCCGGTCTTCCAGATAGAAGAACCATACCCAGCGGTAAATTCCCAGAGTAAGAATAGATAAGAACCATACAAGGATATAATTCTTGATTCGCTTATCCTCCCTGTTCATTTCATTCAAATCTCTTGTAAACTGGAACCAGAATACAATGTTATAAATTCCAAAGGTAGGTATGGTAAGCAGTATCAGTTTCCATAATCTACGGTCTTCCTTAATCATGCTTTATTCCCCCTTTTATTCAATAAGTTCATTTTCAAATCATATAAAGGCTTGGATAAATCTACATAAACCTCCTGAGGATTTACAAGACGTCTGGACTCGTCCCATAACAGGTCTAATTCCCGCTGACAGAATGCCCGGATATCCATAGTTTTAGGAGAGTCATAGACACATTGTCCCTTTTTAAAAATGGGGATTAAGATTTCCTCTATCTCATAGGTTCCACCCTTTAAGGTAGAGCGTTTCCATGTATCAATGGGATGGAAGATCTCTAAGTCCTTGGAGGTATCATATACTTCGTCAGCTAGGGCGATCAGATCGGCCTTTAATTTACCAGTTTCTTTGTCAATGAGACGGAATACGGTTTTGTTGCCGGGATTCGTAATCTTAGCCGGGTTTTCCGATATTTTAATCTTTGCAGTAAATTGTTCTTCCCCTTCCTTCTTGATGGCGGCCAATTTGTATACACCGCCAAATGCAGGACAATCCGCAGAAGTAATGAGGTTGGTGCCAACACCCCAGGATGTGATAGCGGCCCCTTGGGTTTTTAAGCTGTCGATCAGGTACTCGTCCAAATCTGAGGAAGCAGAAATGACTGCATCAGGAAATCCGGCGGCATCCAGCATTTTTCTTGCTTTTTTGGAAAGGTATGCAAGGTCGCCGCTGTCTAAGCGGATACCATATTTTTTGGAAGAAATGCCGGCAGCCTTCATTTCCTCAAATACACGAATGGCATTTGGCACACCGGATTTAAGGGTATCATATGTATCTACTAATAAAATGCAGGCATCAGGGTACATATCCGCATAAGTCTTAAATGCCGTATATTCGTCCGGAAAACTCATAATCCAGCTGTGGGCATGAGTGCCCAATACCGGAATATCAAATATTTGTCCGCAAAGGACATTGGAGGTTCCGATACACCCTCCGATTACAGCAGCTCTTGCACCTAAAGTTCCAGCATCCGGTCCCTGGGCACGTCGTAATCCGAATTCCATAATACCATCACCATTTGCAGCAAAACATACACGGGATGCTTTTGTTGCGATCAGGCTCTGATGGTTCAGGATATTCAAAATAGCGGTTTCTACAAGCTGTGCTTCCATAATGGGAGCGATTACCTTGACCAATGGTTCCTGTGGAAAGACAATGCTGCCTTCTGGAATTGCATAGATATCACCAGTAAAATGAAAGCCGGCCAGATATTCCAGAAAGTCATCAGAAAAAATTCCCAGCCCTCTTAAGTAATCAATATCATCATAGGCAAATGATAAATTCTTAACGTATTCAATAATCTGTTCCAAACCTGCTGTTATGGCATAACCATTGCCGGAAGGATTTCTTCGGTAAAAGGCATCAAATACAACGGTATCGTTGCTTTTCTCATTAAAGTATCCCTGCATCATGGTAAGCTCATAAAGATCCGTCAGCAGTGTTAAATTCTGATAAGCCATAAATGCCTCCTTGAATAAAGATAATAAATAGTCTATCATAATTACAAAACTTAGTAAATGTGTTATTTCTTAAAATTTGCTTAAACAAGATCAATTTATATATGCATTTGCAAATAGGCAGTTTTGTTATCTGTAAAAAGGAAGATGGCGTAAACCAGCTTAATGCAGCAGGAGAATAAATGATCAGGAGGGCAATTCAAATTGCATAGCATGCAGGAAACTGCCAAAAGATTAAAAATTTAATCCTTTGGCAGTTTTTATATGGGAAAATTACAGCAAAAGTCAGGTAATATGCAGAATGTTTTGTTTCTGCTATAGATGAAGGAAAAAAGCAGCTTAATATGCAAATCATACCGAAAAAAGTGCAGATGGTTCCAGTACTATGGATATGTACAATAATGAATGATATTATATGTTAACATATCACAAAAATAAATAAGGAATACATAACAGGTTAATGTATATTTAACAAAAAATCTGTGGACTGCTAAATGGAATATCGTTTTTTCGGAAAAATGAATGACTAAAGAAGGTAATTTATTTTGCATGGCAAAATTGGTTATAAAATAATACGAGGAGGAAATGATGATGAAAAAATGGAAGAAAAATTTATTACACAAGACGATGGCAGTGCTGCTCTCACTGACATTGCTGCTGGGAATGGTGGCAGTGCCGATAGAGGCAAATGCAGAGGCAGCAAGCGGCGATGGCTGGGTGCTTGCTGATGACGGAATATTGACGATAGAAACAGATACGGGTATAAGGGGCTGGTACGGGTATATATTAACAAATAGTAATAGACAAGAAGAGCGGGATAAAGTAAAAAAAGTAGTAATAGAAGACGGAGTGACAATGATATGGTCCAGTGCATTTACCTGTTGCACTAATCTTTTGGAGGTGGAGCTGCCGGATAGTTTAAAAATAATAGAGATGAATGCATTTAGCGAATGTAGAGCTCTTCAGAACATAAGAATACCAGACAGCGTAACGGAGATTGGAAATGGTGCTTTTCAATACACCGCAATCACAGAGATAAACATACCAAGGAATATTACCAGTATAGGTAGCGAGACTTTCAGTGGTACTGATCTTAAAGAGGTGATAATACCGGAAGGTGTGACTTACATTGGGGAAATGGCATTTATGAATTGCCAGTTCCTCGAGAAAGTGACAATACCGGAAGGTGTACAAGAGATAGGAGACCAAGCATTTCTTAATTGCCGTATGAAAGAGGTGACAATACCGGGAAGCGTCACTAAGATAGGAGACCATGCATTTTTGTGTGACGATCTGGAGAAAGTGACCATGCTGGGAAGTATACCGCCGGAAAGCAGTGGCAGTATTTTTGGAAACTCGGATTACGGATGTGCATTTGTGGTGAATAATACGGAAGGGATTCATGTACCTGCTGGAGCAGCCAACACCTATAAAGCGGCATGGATCGACTATGCTGATTATATTGCAGGAGATCCTATTTCCGAAGAGGATCAGGCAGCAATAGATGCAGTGGTGGAAAAAGTGGGAAAAATCCCGGATGCTGCTGAAGTGACAGATATTGAAGAGTATAAAAAGGTAATTGGGGAAGCCAGAAGTGCTTATGACAGCCTGACGGATGCACAAAAGGCACTGATGCCGGCAGGAGAATATAAAAAGCTGACGGATGCGGAAGCAGAATACGACCGTCTGAAGGAAGAAGAAGAGAACAGAGAAAAAGCAAATGAGGTCATAACCAAGATCAATGGGATAGGAACAGTGACCAATACGGCAGACAGCAAAAAGAAAATAGAGGAAGCCAGAAGTGCTTATGACAGCCTGACGGATGTACAAAAAGCATTGGTATCGGAGCAGGATTATAAAAAGCTGACAGATGCGGAAGCAAAATACGAAGAACTCATAGTGCAGAGCGTTGTCGAAAAAATTAAGGCAATCGGTAAAGAGACGGCAGGAAGCGAAGCATGGAAGCAGAAAATTGAGGAGGCGAGAGCCGCCTATGACAGTCTTTCGGATGAGCTGAAAGAGAAGATTACTGCTGAGGATGTCAAAGAGCTGACGGATGCAGAGGCAGAATATGACCGTCTGAAGGAAGAAGAAGATCAAGAAAAGGCAAATGAGGTCATAACCAAGATCAACGGTATAGGAACAGTGACCAATACGGCGGACAGCAAAAAGAAAATAGAGGAAGCCAGAAGTGCTTATGACAGCCTGACAGATGCACAAAAAGCATTGGTGTCAGAGCAGGATTATAAAAAGCTGACGGATGCGGAAGCAGAATACGAGGAACTCATAGTACAGAGCGTTGTCGAAAAGATTAAGGCAATCGGTAAAGAGACGGCAGGAAGCGAAGCATGGAAGCAGAAAATTGAGGAGGCGAGAGCCGCCTATGACAGTCTTTCGGATGAGCTGAAAGAGAAGATTACTGCTGAGGATGTCAAAGAGCTGACGGATGCAGGAGCGGAATACGACCGTCTGAAGCAAGAGGAAAAGGACAAGGTAAAAGCAAATGAAGTCATAGCAAAGATCAATGGGATAGGAGCGGTGACCAATACAGCGGACAGCAAAAAGAAAATAGAGGAAGCCAGAAGTGCTTATAACAGCCTGACGGATACACAAAAAGCACTGGTGCCGGAGCAGGATTATAAAAAACTGACAGATGCAGAGGCTGCATATCAGAAACTGGTTCAGGGTGAGGGCGTTGTGACACCACCAGTCAGTGACCCGCTTGCGGGACTGACCGAAGAACAGCGGCAACAAGTCAGAGAAATTATGGAGAAGCTGAATGTATCAGTGGAGACAGCAATTAAGGTACAAAAACTGGGTGATGAACTGAAGGTTGATCTGGATGTCCTGACGTTAGCAGATGAAGCGATTTTAAATGAGGAAAAAGAAGGTGATATCAAAGGCTCTTCTTTTTCAAAGATTCAGGCAAGGGCAGTCAAAGCGACGAAGAGCACGGTTTCCCTGAAATGGAATAAAGTCAAGGGAGCAGACGGCTACCAGGTTTATGGCGCCAAGTGTGGCAAAAAAAATAAATACAAAGAGTTAAAGAACATTACTAAGAATAGTACCGTTAAATATACCCAGAAGAAATTAAAAAAGGGAACTGCGTACCGGTATGTGGTCAAAGCCTATAAAGTAGTGGATGGAAAGAAAATCACGATTGCGATATCAAAAACAATACATGAGAGCACCGAAGGTGGAAAGAAAGAGAACTTAAAAGAAATTAAAGTCAACAAAACAAATGTGAAGATTAAAAAAGGAAAGAAATTCACGGTTAAGGCAAAAGAGGTAAAGAAAAAGGGTTCTGCAAAGAAGCTTTTGAAGCACAGAAAAGTATGTTATGAGAGCAGCAACCCAGGTATCGCCACTGTGAGCAAAAAAGGAGTAATCAAAGGAAAACAAAAGGGAAGCTGTATCGTATGGGTTTACGGGCAGAATGGCATGTACAAAAAGATAAAAGTAAAGGTATCTTAAAACTGTGTAGAGGAAAGATATGCGGATAGCATCCTTTGCAGTATTCATGGGACTGTCGCTTTAACGATTGAAAAATCGTGAAGCGGCAGCTTCATTCTTCCGTTCATTCATATGCAGACATCAGAAGCAAAAGGAGGTATTATAAATAATGGATGATAAATATTGGATAAAAAAGGAAAGAAAGCGTCAGTGGTATCTGTTGGGGGCTGTGCTATGTTTGGGTCTGCTAATTTTAGGCTGTCTGCCGGTTTCTGTTTTTGCGGCAGGCATACAGGGGGGAGGTGTAGCTGCCCGGTCCACACACTCCCACGATATGTCGGTGGAATGCGGGAATGATGCTCCGCTTGATTATCTTCCGCTTACGGGGGATGGAGATGGTAAGCTGTATATAGATGGTACAGAGGTGGCAATTAGTACATCGGGATTGGATAGAGAGAACTACATTCTTCCAGAGGGAAATTATTATCTGGCTGATAATATTACAGTTCATCAGGGTGTATCTATTTCGTCGGGAAAGACGGTGAATTTATGTCTGAATGGAAAAACGTTGCAAATACAAACAGAAGATGGATTTGGGATTTGGATTGAAGAAGACGGAAAATTCTACCTAAGTGACTGTGGAAGCGAAGGAAGGATTACAGCTGGGTTTATAGTTTTGGAGTCAAGTAGGAATGGTAAATTTATTATGTATGGTGGATGTCTGGAATGCACGATGACAGCAGGCACCGTGATTTATTTGGTAAACAGCGGAGTAAGTGCAGAGATTTACGGAGGTACGATAAAGAGTGACAGGGGGATTGGTATAGCCAGCGATGACCGGACGCAGTGTAAGCTTTCTCTTTTAGGAAACCCTGTGTTTGTGGGGAACATGGTTGATGTGAACTCCTATGTTACTTTGTGTTTGAATGCTTTGGATTGCAACCGGAATGAAAGAATCAAGGTTTCGCGTGATACTGAGTTGTCGGTAGGGGAATCCCAAATGCTTGACAGCATCAGAGCCTTGGATGGTGTAGATTATTCTACGGTTCTCGCTGGCAGAGAAGGGAAGTATTTTACATATAAAGATGGTAACTATTTTGTAAATAGAGCAGGAGTTACCAGACAGCCAACATCGGAGGAGGTTTCTGTCGATGTCTTGCCGGCAGAGGGGGCAGCTTATCAGTGGTATGAAGTAGTGGAGCGGGATGTGACGGCAGACAGGGGGATAATAACGATAAGTGACATGATGGTGACAATATTTACCCTACAGGCAGGTGATACGCTCTATTTCACATTACCAGAGACACCGACGACATCGGAGGATATGGGAGGAGATGCGGTTGCGCTGATGACTGCGGAAGGTGATGAGATACTTGTGACATCCCTTGGTGATAGAAGATATAAGGGCATTGTGGAAAATAATGTATCAGTTATTGTTGTATATTTAACGGAGAGCAATGACCTTAAGTTTGCCTCATTTGAAGAGGGGACATATGAAGTGATAGCAGTCACGCAGGGGGACGCTGTTTCGGGTCAGACTATAAATACTCTTACAAAAGCGGCAGCAGGTACATATATGTGTGAGGTTACATGGGAGAATTTAGGCTGCTGTGTTAATTCAGAGCTTGTAGAGCTTACGGAAGCTGTTGATGCGGGCTGGACGCTTGACGCTGATGGAAAACTGACGATTGCATCAGATGATGGGATGCGTAATTGGATAGAAAATAGGGATGCCTGTAAAGAACTGGTACGAACAGCAGAGATATTAGAAGATGTGACCGATATAAAGGATTCTGCGTTCTATGGCTGTAGCAGTTTGGCAAGGGTAACAATGCTTGGGGAAATGCCGCCGGAACTTGGCGGCAGCGAAGTTTTTACAGGCTGTTCTTTTGTTGCAGACAATACAAAAGGGATTTTTGTGCCGATAGGAAAAGCTGATGCTTACAAGAATGCATGGGGAGATTATGCTGACTATATTACAGATGGTTATCCGGAAATTGTTACCCAGCCAACGAATCAATCTGTAAAAAATGGTGAACAGGCAACATTTTCTGTCACGGCACAAGGAGTGCTGCAACCGCTCACTTATCAGTGGCAGGTCAACAAAAATGGGACTGAGGAAAGTGGATTTAGTAATATTGCAAATGCGACTTCTGACACTTATACGATTACTGTTGACAAGAACTGTAACGGATATTGGTATCGGTGTGTGGTGACGAATGAAAGAGGAAGTGTAACGAGCAGTGCATTAGAACTTACTGTGACAGATTCAGATGCAGACAAAATAGCAGCAGCAAAAGCAGTCGTAGAGAAAGTGCTTGCAGACTATACAGCAGTTAATGACAGCACAAGTGAGGATATCCAGAATAAGATCAATACAGCATTAAGCAGTGAGGGAATTACGGATGTGACGGTAACGGTGGGAGAACTTGCCGTAGAGAAAGCAACGGAAAGTGAAGAGGGAAGCATCAGTGGAAGCATTGCAATCGAATGCGGAAGTGAGGAAGACAGTGTAACAGTGAATAAGACGATAGCGAAACTGCCGACATCGGATACAGATAAAATAGCAGCGGCAAAAGCAGTCGTAGAGAAAGCCCTGGCAGGAATTGTGGCAACTAACGAAACCACGAAAGAAGATATTCAGAGAGTGGTAGATACAGCATTAACGAATGCAGGAATCAGTGATGTGACAGTAACCGTGGGAGCCCTCAGTAAGACAGAGGCGACCACATCGGCAGAGGGAAGCGTCAGTGGAAGCATTGCAATCGAATGCGGAAG
>JAIDOW010000060.1:11935-16665 GCA_029063085.1 Lachnospiraceae bacterium
GGAGCCCTCAGTAAGACAGAGGCGACCACATCGGCAGAGGGAAGCGTCAGTGGAAGCATTGCAATCGAATGCGGAAGTGAGGAAGACAGTGTAACAGTGAATAAAACGATAGCGAAACTGCCGACATCGGATACAGATAAAATAGCAGCGGCAAAAGCAGTCGTAGAGAAAGCCCTGGCAGGAATTGTGGCAACTAACGAAACCACGAAAGAAGATATTCAGAGAGTGATAGATACAGCATTAGCGAATGCAGGAATCAGTGATGTGACAGTAATCGTGGGAGCCCTCAGTAAGACAGAGGCTACCACATCGGCAGAGGGAAGCATCAGTGGAAGCATTGCAATCGAATGCGGAAGAGAGACAGACAGTGTAACAGTGAATAAAACGATAGCGAAACTGCTGACATCGGATACAGATAAAATAGCAGCGGCAAAAGCAGTCGTAGAGAAAGCCCTGGCAGGAATTGTGGCAACTAACGAAACCACGAAAGAAGATATTCAGAGAGTGATAGATACAGCATTAACGAATGCAGGAATCAGTGATGTGACAGTAACCGTGGGAGCTCTCAGTAAGACAGAGGCTACCACATCGGCAGAGGGAAGCGTCAGCGGAAACGTAACAATCGAATGCGGAAGTGAGACAGGCAGTGTAACAGTGAATAAGCCGATAGCAAAACTGCCGACATCGGATGCGGACAAACCGGAAGTGCAAGAACCACCGGAGAAGCCTGGTAGCACGGTTCCCTCGGCTGTATCCCAAAAGGAGCAGGAAAAAAATGCATTATCCCTAAATGCAAAACTAAAGGTCAGCCAGACCGACAAAAAAATCAATATCGCATGGGGGAAAGTATCAGGAGCAGACGGCTATGATGTCTATGTCCAGTATTGCGGTAAGAAATTTACGGATAAATCCATAACCGCAGTAAAGAGCGGCAAAACAACAAAAGTAACTGTAAAAAAAGTAAATGGAAAGTCGTTAAATTTAAAGAAAAACTATAAAATTTATGTCCTTGCCTATAAATTGGTGGATAATAAAAAGGTAACGCTGGGTAAGACGGTTACTGCCCATATCGTTGGCAGAAAGAACACGAAGTACACCAATGTCAAAGCGGTTAAAGTAAAGAAGCGTTCTTACAGCCTAAAGAAGGGAGAGACCGTAAAGATACAAGCAAGTACGGTACTGGTAAATAAGAGCAAAAAGCAGCTTACGGATGCCCATGCCAAGGAGTTCCGCTATGCCACAAGTGATAAAAAGGTGGCAACGGTGTCAAAGCAGGGAAAGATTAAAGCAGCAGGCAAAGGAACCTGTACGATTTATGTTTATGCAAGGAATGGATATGCAAAGCAGATTACTGTAAAAGTACAGTAGGAATAAACAAATTTTGACAAGAGGATGGGTGATAAAAATACCTGTCCTTTTGTTTTATCTGTTCATAATCTATGTTGTTAAAAACAAAAAAGACGATATCAAAGGTTCTTCTTTTTCTAAGATTCAGGCAAGGACAGTGAAAGCGACAAAGAATACGATTTCCCTGAAATGGAATAAAGATAAAATATCATAAGTACTATTAAAGAGGGGATGTATAGAGTGTACATCTTCTTTTTTACAGAAGAATACATCAAAGAAATCGGTAAATGGTACTATCTCTGCATTAGAATAGAATTACTTTCCCGCAAAGTCATTTCATGGAATATCTCAGGGAAACCTACCATTCCTTACAGGAGTTACAGTTATCCATTTTTAAATACATTGAAGGATTCTGCTATAGTGCAAAAAAGCCTCTTCACTTTTATAGATAATAGATGTAAAATTGTTAAGAATAAGAGTTGAAGCCAATACACAGCTCTGCAATTTATTTCCACGAGTAAATAGCAGTGTGGACATGTCAGCATTTGAAATGGATATGGTGACGTGGTGAGACGATATGCTGCATAGTATATCGTCTTACTGTTTTATCAAAACAAGTAGTTTCGAAGACAAGACAGGGAATTTTTGATGAGGCATTTCTTGAAATGTTCTGCCTTTACGTGAAACAGTTTTATTTCCGGTAACTGACTTGCATATATTGAACAGTTTCCATATTTATGCTGTTGATGGGAGTGCAATACAGGTTCAGATTGGGTAGAGTTCAAATGGAGAAAAAACGAAAGAGGAGAATGAATATGGGCAAGGAAGAAAATAAAACCAGAAAAAGCATATGGTTAGTTGTTGTAATTGTGATAGTGGCAGTTATCCTGTTGACAGGTATGCTTGTAAGAAATATGAAGAAGGCAGAAAATGCCGTTACTCTTAACAATCCAAAACAGGATAGTGATGGTGTGGTAACATGGGACTGTGTATATTTTGGCAGTTATCCGCAGTCAGACGATACTGGAGAAAATAAGGAGCCAATTAAATGGCGGGTGTTGTCTGTAGATGGAGAAGATGCATTTTTAATAGCAGATACAAATCTGGATGTACGAAAATATAATAATATGTTTGTAGATGTTACATGGGAAACTTGTACCCTGCGGAGCTGGCTGAATGGATACGGAAGCGACAGTAATGAATGTGGAACGGATTGTAGTAGTAATAATTTTATAAATCAGGCATTTACGGATTCAGAACAAAAGGCAATAAAGCAAACCACAGTTGTGAATACAGGCAATTCATTTTTTGATCATATTGATGGAGGCAGGGATACTCAGGATAAGATATTTTTGCTGTCTTATGATGAGGCGGCTAATCCGGATTATGGATTTCTTATTGATAATGCAAGAAAAAGGGAAAATACGGCATACGCTGAGAAGATTTTTGTAAGTAGATATGATTTTGGGGGAGTGCATGATTGGTGGCTTCGGTCGCCGGGTGGTAGTACTAAATATGCGATATATGTAAATTTTTACGGTGAATTCCGTATGAATGAAGGAGTTAGGTTCGATTGTGGAGTGTGTCCGGCTTTGCATTTGGATTTGTCATTCACTGATGTTTGGTCCTATGCCGGAATGGTGAACAGTAATGGAGAAATTATAGAGGAAGAGAATCTGTCATCAGAAGAGGAAGAGTCATCGGAACAATAATCATCTTATAAAGGTAAGTAACATTATCATTGTCAGTAAGTTTTTAATTAGACGCTTTAATTTTAACAATAAAACAAGTGAAGTTTATTTTTAGGAACATATAAGAAGGAGAAGAAGTGATGAAGGTCAGGAATCTAAAAGAGAAAATGTGTCTTTGGCTTATGATAAGCGGGATCTTTGTGCTGGCAATGGCACAAAAAGCCGAAGCAGCAAGAAGTGGTATTAAGGAGGTAAAACCGGGAACGGTATACAGCCAATATGATTTGGACAGTGATGGAATAGCAGATACATTTAAAGCAGTAGTGACGATGGGCTCAAAGACTGCAAAGAAAAGCATAGAAAGCACAGAGGAAACCGGAACCTTGCGTATATATATTAATAATGATGTTGTATTTGAACAGACCAGAAATGAGTATCCATATTGGCAGCTTTCGTTAATTACTTTGCAAAACGGAAGAACATTCGTGGATATTGAAAGTACGGTTGGCAGTGATGATGATTGTATGCATGGATTATATGCAATGAGGAATGGTCAATTAGAAAGCATATGTGATTTTCAGGAGCCGTATTCAAAATATGGCAACTATTATCATGTAACAATTAAAAAGGTGTCTGGAAACAGTCTGATTGCAGATGCAGGGGCACAGTTTTTTACGACCGGTATTACGCATTGGACGATGAAATTCCAGTATATGATATGTAAATGTCAGGAACGTCATGAGAGCTTCGAGCGAACGGCAGACAGTTTTAAAATCCGGTATAAAACCATGCCGGTTAAAAATAAGTGGACGGCGGGAAAGAAGCTTAAGGCATATAAAAAGGCAGGCGCCCGGAAAGCAGTGTATACTGTAAAGAAAGGGGAGACTGTTAAGATTAACAGGGTTGTTTTTAAAAAGAACAAGGTATATTTTCAGATAAAGAATCGAAAAGGGAAAACCGGATATATTCCGTGTGCCAGGAAATATAAATATAAGCAGGATTTTAAAGAAGCTATGTTTGCAGGCTGAGTTGATATGGAAAGAAGTGCAGTAATCAACAGGGGCTGTCGCACTAAGTTTTACTTAATGTGACAGCCCTGTTTGGTTTGCAAATGGCTATAGATATCATACTCTGTGATAATAGATATTACATCTTGTTTACAGTTATGGTAGATGGCACAACAGATTTTAAAAGATTACGAACGGTTGTATTCATGACATTCATAACTGCTCCGGACTTGATATTTTTAAAGGCATTTGCTTTGACTGTTGTCAATACAGTAGAAGTAATGTTAATCGTCTTGAGTTCTGAGCAGTTTTTAAAAGCGTTCTTACCAATTGTTGTAACGCCAGTTCTGATTGTAACCTTTGTAAGTTTTTTACATTTATTAAATGCTCCTTGACCAATGGAAACAGTGTTTTTGCGAATAATAACTTGTTTGATGCAGGATTCATTTTTGAAAGCTCTAACACCTATTTTGGTAACTTTATAAGATACACCATTGTAAGAAATCTTGTTTTTAACAATGACCTTTGATACAGAAGCATCCTCGGCAAAGCCCTTTAGTGTAACAGTGTTACTAGAGGTGATTTTGTATACATAGTTTCCTACAGTGATTACATCACCGACAGAAGGTGATGCTTCTGTAGTAGAGTCAGCCTCTGTTGAAGCGGGCTGTTCTGTAGTAGTATC
>JAIDOW010000060.1:16765-21143 GCA_029063085.1 Lachnospiraceae bacterium
ATTACATCACCGACAGAAGGTGATGCTTCTGTAGTAGAGTCAGCCTCTGTTGAAGCGGGCTGTTCTGTAGTAGTATCAGTTTCTGTAGTAGAGTCAGTCTCTGTTGATGCAGGTTGTTCAGTTGTAGTGTCACTTTCCGCAAAGGTAGTCACAGGAGAAAAATATAGTAACACTGCGAATACCATAATAAGTGCTAAAAAATTTTTTGCTGTTTTCATCTTTTTAAATAATGTTGTCATAAAAATCTCCATTCTACGATTCTATGCATATAGAATATATTTGTCATAAGCTCATGCAGGAAATCGATTTAACTATATTTTTGGATACAAAATAAATTTTAATAATCCAATATGTTATTTTCGTGAAATATGATATAATTTAAAACATCCGTTGATATGTCTGTTGGTAAGTTATGAAAACTCCGGAAATGAAAGAGTAGAAAATAGGAACTGAAGAAGGGAACCTATTGACAAAAAACATAAGAAATGCTATAAAAAACATAGTTGTAAAAGACGTTGACGGAGACAGTACTATTTTTATGAAACTTTTTTGGAACAGTATGGACGGACAAGTAGATGGCAGCAGTTTCAAGATCAGCGAGTCTGTGGCGATGGAAGGCAGGCAGGAATAGTAAATTTGGGAATATCACTCCAGAGTTTTGGACTGAACGGTTTTATAATGAAACCTAATAGGATTCAACGGTTGTTTCCCGTTACAGAAACCATGTATGAAAGCAGAGGACAGCCTAAGCAGCAGATAGGAGATTGCAAATTTCGATATCATGGGAGAGTTTATGTATCTTTGCAGAGTACAGTGTATTAGGTGGTATAGCGAATATCGGCCCTTTTCGTCCTGATACAGGAGGAGAAGGGCTTTTTGTATACTTTTGGAATTTTGAGAAAGGAAGGTAGCTATGTACGAAAAAGTATCAACAAATTTAAACTTTGTAGAACGCGAACAAAAGACGCTTGATTTTTGGAAAGAGAACAAGATTTTTGAGCAGTCCATTGAGGAGAAGGAAGGCAAACCGGTATACACCTTTTATGACGGACCGCCAACAGCAAACGGCAAGCCGCATATCGGACATGTATTGACCCGTGTCATTAAGGATATGATTCCCAGATACCAGACTATGAAGGGACACAAGATTATCCGTAAGGCAGGCTGGGATACCCATGGTCTTCCGGTGGAGCTGGAGGTAGAAAAGTTATTGGGGATTGATGGCAAGGAACAGATTGAGGAATATGGTCTTGACCCGTTTATCACAAAGTGTAAAGAATCTGTGTGGAAATACAAAGGAATGTGGGAAGAATTTTCCGGCAAGGTTGGATTCTGGGCAGATATGGATGATCCGTATGTAACCTATCACAATGATTTTATCGAGTCTGAGTGGTGGGCACTGAAGAAGATTTGGGACAGGGATTTACTATATAAAGGCTTTAAGATTGTACCTTACTGTCCTCGCTGTGGAACACCGCTTTCCAGTCATGAGGTGGCACAGGGGTATAAGGCGGTGAAGGAACGTTCCGCTATTGTGCGGTTTAAAGTGATTGGGGAAGATGCCTATTTTCTGGCATGGACAACCACCCCTTGGACATTGCCGTCTAATGTGGCACTCTGTGTGAATCCGGATGAGACCTACTGCAAAGTAAAAGCGGCAGATGGGAATGTTTATTATATGGCCCAGGCGCTTCTTGAAAAGGTTCTGGGTAAGCTTGCAGATGCCAAGAACAATGTTCCGGCTTATGAAGTATTGGAAACCTATGTGGGTACGGATTTGGAGCATAAAGAGTATGAGCCTTTATTTGCCTGTGCCGCAGAAGTAGCGGAAAAACAAAAGAAGAAAGGGCATTTTATTACCTGTGATTCCTATGTTACCATGACAGATGGTACAGGTATCGTTCATATCGCACCTGCATTTGGTGAGGATGATGCACAGGTGGGAAGGAAATATGACCTTCCATTTGTACAGTTTGTGGATGGTAAGGGTAACTTAACGGAGGAAACCCCATTTGCCGGATTGTTTGTAAAGGATGCAGACCCGAAGGTGTTAGTGGATCTGGATAACAGGGGGCTGCTGTTTGATGCACCGAAGTTCGAGCATGACTATCCGTTCTGCTGGAGATGTGATACACCGCTTATTTACTATGCAAGAGATACATGGTTTGTAAAAATGACGGAGGTTCGCGAGGATTTAATCCGTAATAATGATACCGTGAACTGGATTCCGGAGTCTATCGGAAAAGGACGGTTCGGTGACTGGTTAAAGAACGTTCAGGACTGGGGAATTTCCCGTAACCGTTACTGGGGAACTCCGCTTAATATCTGGGAATGTGAGTGTGGCAAGCGTCACGCTATCGGTTCCATTGCGGAGCTTAAGGAAATGAGCGATAACTGTCCAGAGGATATCGAACTGCACCGCCCGTACATTGATGCCGTGACGATCAAATGTCCGGACTGTGGGAAGGAAATGAAGAGAGTGCCGGAGGTAATTGACTGCTGGTTTGATTCCGGTGCCATGCCGTTTGCACAGTGGCATTATCCATTTGAAAATGAGGATATTTTCAAGGAGAATTTCCCTGCGGACTTTATTTCCGAAGCAGTTGACCAGACCAGAGGGTGGTTTTATTCCCTGATGGCGATTTCGACCCTGATCTTCAATGAGGCACCATATAAAAATGTCATCGTTCTTGGCCATGTTCAGGATAAAGACGGTCAGAAGATGAGTAAGTCAAAGGGAAATGCGGTAGACCCGATGGAGGCATTAAACCAGTATGGAGCAGATGCCATCCGCTGGTATTTCTATACGAATTCTGCACCATGGCTGCCAAACCGGTTCCATGAGGATGCGGTAGTGGAGGGTCAGCGTAAATTCATGGGTACATTGTGGAATACTTATGCATTTTATGTGTTGTATGCGAATATTGACAATTTTGACCCGACAAAATACACCTTAGAATATGATAAGCTTCCGGTTATGGATAAATGGCTGCTTTCCAAGCTTAACACGGTGGTGAAGACAGTGGATGAGAGTCTTGGCAGTTACCGGATTCCTGAGGCTGCAAGAGCCATGAGTGAGTTTGTGGACGATATGAGTAACTGGTATGTAAGACGTTCCCGTGAGCGTTTCTGGGCAAAGGGAATGGAACAGGATAAGATCAATGCCTATATGACACTTTATACTGCCCTTGCTACCATTTGTAAGGTGGCGGCTCCGATGATTCCGTTTATGACAGAGGATATTTATCAGAATCTGGTGATTAGCGTAAACAAGGAGGCACCTAAGAGTATCCACCTGTGTGATTTCCCTGCCTGTGATGAGAAGCTTGTGGATAAAGAGCTTGAGGCGGATATGGACGAGGTACTTAAGATTGTTGTATTAGGACGTGCAGCAAGAAACAGTGCTAATATCAAGAACAGACAGCCAATCGGCAATATGTATGTAAAAGCGGAAAAAGAGCTTTCGGATTTCTATAAGGAGATTATAGAGGATGAGTTAAATGTAAAGGCGGTTACCTTTAAGGATGATGTGTCTGAATTCAGTTCATACAGTTTTAAACCGCAGTTAAAAACAGTCGGTCCGAAATACGGTAAGCAGTTAAACGGAATCCGGGAATATCTGTCAAATGTTAATGGCAATGAGGCAATGAACACCTTAAAGAATGAGGGTGCATTAAAGTTTGATGTGAATGGAGTTTCCGTATCCCTTACAGAGGAGGATTTACTGATTGAGCTTGCCAAGTCTGATGATTATGTGACGGAAGCAGATGCAGTGGTTACTGTAGTACTAGATATCCAGTTGACAGAAGAGCTGTTAGAGGAAGGCTTTGTTCGTGAAATCATTTCCAAGGTACAGACCATGCGGAAGGAAGCTGGCTTTGAGGTAATGGATCAGATTACGATTTCGGTTGCCGGAAATGATAAGATTGCCGGAATTATGAAGAAAAATGAGGAAACAATCTTCAGTGATGTTCTGGCTACTGGTATTGAGTATGGCGAGGCAAAAGGTCATACCAAGAACTGGAATATTAATGGTGAGAAAGTTGATCTGGGTGTTACGAAGAATCTTAGTGAGGCATAGTATAAGAGGTTTTAACAATACAAGTATTATTTAGGATTAAAAAGAATAACATGCTGAATAATACAGGGTGAAGTCCCTTCAAAGGGCAGCAGATGATATCAGGCTGTCCTTTGGAGGGATTTTTTGTATGGATATTTCATTGATGGAAGGTTTACAGATTATTTACCGGTTTAACAGGTTGGAAAATCAGGATAGATTTTAGGTATATATTGTCGAAATGTGTCGAACGGCAGGCATGAAAGAGTCCCAGTATAATTGATATAATAAGTGTGAATTGTAGTTAGGAGAATGGTAACA
>JAIDOW010000061.1 GCA_029063085.1 Lachnospiraceae bacterium
CATCCCTTTATATGGTATTCATTTATATTTTTATTACTATCCGTGCAGATGAAATCATATTTTCCTGCCATATATCTTTCCGTATTTCCAAGCTTACCCACCTTTACGGAATCAATGCTGCTGGATACCTTTTTCCCACTTCCTGATACGGCCTGGACCTTATAATAGTATTTCTTTCCCATCTGGACCTTTTTGTCCTTATAGGATGTTCTGCTGCCCGTCACCGTTCCGATCCGCGTGTATTTCCCTTTCTTTTTCCCTGAGCGGTAGATCCCATAACTTTTTGCATGTTTCATCTTCCGCCAGCTTAATGTGACTTCCTTCTTCCCGGTTATGTTCACATTCATATCGGTCTTTCCAATGGTGATCTTCCTTACGTCACTCATTTTGCTGTAGGTTTTCTTTCCGTCCTTTTCCGTATATGTTTTTACTTTTATCTTATATGTCTTTCCTGCACGGAGACCGTCACAGGAAAGGCTGTGATACCAGCTTATCTCATCAAACTTATGGCTCTTATACTGCTTCCCGTCTACATATACGATCATGCCATTGTATTTCACCTCATTAGATGCAGATATCCGGATGCTGTCCATGCCGTCAGTCTCCGCTTCCATATACGGCTTTGATGTGACCTGTTTCCCCTCTTTTTTCTCCGTCACATGGACCACACACTGTGCAGATGCCAGACCTCCCGCCGAGACTGCCCTGATCACTGTATTTCCGGTTTTCTTTGCGGTCACATATCCGTTTTTGTCTACCACGGCAGCTTTTTCTTTCGTGCTGCTCCACGTTATACTCTTGTCATCTGCCAGCTCAGGACTGACTGCCGCTGACAGCTGCACCGTCTCTCCCGGTGACAGGAATATTTCTGTAGTGTCGATACTGACCTCCGTTACCGGAATCCTTACCTTTGCCTTCAGGATATAACAGTATCCGCCATAATCTTCCTTTACTGCCTGTATATCTGTTTTTACCCGGTAATAATCCCCACAGATTCCCACGACCGTCAGCTTTGTCCCCGCTTTTCCCTTTGCAATAGGAAACATGCCATTGCCAATGGCATACAGATCCGTATCCGACTTTATGTATCCCTGTACTTCTTCCGTTTTGGTATATACCGATACGTATGCAGTCCCCTCTGCATTGCTCCCGTCCACGGAAGATGCCGAAACCATGGCAGTTCCCTCCGACAATCCCTTTATCATTCCGGAAGCATCCACGGATACGACTGTATCATTTCCCGATTTCCATGATAAGCCCGGACTGCTTGCGATACCGGGGGAAACCTCTCCGTTCAGGCGGGTGCTTCCACCGATTGCCACCGAAACATTCTGTTCCCTGATCTTAACGCTCTTTACAAATACCCGCAGGTCTTTTTTCTGCACAAATCCCCTGTCGTTTGATTCATCTGTTTTTTTGATATAATAATAGTCCCCACACACACCTGAAACCGTTACCTGTTCTTTGTCTGAAATCGTGCCTTTTTTGTCCTTGGTCTCCACTCCTGCATTGGAAGATGCTCCCCTGTACAAGTCGGTCTCTCCCGCTGCTGCCGCCTTGCATTCTCCCGTTTTTGCATACACGGAGACAAACATTTTTTCTGTAAAGGTCTTACCGTCGGTAGTCTTAACCGTTAAAACCACCAGTCCCGTCCCTTCTTTCAGACCCTTCACCTTGCATTTTCCGGTTCCGGTCTCCAGAATCTGAAGGACTGACGAGGCATTCGTGCTGTAATTACTGCTCTTTGCCTGATATCCTTTCAGCTGATAGCGGAACTCATTTGATGTGTTCCCTGCGGCCAGTGACATATGATGCCTGGATGTTGTACCATCACCTATATATATGCTCACTGTGCTGTCTGCCGCAGATACTGTCTGTACTTTTGTGGGAAACACCATAAACAGCATCACAGGCATCAGAAACAGCAATATCTTTTTGACCATATCCCACCCGCTGGTATACATTATATCCTGTTTCATTTTTCCTTCTCCTTTCTCCACGCTTCGTTTGTAATCTATATTATATAAAATAC
>JAIDOW010000062.1 GCA_029063085.1 Lachnospiraceae bacterium
CCCATGTGGCAAATTTAGTCCTTATCTGCTCACTAAATAAACATTTGCAATCTTGTAAAATGACAAACCTCCCCTCTTTAGCCACACAATCCACTCCAAGCAGCTTACTTGAATGTACTGTGCAAAAATAGAAATATTTGGTTTCAACAGCGCTGCCTTATTCCAAAATCTCATTTACGAGTAATTAAAATAAGGACTAAATCAGTCGCAACCCCTTGATTTTATTGGGTTTCTTCTAACTTGTCCTTATTATATCAGATGCACCGATAAAAAAGGTATCGTATTGATCCAGATTCTCAATATAACTGGTAAGCTCCGGCCGGGCATCATCATCCTGCTCTTTGGCCGCATAATCAATTAACTCCCTGCCATCTGCGGGATATACCACCGAGGTCTGGATAGAAAATAAATCTCCTCCTGTTTCATTCTGAATCATATCTGCCAAAGCACGAACACGCCCTACTGCTGTACCCTTTACTGTGGAATAGCTCGCTGAAGATACTGCATCTACACCGCTGTTTTCGGCAGCCGTAAAATAAACGATGAGAATTTTACTGTCAGTTCCATTCCCTCCATCTCTATCCTCTTCTACTGAAGTAATATTCCCTTCCGGATTTTGTGCGGACTGTCCATTTTCCGATGTTGTCTGACTCTGTGAATCAGAAACGGATGCCCCGTCTTTCTGTCCGTTTCCACAAGCAGCAAGAGAAAATATCAATGCTGTGGACAATACCAATACAAACAATCGTTTCATCTAATCACCCCTATCGATGCAGACTGGTAAGCATTTCTACCGTCTCCGGATCGTAATGAGAGAAAAACAGGCTTTCCCTCTCGTCCAACGTCTGAATAATCGCCATATCCTCGTCGCTCAAAACAAAATTAAATACATCAATATTCTGCATCATACGCTCTTTATGCGTGGATTTTGGAATCACCACCACATCACTCTGGATCAGGAAGCGAAGAGCAATCTGTGCAACACTTTTTTCATACTTTTCTCCTATTCCTGCTAATACCGGATTGGTAAAAAAGTCTTTACGTCCTTCAGCAAACGGTCCCCAGGATTCATGCTGCACACCATATTTGACCATATAATTATGTGCCTGCTTCTGCTGCTGAAATACATGAGTTTCCACCTGATTCACTGCCGGCTTTACCTCCACAAAATTGCATAGGTCAATCAACCGGTCAGGATAAAAATTGGACACTCCGATGGCGCGAATCCATCCTTCCTTATAGGCCTCCTCCATGGCCCGGTAAGTTCCGTAATAATCATTAAACGGCTGATGTATCAATACAAGGTCAATATATTCCATCTGAAGTTTGCGTAAAGATTCCCGAAGGGATGTTTTTGCATTTTCATAACCACCATTACTAATCCATACCTTTGTTGTAACAAACAATTCTTCACGGGGAACTCCACATTTGCGGATTGCATTTCCTACCTCTTCCTCATTTCCGTAGGACTGTGCTGTATCAATGGCACGATAACCGACACTGATTGCATCAAGCACACAACGCTCACATTCTTCACCCTTTACCTGATATACACCATATCCCAGTAACGGCATTTTAATTCCATTATTTAAGGTTACATACTCCATAACAATTCCTCCAATCCTTTTATGACTTATTATCTTCAAGCTCTCTATTATTACTTGATTATGTTTAAATTATACACTATGTTGCTTCCCCGGCAGAAGTTTCTAATTGTTTTTCAGTTTATACCCAAACGTTATAAGTTATATTTAAAAAAAAGAGAGACATTTTTGCCTCTCTTCTAAAATCATTCGTCCTATCCTTCCATTTCATTACCCTTCATTTATACCGTACTACTATTAAATAAACAACTCATTTTCCTTTCTCTCGGAACACGCTTTTTTGATTGCTAATGCCGCAACAGATACTAATGCACCATTTACCTTACGTGCTGATTCCGGGCATATGGCAACACAGCGCATACAGGAAATACACTTTTTACTGTCTGCTGTTTTCAGGTTTTCCATGCTGATTGCCTGTGCCGGACAATGGGCAGCACACAACCCGCAATTTGTACATTTTCCGTCTGCTTTGGGCACCAGTCCTGCCCCTCCCGCTTTTTTATATGGGCGGTTTCCTGGTATCTCCGGTAAAGACATGGAAGCATCTTGTCTACTGATTTTTTCAAATATCTTCTTTCCAAAACGGGATAACATGTCCTTATCCGTCTGGTCCGGCCTGCCTGTTGCATACTGATGCATGATGGAATGCTCCGCTACGGCAGAAACAGCTGCAACCACACGAAAATCACATTGCTCCGCAATATCCCTTAATTCGATAAGCGTATCTTCATACGCCCGGTTACCATATACACAGACAATGACACATTGTGCCTGATTACCAGAAATTTTTGCAAGTCTTTGTGCTGCAAGTGCTGGAACTCGCCCGCCATAAGAAGGAATCGCAATTAAAGCAATATCATCTTTTTCCAGATGAAGATTAGAATAATCCAAAGAAGCATTTGCTAAATCCATTTTAGTTACGGATTCTGCCCACCCTTCCACAATGATATCTGCAACCTTCTGGGTACCACCTGTTGGACTAAAGACAATTTGTACGATTTTCATATCCGACCTCCTGTAACTTTTAGATTTACACCAAGAAAAATTATAACAGTGTACAGGTGTAATGTCAATATTTACACGTCAGCCCTCATATGATAAAATGCACTAAGCACTTGCACGTGAGAAAGGAGTAAGACTATGCACATCAGTACAAAATGTTCTGTCGCAATCCACTGTCTGATTTTCATACATGAATACGGCGATCAAAAGAAAGTTACCAGTGAATTGTTATCATTGTCTACCGGCAGCAATCCGGTTACCATTCGGAATATTCTCAGTGCATTAAAAAAAGAAGGGATATTATCTGTAAAATTCGGAACCGGCGGTGCATCCATCAACTGCCCATTAAATGAAATAACCTTATACCGCATTTATAAAACAATAGAACCGGATTTCCTTTCCAAGCTGATAGGACTTCATCCCATGCCGTCCCCCCTTTGTCCGGTAGGAAAAAATATTCATGCTGTTTTGGATTCATCTTACCAAAAAGTCAGAGAAGATTTACATGAGCAATTGCAGAAAATTACCATAGAAGATTTTATTAATGACTATCATGACTCACAGAAAAAGCCATAAAAATTTTTCGAACTGTACACACCTATGTACATGACATTACATTCTGTTTTCTTCTCCCCACAGGCATAGCAGATCCAGAACCTTCATCAATGATTTTCCTCTTTCCGACAGCGAATATTCTACCTTCGGTGGTATTTGGGGATACTCTTTTCTTACAATTAATTGGTCAGATTCCAGTTCCTTTAAATTATGACTAAGTGTTTTATCAGTAATATTGCCCAAATATCTCTTCATCTCATTAAACCTTACCGGTTCAAACTCCATCAGACAATATAAAATAACCATCTTGTGCTTGCCGCTAATCAACGACATTGTATAGCTAAAGCCGGTATTTTCAAAGTTTGAATTTTCTATAAAGTTTTCCATATATTATCTTCATTCCTTCCACTTTCTTTTAAGAAAGTACCTATCTTGTTTGACAGTACTTGCTTCATTTCCAACACCTGCTATAATTATAGTAGGATGCTATAAAAAGTCAATCCAAATTATAAATGGAGGTTATTTTTATGAAAAAAGATTTAGGGGTAAAACCGTATCTGTTTCCTATGCCCGTACTCATGATTGCCACTTACGGAGATAATGATGTTGTTGATGTAATGAATATGGCATGGGGCGGCATCTGTGCCGAAAACATGGTCTCTCTCAATATCGGAGAAGATCATAAAACATCTGAAAATATCAAAAAGCGTGGAGCATTTACACTCAGTATTGCTGACATTCCGCATATTGAGGCTGCTGATTTCTTCGGTATTGCGACTGGAAATAAAATGCCTGACAAATTTGAGCGAACTGGTCTGACCGCAGTAAAAAGTGAAAAAGTGGATGCGCCTATCGTTGAAGAATTTCCTCTTACGCTTGAATGTAAGGTGATTGAAGACAAAATGGAAGTTTACGGACATCATGTAATCGGTGAAATCGTAGGGATTCTTGCCGACGAAGCTGTCCTTGATGAAAAAGGCCGGGTGGAGCCAGCTAAGTTAAATGCCTTTGTTTTTGACCAGTTTCAGAATGGTTATTATGCCATCGGTGAAAAAGTCGGTCAGGCCTGGAGCACAGGCGTCCCACTAATGAAAAAGTAATCGAAAACGGCAGACACCTTGCTTTGTCTCATTTATACAATCGACTTTTTATCAACAAAAAAATATTATAGAATTGCTCACTCCGAGGGCATACGATTCACAGGAAATTGTACACCGGATAAGGCAACAGGCTGAAATGCCTGTTTACCTATCCGGTTTTTTTAAATTTGGGCTGCAAGCTTTGCCGCTTCCTGCCTTGTCGTTGCCATTCCTTTATATTCCATTCCATACAAAGATGCATATCTTCCCATGGTATAATCTCCTGCTGCCATCTGCTCTTTTGTAGGTGCTGCTCCTTGAAACAGAAAATAAAGCTTTTTACCACCAAGCATCGCATCAGAAACCATTCCATAAGAACGATCCAACAAATTTCTCACTGCACCGCTCATGCTATGCCAATATAATGGAGAACCCACAACTATACTGTCTGCCTGCTTCATTTCTTCCAGTATCTCCTCAAACTGATCATCCGGAAAATTCTGTCCATAAGAATACAACTTATAATCTGTAAGATGCAGTGTCTTATACTCCTTTTCCTTTAACAATTCCTTTGCCAATGCCACTGTGTTGCCGTCCTTATTCGGACTTCCGTTAATAAATAAAATACTCATACTTTTTTCCTCCAATCTCTTTATAATATAAGCAAGCGCACAATGCTAAATGCACATAATGCCACACCTGAAAGCTGTATAACACTCCCCATCTTAACGATAGCATTCTTATTTCCTGTCGTTTTCATAAAATCACCACCAATGATCAAAAACAGACCGATCAGCAGGAATATTGGAATCCATGCGAATAGCCGGGTGCTTCCCCCCGAAATTGGTATTCCGAAACTTACCTTTGCATCAGGTACTGTTTCTTTGATGTCATTGACACTGCCGCCCAGGAAACTCCCTTTATGTGTCGCGATCGGCAATATATCCTTTCCCGAAAAATCATACTGCTCCAGAAAACTGAAAACCGGCGCCGGAACTGTTCCCCACCACACCGGATAGACCAATATAACTCTGTCATACTGCTCCATATTCTCTACCTCAGCCGCAAGATCCGGTCTTGCATTTTCACTTAACTCAGAACTCGCCCTGCTCACGGTTTCTTCATAATCCTGAGGATATTTATCTGTTGACTCTATGGCAAATAAATCCCCACCGGAAATCCGCCAGAGCAATTTTGCGATTTTTTCACTATTTCCTTCTAATTCACCATTCAGCTTTCTGGTTAGCGAAGCAGAAGTAACTGCATCTACCTCTTCGTTAAAATTAGTATTACCCACCCGGGTAAAGTAGGCGACCAGTGTTTTTCCTCCACTTCTTAAATAAACAGTAAGGGCAATTCCTGCAAGGAAGAATACTGCCAGACAGACTATTACCGTTATAAGATGTTTCTTTCCCTGTTTCATGGTCATTTCATCCCCTTTCATCCTCAATCTCTTCTACTGTTTTTCCAAAACCATCGCAATCCATTATAAGTGTATTACACCTCTGACTCCTTACCGTCAACACACCCGCCTATGCATAACACTTTGCAATCATTTCATACATCTCATCCTGTGTAAACTCACCAAAATCCTCCGGATTCAAAGCGCCTGCAATATACTCTTTTGTCGGACAGCTTCCATAGGCGGACAATGATACCGGAATTTCTCCCTCTTCCATTAATTTTTTCAGCCTTGCACATCCTTCATCCACAATGGATTCATCATCCAATGCAGTTGAAATGCCAAAAACCTCCGTAAAAAGAGTACAGATATCTGACATATGATATTTGGATATTCCTTTCAGCCAGCTAAGATATGCAATGACAAGTGCCTCCCGGTAAGAGACCTGATGGGCAACCCGTGGAATGTAGCCCACTGAAAATAATGTCCATGGATAAAACTGGTCTACACCGGAGCGGAAAACACCCATGGTATTCACACAGGATGCCCACATAATATTTTCCCGGGCTCGTTGGTCTTCTGGATTTTTCAACAATCTGTCTAAGCTATCCAAAAGAACCTGCAAAACTGTTTTTGCAAATCCCTTTGCAATATCATTCTGATGATTTCCAATATACCATGCACTGGTCTGTATAAAGCAAACCAATGCAGAATATGTCGTGCTCTTCTTATCCAGAGAACTTGTTGCAGACGGATCCATCAGGCAGTAATCCGGCCATGCACCAAATAATTCTGCACCTCCGCCTTTATATTCCATAATATCGCAGACACCATTTGCCTCTGATCCGGTAGATGGATACGTAGGAATAATGACATTAAACAGATGACAGTTATCTGAAACCTTCTTTCCCTCAATATAATCTTCCAGATTTTCATGCACTGCACCAAAAGCAATGGCTTTTCCGGTATCCATGGCACTTGCACCGCCAATTTCCACAATGGCATCAATCTTCTCCTTTTTTACAAGCGCAATCCCATCAAGAATTCCCTGATACTCTGCCCCTGTCTGTCCGCCATAATCTACATATGGAATGCCATGCTCTTTCAAAAGAGTGGTTATCCGGTCATAAACACCATTTTCTTTGATAGAGCCCTCTCCGTACACCAGCATAACCTTATGTCCTTCACAAAGTTCCGGAATCTGATCAAAAGCATCCGTACCGAAATGAAACCTGATTGGATTGTAATATTGGAATTTCATAACCTCACCTCTATCTTTCTTAAAAATCTGATTTACAGCTGAATTCTCTCCACTTATCGTACTCGTTCCGACGGCTTTCTAAAACATCATCTGCAAACTTTACTGCATCACTTCCCAACAGCAGACGGAATGGTGTATCTTCCGTTTCAATTGCTTTAATAATCAATTCAGCTCCCTTATCCGGATCTCCCGGCTGTGTGCCATGAGATGTATCCTTCCCGATTCTTCTTGTGCCTGCGGTTTCTGCATAGTCTTCGATAACAATGCCAGACTGCGTAAGGGAACGTCCGGCAAAATCTGTACGGAATGCTCCCGGCTCTACAGTCATTACTTTTATTCCAAGGGGAGCTGTCTCGATACGAAGCCCCTCCGACATCCCTTCCAGTGCACACTTTGAAGCTGCATAGTAGCCTGAACCGGGTGCCGTACGAAGCGCTGCAATGGATGACACATTGATAATTGCTCCACTCCTTTTGGCTCTCATATCAGGCAATACTTCTTTTATCAATGCAATAGGCCCCCAAAAATTCGTATCAAACAATCGTGCGGTATCGCTTGATTCCCCCTCTTCCACCGCTGCACGGTAACCATATCCTGCATTGTTGACCAAAACATCAATTTCTCCAAACCGTTCCTTAGCAGCCCTGACTGCCTGCTGAATAGATGTGTCATCTGTGACATCCAATGGCAGAATCAATGCCGTTTCCGGAAAATCCTGCTGAAACTCTTTCACCTTCTCTACATCTCTTGCCGTTACCACCGCATGATATCCTCTCTTCAAAACCGCCTGTGCAAGACTTCTCCCAAGACCGGTAGAACAGCCTGTAATTAACCAAGTATTCATAATTTACTTCCCCTTTCATTTTGTTTCTTACTCTGTCACACATTTATTCCCTTTCAATTTTTTCCATGTTGCCATATACATTCCCAATGTAGCCGGAATCATAATCATTTCTATTACAAGCTGTGTCCAGATCATGCCGTAAAGCCCGAATATTTGATTCATCAGAATCAGCAGCGGAATATTTAAAACTCCCTGTCTGCATAATGTCAGTACTGCTGACTGGACGCCTTTTCCCATGGCCTGCAAGGTATAGATAATCAATGCATTGACGGATTGAACCGGCACCGCAAGACAGGCAACCCTTAAAAAGGCTGTTCCTAGCAGACTGGTCTGCCTGTCACGGATAAATGCCTGTAAAATCCATGGTGCAAATCCCACAAAGCATCCTACAAAACATAAAGCTATCAATAACGCTGTCTTCCATGAAAACACAGAAACCTCTCTCATCCGCCGATAATTCTTTGATGCGTAATTATAACCTACCAGCGGCATAAACCCCTGGCAAAGTCCCATACTGATACCCAGCGGAAACATATCTATCTTTTTCACGATTCCATATGCCGCAACAGAAATGTCCCCGTATCCGGAAGCTAATTTAATAATGGTCATGTTCGACAAGGTTGCCAGTCCTGACGTCAGTGCAGAAGCAATTCCTACAGAAAAAACCTGTCCTGCAAACTGCATTTTGAAGTTATGTAAAGCCAAGGACAACTTCGTCCTATCCTTTAACTTCGAAAAACAAATCAAGAAAAACAGCATGGAAACAAAATTAGAAAAAGCGGTTGCAATGGATGCACCTGAAAATCCCATATGTAACCCATAGATAAGCACAGGGTCTAAAACAATATTCAGGATTCCTCCAAGCATCATTCCCATGCTCGCCAGTTTCGCATGCCCTTCTCCTCGTAAAAAATGAGCCAGAGTCATACTCAGCATGGTAGGAATTCCACCTAATGCAACCACCCAGACAAGGTAAGACCTTGCATAAAACATATTTTCCTCACTGGCACCTAAAAACTCCAGCAACGGTCTCTGGAATAAAAATGAAAACAGCGAAAATAAAAATGTCACTGCAATTCCACCATAAAAACAGAACGAAGACACGTATTTTATGTCATTCTCCTTTTTCGCTCCAAGCAAGCGTGAAACCAGACTGCTTCCGCCGATTCCAAACAAATTTCCCAGTGCTGTCAGCAAAGTGAACCATGGATATACCAAAGTGGCTGCTGCAACCATATATGGATTCCCCAACTGCCCAATAAAAAAGGTATCAGCCAGATTATAAATAATACTGACAATCTGGCTGATAATGGTAGGAACTGCTAATGCCGCAACCGCTTTATGCACTGGCAACGTCTCAAAAAGTTCTTTTTCTGATACTTCTTTCATATCTTCATCCTTCTATTACCTTTTTACTACCAGCATTCTTCCAAAATCTCAAGAACTTCTTCTCTGGAAAGCTTCTTACAGCATCCTGCCGTAAGATTGCAGGTATCGGCAACCTTCTTAAGTACACTCTTATCCGTAATTCCCATTTCAGTAAATGTGGACGGAAGACCAATCTCCTGAATAAAATCCGCAAGTGCCTGGATTCCTTCTTTCGCCAATTCTTCCTGTGATTTCCCTTCTGCCGGAATCTCCCATACCTTCTCTGCCATACGTGCAAACTGTTTTACACCATCTTTATACATATGACGATACAGAACAGGATGGATTACCGCCAGTCCCTGTCCATGATTACAGTCTGTATACGCACCCAGCTGATGCTCAATCTGATGTGCCTGGAAATCTGTCACTTTTCCAATCTTTAAAATACCGTTTTCTGCCATAGCAGATGCCCACATCAATTCACTTCTTGCTTCCCAGTTATTCATATCCGTTAAAAGCACACGGATATTGCGGATAACATTACGCATAACCGCCTCTGCAATCTCATCTGACAATGTGATATCGCGAGGGGATCCCAGATAAGTTTCCATACTGTGGCTTAATGTATCAAAGGCTCCCGAAATCACCTGTTTTGCCGGTAATGACATAGTATATGCAGGATCCAGTACGGCAAAGCTGGCATACGCTCCCAAAACTCCTGCTTTTTCGTTGGTATCCTCGTTGGTAATCACTGCACCGTTATTCATCTCTGCACCGGTGCCGGATGCCGTAACTACTGCCCCCATTGGCAGAAAATCTGTAGGATACACATGATCCTTAAATTCCATTTCCCAAATATCCTGATCCGTCACAGCCTGCGCTGCTACAATCTTACAGCAGTCAATGACCGAACCTCCACCTACAGCCAGAATGAAGTCAACACCTTTTTCTCTGGCAAGTGCTGCTCCCTCTTTTACCTTTTTATAAGTAGGATTCGGCATGATA
Organism: Lachnospiraceae bacterium; assembly: GCA_029063085.1. GTDB lineage: Bacteria > Bacillota > Clostridia > Lachnospirales > Lachnospiraceae > CAG-590. Next base: position 10,121 of record JAIDOW010000062.1, read on the forward strand.
CCGGAAAAATCAACGATTTCTTTACCTGCATCTTTCAGATAACCGCAGATTTCGTCATAGACACCACTGCGCTTTACCGAACCGCCGCCATAGGCAAGCATCACCGTTTTCCCGATTTTGGCAAGCTCAGCCGGCAGTGCCTTTCCCGCTGCCTTTTCTCCAAAATATACCTTTGTCGGGTAAGAATAAATAAAATCTTTCATTAGAACATCTCTCCTTTTAATAATTTTATGCATACGTTATCCTTTTTTATTTCTGCTCATCCACCGGAGGAACCATTTCTACATATTTCTTCAACAGCTCCGGAGTGCTGGTATAATATCTCTTATTCTGATTCAATGCGGCAATCTCCTCCATCTCCTCATCGCTAAGAGTGAAATCAAACAAGTCAAAATTATCTCGGATATGTGCCGGATTCTTGGAACCCGGAATCACGATATTCCCCTCCTGTATATGCCAGCGCAGAATAATCTGGGCGGCACTCTTTCCATATTTTTCTCCAAGCTTTGCAAATACCGCCTCCTGAAGCAGTGCAGCATCACCATGTCCTAGCGGATACCATGCCTGAATCACGATTTTTTCTTTATCCAGAAATGCCTTAAGCTCCTTTTCTTGAGCATATGGATGTACCTCTGTCTGTAAAACGGTAGGCTTTACTTCACAGATATCAAGAATTTCTTTTATCTGTGCTTTATTAAAGTTCGAAAGTCCAATCACCTTTACTTTTCCCTCTTTATAAGCCTTCTCCATCAAACGGTAACCTGCCACATAGTTTCCTGCCGGCTGATGAATTAAAAGCAGGTCGATATAGTCCGTATCCAGTCTTTCCAGCGTCTTCTCCACTGCGTCCTCCTGCTCATAGAAGGACGGCCATAATTTGGTTTCAAGAAAAATTTCCTCTCTTGCAACACCTGATTTTTTCATGGCACGACCTACTGCCTTTTCATTCACATAGGCATTTGCCGTATCAATCAAGCGGTAGCCTGACTCTAACGCACTTAATACAGATGCTTCAGCCTCGTCTGGTGTCAAAAGAAAAGTACCAATTCCTGCCATAGGCATTTTGATTCCATTATTTAAAACTGCATATTCCATAACTATTTCCTCGCTTTCTAATCTTTTTCATTATCTGATATACATTGCTTCCAAAATATTACATGTTTCATTTCATTTGTGATAACCTTTTTTCTTTTATTTTTGTACTACTTTAGAGCCGCCAAACACAGCTGACATTTCCATGGAATCCAGTGCATCATCCAATGCCTTTACCTCATCAGCAGTTAAAATCACCTCGGAAGAATCCGCATTTTCCTTAAGCCTTTCTGCTTTTCTGGTTCCCGGAATCGGTACCAGATATGGCTTCTTACACAGCATCCATGCAAGGGAAACCTGTGCAGGTGTTGCATTCTTCTTCTGTGCGGTCTGATAAAGAAGTTCTAAGAGCTCGTGGTTTTGATCAATGCCCTCACTGGTAAACTGCGGCATCATACTACGGTAATCATAAATCCCGTCAAACTCTGTATTTTTATTATATCTGGCAGATAAAAAACCATTTGCCAAGGGAGAAAATGCCACATATCCAATATTCAATTCCTCCAATACCGGAAACAATTCCTCATACCATCGTGCCATCATAGAGTAACGGTTCTGAATGGCCGTTACCGGACATACCTCATGGGCACGCCGAATGGTATTTTCATCCGCTTCCGAAAGTCCCCAGTGGGTAATCTTTCCTTCCTTTATCAGGTCAGCCATTACGCCTGCCACTTCCTCAATCGGAACCTTAGGGTCTATACGGTGCTGATAATACAGGTCAATATGGTCAGTATCCAGTCTTTTTAAAGAATCCTCTACGGAAGCCCTGATTACCTCTGGACGGGAATCAGGCACCAGCGGCTTATTCACCTCTTCACTTGCCATATCAAAATGAATACCAAATTTGGTGGCTAGAACAACCTTATTCCGATATGGCTTCAACGCTTTCCCCACCAGTTCTTCATTTTCGTGGGGATTTTCCTGAGTGCCATAAACTTCTGCCGTATCAAAAAAAGTATATCCCATATCTACGGCCTGTGATAATAACTCTGTCATTTCCCTTTTATCTGCCGGAGCACCATAAGCATGACTCATTCCCATACATCCAAGTCCGATAGCAGATACCCTTAAATCTTTTCCCAGAATTCTGTCTTTCATGACACACCTCCTAGTATTTCAGTTTATTAATCCACTTATCTACCGTTTTCTGTGACGGTATATCATAAAAGTTACGGCCTTTCAGCCATTTTGTTTTAGCAGATATCTTGGCATTACCTTTTAAATGTCTCGCACTGCTGCCAAGTCCACTGCTGATAGATGTAGAAAACGGTACTACCGTTTTCCCTTTGAGGCTTACATTTTCAACAAGCGTATATACAATATGAGGTGCTTCACCCCACCAGATTGGATATCCGATATACACAACATCTGCCTTCTTTACTGCCTTCTTAATTGTTTTCATATTTGAAATTCCCGGACGGACCGTACTCTTAGCAGGTGTAGCTGCCGAACGATGTTCCCTGCTTACACGGCTGTTATTATTACCATAATCCAAATCCTTATCTGTATACCGTTTCTTCGCCTTAATTTCGATCAACTTACCTCCTGTTTTTTTCTGAATCCTCTTTGCTGCACCTTTCGTTGTTCCCGTTGCTGAAAAATAGAGAACTACAATATTTTTCTTCTGCTTCGCCTCTACCTCCATCTTCCCCACATTTGCAAGCAACAATACCATTGCAAATGTAAAGACCGCCATTAATACCCGCAAAACATTCTTTCTGCTTTTCTTCATAAAAATCACCTTTCCTTTCATTTTTGTCATTATTTTTTATATTAACTATTTGCAAATACATTTCCCAGCCACTGGGCATATGCCGGAATCCAGCCCTCTGTATAACCATACCCATGCGATCTGCCATCCAGTACATTTACCTCCACCGGAACATCAGCCTCCTGTAATGCCTCAATACATTCCTCAAATTCCCCTACAAACGGATCCCTTGTACCATAACAAAAATAAGTAGGTGGTAAATCAGATGTGGCAAATTTCTCTACATCTGTAGATGCAACACTAAGCCTGCCATAGAAGGAATAAATCATCCCGTCTGCTCCTGCATCTGCCGAAATCTCATCCAACTCATCCGGTATATAAGAAGCATCAAGAACAGTGCCATTTTTATTTCCTGCATAATTTAAAAGCATTTCTCCTGCCAGTATGCCGCCTGCTGAAAATCCCATAACCGCAATGTCCTTTTCATCAATTCCATAAACTTCTGCATTTTTTCGGACAAACCTAACTGCACGGGCCAAATCCAAAGCCCCTTCCTCCTGCGAATAGGGGCGTAAGCGGTAATTGACAACAAAGCTCTGAAACCCCTGCTCACTCAAGGCCTGTGCCACCGGTGTCCCCTCATTCTGATCAGAGCGGTATTGGAATGCCCCGCCTGCACAGATCAACACAGCTCCTTTCGCTTCCGTTCCTTCTGGTACAGGAAATGTCACCATGTACGGTCGAAAGTCGGGATCATCAAAATAATTCCCGTTATTCTCTGTATATTCTGTAATTGCAGGTACATTACCCTGTTCCCATAAATAAAGTGTCTGCTGATTTTGAGGGTCTGCCACAGCGTTCGCCACTGTATCACTGTTATTCCCAGGTATTTCTGCTTTGTCATTTAACCCAAGACTTTCTGCCCATTGCCTGATTTCTTCCTCACTGTCTGCCACATCATTTCTGGACAGAGAAAGCGTATTTTCGCTTACAAATGCCCCTGGCTGCAATTCAGAAATCGTATTACATGTATTGGAAAATCCGCTGCCGCCATGGGTAACAAAAGGGATAATGGTCTTTGCACCAAAATCATATTCCTCCAGAAAAGAATAAACTGGCATCGGCAGATCACTCCACCAGTTAGGATAACCCAGAATAATCGTGTCGTATCTTTCAAGATTTTCGATGTGAGATGTAAGCTTAGGTCTTGCATCTTCATCCTGTTCCTCTGCTGCCTGATCCACCAGCGGGTCATGATCTAATGGATATTGATCTACTGTTTCAATTCGGAACAAATCACCACCTATTGTTTCCTGAATCACTCTGGCTACATACTCTGTATTCCCCATTACCTCACCATCCTTTACCACAATACTGGCACCGGAAACGGCATCTACTCCGGAGGTATCTACATCCTCTGGTACAGAAAAATAGGCAATCAAAATTCGGGAACCTGTACTATTGTCTGCACTTTGTGCCGTTTGCCCAGAAGTATCCTGACTTTTCGTTGCAGTATTTTCTGTATTTCTTTCCTCTGATGGCTGATCTCCGTTGTCATTTCCGCAAGCAGATAAACTAAAAAGTAAAAAAACACTTATTAAAACAAATATTATCTTTTTCATGTGGACCCTCCTCCTGTTCTTTTATTTTATTATATATCCTCATTCCCCAACAGAGAATTGCCCAAATTGTTATGCAGTTTAAACCTAAAGGTTATATCTCTTAAAAGTCTTTTCTTTCTATGTTTACTATTTATCGTTATTTTATGCCTAATGCCCATTCTGACTTCTCCAAAATGCCTGAAAAGCATATTTAATATTTTTGACTGTTATCCATATATAGAAGCGAAATTTTGTGATATAATAAACATTTATGATAAATGGGAAGTTGGTATTTGTGGAGGTAATTGCTCAAATGAATTATAAAATAATACGGTTAGCAGACAATCCCGAAATAAAAAAACAGGCTGCGCAATGGTTTCATGAAAAATGGGGTATTCCATTGAACGCATATGCAGAAAGTATGGAAGAGTGTCTGAACAAAAGAAATCCAGTTCCTCAATGGTATATAGCAATAGAGAAAAATAGAATTATTGGAGGGCTGGGAGTTATTGAAAATGACTTTCATAACAGAAAAGACCTTACTCCCAATGTTTGTGCAGTTTATACAGAAAAGGATAAGCGATGTAATGGAATAGCTGGTGCCTTATTAAATTATGTATGTACTGACATGAAAGATAAAGGAATTACTACCTTATATCTTATAACAGACCACACCTCTTTTTATGAGCGTTATGGCTGGGAGTTTTTATGTATGGTACAGGGAGATGGCGAGCCTGATATGACAAGAATGTATATTCACAGATACTGACAAATCAGCAAAAAACCTGAATATATTAGAACAGGACCAAATCAGCGTTGACCGTGCATACCTTGTCTACACAAACGCTAATTTAGTCCTGTCCTTTTTATAATCCCAGACCTTCTACCCAGGCCTTTACATCTTCTTCAGAGGCACCTGATGAAAATCTTTCACCTTCCAGCCAGTTTCCCGTACCTGCCATTTCCTCCAGCAGTGTTCCGCTTTCACCCAAGTCAGAGCTTGAAGAAGTACAGAATGGAATAACTGTTTTTCCAGTAAAATCATTTGCCTTTATAAAAGTATCAACCGGCCACGCTGCTATTCCCCACCAGATAGGATAACCGATAAAAATCGTATCATATGATTCCCACTCATCGGGAGTTGCTGACACAAGCTCTACGTCTCTGGCATCCGGATTATCATGTTCGTATACAACCCGACTGTTTTCATCTGTCCAGTTCAAATCCCCATCACTATATGGCTCGCTGGGTTCCAGCTCAAAAATATCTGCATTTGTTGTCGCCACAATGAAATCTGCAACCTCTTTTGTATTTCCGGTTGCCGAATAATATACAACCAGAACCTTTCCGTCTCCTGTCGTCCCCTCTTCTGCTTCCTCCTGCTGCTCTGTATCTGATTCAGCCGTAGTATTGGAGTTTTCTTCTTCTGATACATCCTCGCTGACCGGTTCAGAAGCCGGCTCGGCAGTACTGCTTTGTGACGGCTGATCATTGCCGCAGGCAGCAAGACTAAATACAAGTATCAGGCTCATTAAAATAATAGTAATTTTTTTCATGTTGGTAATCTCCTTCCTTTTTCATAAACATTCTTTAAAAATTCCCAGAATTTCCTCATGGGTCATTTTTTTATAACTTCCTGGAACAATAGTGCAGGAATCTGCAATCATCTTCAGGTCGGTATCTGTATCTGCCCCAAGCTCCCTCAGCGTAGCTGGCAATCCGATTTCCCTGATAAAATCTGCCAATGCCTCCACACCAGAACCGGCAATCTCTTCATCCGTTTTCCCGTCTGGGGAAATTCCCCAGATATTGACGGCGAATCTCTTAAATTTTGCCAGACCATTTTTATAAATGTGACGGTAATAAACCGGTTGCAGTACTGCCAGACCGGCACCATGATTGCAATCTATATATGCACCAAGCTGGTGTTCCATTTGATGACACTCAAAATCAGTACGCTTTCCCAATTTTATGATTCTGTTTTCCGCCATCACTGCATCCCACATCAGATTACTTCTCGCAGTATAATCCTGAGGATTCGCTATTGCAGCACGCAGATTGCGGATCACATTTTTCATCAGTGCCTCGGCTATATCATCCGAAACATTATCCCCATCCGGTTCACTAAAATAAATCTCCATTATATGTGAGAGAATATCAAATCCTCCCGATACCATTTGAAATTCAGGAACACTGTAGGTATATTCGGGATCAAGCAGAGCAAATTTGGGATTACATTTCGGATAATCCCGTCCTGTCTTCACTTTAAACTCTTCATTGGTGATAACTGCACCACCATTGCACTCACTTCCAGTACCCGCTGCCGTAACAATTACACCCAGCGGCAGCGGATCAAAAGCAAAAATACCGGGTCTTGCCCAAAAATCTGCCCATACATCCCCCTCATACCTGGCAGCAATGGAAACTGCCTTACAGCAATCCATAACGGAACCTCCACCTACCCCAAGAATCAGGGATACATTCTGTTCTTTTGCAAGCTTTGCACCTTCTAACACCTTCGCATACGTAGGATTTGCCATAATACCGGAAAACTCAATGATATTTTTCCCGGCTGCCTTTAGTATATCAGTGACTTCATCGTAGATACCGTTTTTCTTAACAGAACCTCTGCCATAAGCCAGCATGACATTATCCCCATATCCTTTAACCAGGCAGGCTAGGTATTCCTTTACACAGCCTGCACCAAAATAAACCTTCGTCGTATTTTCAAAAATAAAATTATTCATTCTATCAGTCTCCCTCTCTTGTAACCAATTTTGCTTTGCAAAACTGATTGCCTGTTTGCCCGCCTGTCTGCTTTCTATAACCAATTGCAAAGCAGTTGATAATCTACTTTACACTACTCGTTTGCTTTTCCCAAAAAGTGACTGCATCCTCAATCCAGCCTTCCGCCACAGTACCGGTTCCAAGACCAAATCCATGTCCCAACCCGGGATATTTATGAAACTCCGTCTCAATACCCAATGCGCTCATCCTCTTTAACCTGTTCTCCATCACCCGCCAGTTTGCAATCCCATCGTTTTCACCAACACATACATAAGTGGGAGGATCATCTTCCGTATAGTCGCTCTGACCTGTATACTGCATGATAACAGCACCCGCACGCGGCAGCCTCTCACCTCCAAAGGCTGCTGGTCCATAAGACCCCAGCCACGATGCCATTCTTGCTCCTGCTGAACCTCCCCAGAGAGAATAAGCATTCACATCTACTTCCAGCTCCTGGGCATGTTCAAAAATAAAGCTGATTGCCCGTGCCAGGTCCTCGCATGCAGTCTGTGCACCGGGACGGTAAATCAAGGCAAATGCATTATAGCCCATTTTAGATAATTCCAAAGCATGGGGAAAGCTGTCCTGCATCGCCCCTACATAGGCAAATCCACCGCCAGCATTACAAACGGCAAATTTTTCTCCGGGATTTCCCTTAAAGAAAAACAACCCGGTATCCTCCTTGTCAGGATCAGCCTTCTTTTCCTCATCTGAGTAAATGTCATAAAAAATAGTCTCTCCTGCTTCTGCGTGGCTTTTCATATAATTTGTGATTTCCACTGTTGTATCTGGATCAATATTGCTGTACCACATAAGGCCAAGCTCACCCAATGTATCTCCGCTGTAATATCTCTCATCCACAGGAAAAATCAGTCTGCCATAGTTTCCAAAAAGCGGATTCTTTATGACCTCAGCTATCGAGGTATCCACTGTATATAGATCACCTGTGCTTTGACCTGTCTGCACAAAATCCTCCACTCCTTCCGTCTGCTCTGGAATAATATCCGATACCTTTTTTTGACTAACTTCTATGTCTGCCACATTTTCCGGAATCTTACCTGTACTGCATCCGGCAAGACAAATCACTAAACAAAAAAATACAATTATAAAAATACTTTTTCTCAATCAATCACCTTCCTGTAAAATCTTTTATACTATGGAACTTTTCTATAGTATAAAAAAAACAAGACCTCAAAAGAAGTCTCGTTTCGTTCATATCTTTATACCTATAGGTTATAACTGAATTAGCTCTTTATCTCACCGCTGCCTGTGCCGCCTTAAGAAACTCCCTTACTGTCTCCGAAGGCTTAGGAGAATGAAGCAGTCCATAAGGAATACTATGCTCCCATTCTACAGGAATCACTTTCAAAAGCGGATGTACATTTGCCCAGCCCTGAATCGCCAGCAGTACATCATTCGTATTTTCACAGCGGTTAAAGACATTCATATCATAAAAATCAAAATCCACAATATGAATCTGACTGTGGTTCTGCCAGATATCATCCCGCAAACGGTCAACATAATGACTCCAATCACGGCGCATCAGCATAAGGTTTTCTCCGTAGAGATCCTGTATCTTTAGTGTATCCTTTGCGGCAAGCCGATGGTGAACTGAAACTGCACAGCAAAACGGTTCACGGGATAATTCAAGCCCTTTGCAGCTTCTAAGTTCCAGCATCGTTTCATCAAAAATTCCACCCACCACATCAATATTTTTTCCTAAATTTCCCAAAATCTCTCTGGCATTTTCAGGTGTGTTTTCAAAAGGAACAATTTGAAATTTAATATCCGGACAATGCACCTGTATTTTCGACCACAGCTGCATCAAAAGCTGGGCCGGAGTCATAGGAGAAGTTCCAATCCGAATGACATTCGTGTCCTCCTGCATTGCATTTTTAGCCCGTGTAACGGAATCCCTGCAATATGAAATGATATATTTTACATCCTGATACAACGATTTCCCGGCTTTGGTCAAAATCAATCCCCGGTGTGTTCGTTCAAATAATTTTACGCCCAGAGAGTCTTCCAACAGATTAATTTGTTTAATGACTGCTGTAGGGGTAATATAGGCTTCTTCTGCTGCCCGATTGAAACTGCCCGCATCAGCCACACGCAAAAATGTTTCCAATTGAGGATTATACAGCCTAACCACCTTCTTTCCTGATATTGATGTTGCTTACTATATAGTTTATCATGAACGAAATAACCCTACAAGAAAAATTATCAATATCTTTCAAGCTGTATAATCCGGCAAACAACCAGCTGCTATATTGTACCCTTTCTATTAACCATCTATTTTTATACGGAAATTGAAATATTGCTGCCCTCCCCCATTTGACTCACTTCTCCTGTTTCGGTATAAATTACAGGTTCTTTTCCCATATCCGGTTTTACTGCTTCCGTACCTGTTATCTGCTTATCAGAAGTTACGGCATCTTTCAATAATATCTTTCCTTCCTCACTTACCTGCACTGTATCTGCTTTTATATTTCTGCTTCCCTCAATTCTCTCTTCCAGCTTTTCCTTTTCTTCCCTGCGTTTTCCGATTGCCTTTTCAAGCTCTAATTCCTCTTTTTTCTTTAATTCTTCTGCCTCTTCCTTCATTCCTTCATCAGCTTTTTTCTGATATTCGTCTACCTTCCCTGAAAAATCATTGACATAGTCCATCGCTCTGTCCATTTTCGCAGTATCTCCCTTTCGACGTGCCTCTTTAAAAACCCGCATAGGTGTATTTAACTGCTTCATATTTGTACTTGCACCGACTAAACCCTCCATTGTTTTTGTATGCATAACAATGACCTCCTTCAAACAATTTTATCTGCTGATACAGCTTTCACTTTTATTTTCGGGAGTCTGCACATTCACTTTTAGCTTTTTGTTTCAAACGGTCTGTTTTACGTTATATCCGTCACCATTCATGGGAAAAAGAATAGAAATTTCAAACACATTGTTTTCCACCTTAAGCTTGACAGTGCCATCATACTTTTTAACTGTTTCATAAATATTTAAAAACCCAATTCCCTGCTTCACTTGCTTTGCATCTTCCATAATCGTTCCGTTTTTCATTACCAAAAGAAAACATTTTTTCACCTGCTGTGCCTGAATATCTACAAAACGATACTCCTTGTCTTTTGGTTCTGCACATGCCCTTATCGCATTATCCAAAAGATTTCCAAAAAGCACACACAGATCAAATGTATCTATCGTACAATTCCTCGGAATCTGCACATCACACACCCATCGGACACAGAATGTTTCCGCCTGTTTCTTTTTATTGTACAATAATGCATCTACTGCCTGATTGCCAGTTACCTCATCACAGCCACCGATATTTCCGCTCTCCATCATTTTTTCAAGGTAATTTCCTGCTTTTTCAAATTCCTTCCTTGTCCATAAACCATGCAGGACAAGCACATGATTTTTCATATCATGCCGCAGCCGTTCCATTTGCAGATATTGTTCATTTAACATTTTATAAAACTCAATTTGAGAATAATACTTCTCTGTCTGCCGTTGTTCTAAATAAATCTTATTCATAAAAAATATAAACCCACCTGCAATACACATGGACAGAATCGTCAGAAGACAGATTCCGATATGACTGAAAATCTGATTATAATAAACATTCCAATATACCGCACCATTCGCATTCGACACTACCATAATTCCATTGCTCGCACCCCAGTTCACAATATCAACAACTGTAACGATACAAATAAGAAGTACTGACATCATAAGATACCAGCTGCTTATTTTATGGTTGAATACAGAAGTAAATTTTTTCCGTAAAACAATTTGTACCAGAATGACCAGACAATAAGCAGCAGTTCCAGTCACGCCTTCCAGCCATGGTTCAATATATGCCACCTGTCCACCCGTAATCCAATTTGTGCCAACTAACACAATGCAGGAAAAAAAGGAACTTCCGAAATTTAACACCAATGTCTTGACAGCAATTAAAACCATTGCTGCAAAAAATTTTTTCATCGCATGATCCGAAAAGGCAATTAAAAACAATCCCACAAACAGCATGTGGCTTAACATTGCTCTCAAAATATAGGGAGTGCCCACACTCCCATTTAAATTAAACACTGCCTCCATCACAAACAGGAGAATAATAAATACTCTTCTGTCTATTTTAAGATCGTTCAAATATTTTTTGCAAAACCTGTACAATGTCCATATATATCCCATGTAACAGAACAGGAATAATATAAAATCCCCTCTCATATACTGTCTCCGCTTCTTTTCATATATTCCAGAATTTCCTGACAGAATGCCTCATATCGTCTTTTTGCAATTGCTATTTTTTCTCCTGTATCAAGAATAATTTCCTGTCTGTTATAGTTGTCCACATATTTTAAATTAACAAGAAAGCTTTTATGACACCGGAAAAATCCTTTCCCCTGCAATTCCTTCTCCAAAGTTCCAATCTGCTCATAATAATCAAAGATACCTTCCACTCCATGCACGGAAATAATCCTTCCTCTTATTTCAAAATAATAAATCTCTCTGAGTAACAGCTTTTTCCTCGTTCTGTCCTGATTGATCAGCATAAATTCCTGAGAATGATTTTCCAGTTTTTTTACCACTCTTTGCAAAACACTTTTTAATTTATGATGCACAACAGGTTTTACCAGATATTGAAAAGCTTCCACATCATACGCCTCAAAAACATAGTCCCTGCTTGCCGATATAAAAATGAGAATTTTGTCAAATGCCTTCTCCCTTAATAGCTGTGCCGTTTTCATACCATCCATCCCGCACATCATAATATCCAGAAAAATAACATCAAAATTCTCCATAGCATTTAACAAATCCCTACCACTTGAGAACTGACGCACAATAAACGGAATACCTATTTCCTCTAAAACATCATTAATATCTTTTGCCATATTACAGCAATCCAGTATTTCATCATCACATACTGCTATTGAAAGCATCTTTATCACCTGCTAAAAATCATTATATGTTATATATCGGCATAATAACGTTTACAGCTTTCCCCATGCTATAAACGGAAGATTGGATGTATCAAGCGGCATAATGCTTGCACTGAAATTATTCTCTCCTTCTGTTTTGCTGCATCTGCTTTCATACGGCGGTTCCCCATTAAATAGGGCGCTCTTTTTTCATCGCATTAAATGCATTCTGTTTTGCAGCAATCCTCTTAAGTTCAGGAAGACACCGTTTCATATATGCCTCCAGCTGAGCCACTTCACTCTCCAGGAAACCATTGCTGCTTATAATCCTACAATCTGGAATAATCCCTTCAGCAGACCTTACATTATCTGAAAACATTATATAGGCATATTTTTTGCCGTCTTTTACGCAAACTGGTGATACCGACATATTCAATTCTTCACTCATCATATCCCTCCTTATGCCATTTGATTCATAAATTTAACAATGACCGCAAAAACATATATTATTATCATATGCCACCAATTTTTGAAAAAAATTGATGACCTGCTTGCAACCAGCACAATTTATTTTATCATACACAAATTAAGGAAAAACTTCAACAGATCATAAAAAGCCACTACAAAACTTTAATGTTTCATAGCGGCTTATTAAATAGACCCTTCTCCAGCTAAACCTGTTAATCTCTTCTATAAATAATAACAATATAAACTGACGGGCAGGTTTACATTTAATAATCAATCCCTTTTCTTTTATAGAATATATTAAATATAACATATCCTGCAGCAATCCAGACAGCACAGACAGCTATTGCTGTTACATTATCATGCTGTAACAGCTTCCCACCTTCTGCATAAGAACAAAAGATTGTCTGGAATGATGTGGTAGGAACAAACACAGCCACTTTACTTATGGTTTCATGTATACCGGAAAAAAGGGGCAGTATCATTACCAGCATTAGAAGCGGTGTACCAATCGTTCCTGCCGAAGTCTGATCCTTTGACAAAAGACCTGCAACAGCCCCAAGAAATAATAAACCACAGGTACTGATCACGATAGACAGCAAATACACCGGCAATGCTTTTATTTCCCCTTCTGCCACAAAAAATACGATAATCGCATCCATTACGGTAAGAGCCATGCATACTGCCAGCTTTGCCACCAAAAACTCCTGTCCCTTTACATTAGCCAGCATCAGGGAACGCAGCGTATTTTTTTCTTTTTCTTCTGCAATCATGGTAGGCAGCACTGTTGTGGGAATCATGGAAACAGAAAAAATAGCACACAGCTGTAACGTATACATTGGCGACATTCCTTCCGCATTTCCAAGTACATAACCGTACAATACACAAAACAGTACCGGTATTGCCAGCATAAATAATATATTTTTATTTGACAGGCAGGTCTTACAATCCTTTTTAATAAGCGTTTTTAATATCCTTATATTCATTTTCCTTCATCCTCCTTTTTATAACTGATTCTGCGTATACCAAAACAGTATTCTTTCTATATTCAATCAGCTTCATCATCTTCTTTATAATAGCCATCTTCCGTCGGCAGCTGCTTTATCCTGCCGTCAGTGACAAAAATACATCTTTTAAACTGGGTTCCTTGGAATGAATCATTAAGATATCCTGATTCTCTTTTAAAGCCTGTATAATGCTGTCATTGTTTAACGGTATCTCTGTATTGCCCTGTTCCGTTGTGAGCACCACCCTGTGCTCTGAATATTTCAGCTTCAAATCCTTTGGACTGCCGCATTCAATAATGGAGCCTTTATTCAGCAGGGCAATTCTATCGCATAACTCATCTGCCTCCTCCATATTATGGGTTGTCAAAAAGATGGTCGTACCATCCTGATTCAATTTTTTAATCAGCCCCCTGACTTCCTCCGCAGTTGCAGGGTCTAAATTAGCAGTCGGTTCATCTAAAAACAGGAGATCGGGCTTATGAATGATGGTTCTTGCAAACACCAGCCTCTGTTTCATTCCTCTGGATAGTTTTTCAACTTTCTTTTTCCTGCTTTTTTCCAGCTCTACTGCTTCTAGTACTTCATCAATCCTTTTGTGATCCACATGATAGATATCAGCAAATATGGCAAGATTCTCATATACTGTCATTTTCTCATACAATCCGCTAGTATCACTCATAATCCCAATCTGCGGTTTTATCTTTGGAGAAAACGGATTTTCTCCAAAAATCAATATTTCTCCGGCATCACTGTACATCTGTCCTGTTAATAATTTGATCGTAGTCGTTTTTCCTGCACCAGAAGGGCCTAAATATCCAAATATCTCTCCCTGGCTCACTTCCATATCACATTTTTCCAACGCTTTTACATTTCCAAATGTTTTTGTCAGCTGGCTGACTTTAATTATTTTTTCGTTCTGCATATTGCATTCCTCCTTTTCAACCTCTATTTTAGCTTTCTGCCATAATCCTGCATTATAATTCCTATGAATGGAGCAAAAAACAGGGTGAACGGAGCATAATTGAAGATGAATAGCCAAAAAAAGAAGACGAATATTACCTGTTTTCGCCTTCTATCCCAATCCTGATCAAAAAACTTTATACATTTTATTATGACTGTGCTCTATGGTCTAAGCCTATTCCTTTCCGCTTATAGAGATATAAAAATATTAACGCTTCCAAAACGAACCACAAAAAACAAACCAATATAGAAATGAGTCCATCCCTGGTAAATAAAACAGCTTCTTTCTCATTACGAAATAATATTTCCACTATCACATTGGTTGGCAATATTTTTGAAAACTGTTTACAGACATCTGCCTCAACGGAAAGTGCCGGACATGTCATAAAAATCAGTACCGGCAGCGTACTATATACATTCGCACTGATCTGATCTTTTGCCAGCACTGCTACAATTGCTCCAGCAGGAAGCAATGCAGCTGAAACTATCAGATTCAATATCAGATAGAGGAAAAAAGATTGTGTATCTGCCCGGGTAGTCCAAAACATACCACCTGCCATTACTAACGTAATTATTATGACTGTCCCCATTTTGGCACAGATAAACTCTCTGTTGCGGACACCTGCACGATAAAGTGTTATAAGTGTTCCTTTATCCTTTTCATCTGCAATCAATGCCGGTAAAATACATACTGGTGTAATAGATAAATTAAACAGGCTGCAAAGCATCAGGATATAACCACTGCCTGTTACTGTCATTATCATGGTGTAGAATATACAAAAGAGAACAGGCATCGCTATCATAATTAATATATTTTTATCGGTAAAGCAGGTAATGATATCCTTTTTCATTAGCGTATACACTTTCTTTATCTTCATCTGATTCACTCCGTTCTCCCCTGTTTTACGGGATAAATTATAACATCTACCATTGATACATATTTCTTAACTCCTGAATCTTCGCTTTACTCAGAGGAATATCTGTATTCTCATATTTGACCAGCTTCATGGAATAGGAATTCCTTGTCCACTTAATAATCTCTACTACCTTCTGCATATTGACCAGATAGGAACGATGACACCGGTAAAACCCGAATCTCGAAAGCTTTTTTTCCAGATCATCCATTTTGAAAGAACAGGAATACTTTTCATTATGTACATAGATATAAACCTTTCCTTCACTTGCTTCGGCATAATCAATATCTTCCGGATTAAATAAAAATATCTTCTCATTATACGTAGCGGATATCTTATTGATAAACGGAATATCCGGATTCCATTCTGTCGTTCTTTCTTTATCAATGCATTCAATTCCCTGATCGGTCATCTCATAATGCTCTCCTGGACACAAACAGGTATATTGATGGGACTGGGACAACGTAATCAATCTGGCATCTTTTTCATGGAAAGAATCCATCCAGCCCAGTATAATCTTTCTGGAATCTGCATCAATATCCCCAAGTGGATTTAGCAA
Organism: Lachnospiraceae bacterium; assembly: GCA_029063085.1. Classification (GTDB taxonomy): domain Bacteria; phylum Bacillota; class Clostridia; order Lachnospirales; family Lachnospiraceae; genus CAG-590. Next base: position 26,142 of record JAIDOW010000062.1, read on the forward strand.
AAAGTATTCCTTCTCATTTTTCAAAATCTCTCTGGCAATCTCTACTCTCTTTCTCTGCCCTTTGGTGCATTTCCCAATCTTTTTATCTAAAAAATCTGTAAGATGCATCTGGTCTATGGCAGAATCCATAAAACTTCTATGATCCAGCAGCTTTGCAAAAAACTCAAGATACTTTTTCACCGTCATGCGTTCATACATATCACCCTGATTATCTACAATTGCGGCATCTTGTTCCAGGCATTCCAGTATTCTTGTAACATCCTTCTGCGTTCCTTCAAAATGGATAAGCTTTCCCTGATTCATAATATTGGCTAACTGATCATCCATAATGTATCTCCTTAATATCAGGCATCCACTATGCAGTGCAGAGTGGTTCTGCCCTATTAATAAACATGAACAAACTCATTTTATCACTCTTTTCCCAGAAAAACAATGCACATCATGAACCTTCACCTATTGCTTTTCGGATACTCCCATGCTATAATACGTCAGAAATATAAACAGCGTCTTTTTTGCCGCCGGGTAATAAAGTTAAGCGTCAGGCTTTCTATCGTTAGGCCTTTGAAGATAGAAAGTTCTGACGCTATTTTACTTTTTATTATATATGCTGCTCAATATGCGGCAGATAATCTTTTATTAAAACGGAGTGATCATTATGAAACAGCAATCCTGCTTTCGGGATTTTTCCCGTTACACAGCTTTAAGCGTATTAGGAACACTGGGAGTATCCTGCTACATTTTAGCCGATACCTATTTCGTGTCCAAGGGTTTAGGAACAAACGGACTTACTGCCCTTAATCTTGCGATTCCGGTCTATAATTTTATTCACGGTACAGGTTTAATGCTTGGTATGGGAGGTGCAACAAAATTTTCAGTCTGCAAGGGTCTGAATAAGAAAACAGAAGGAGACCGGATTTATACAAATACAATATATCTTGCACTTCTGTTTTCATTGCTCTTTGTCCTGACCGGTGCTTTCATTTCAAAACAGCTGTCCCTGCTTTTAGGTGCTGATCCCGGCATATTGGCTATGACCAATACCTATATACACTGGTTATTGCTTTTTTCTCCTGCTTTTATCCTAAATGACATCCTGCTTTGTTTTGTAAGAAATGATGAAAGTCCACAGCTTTCCATGTTTGCAATGCTTGCCGGAAGTTTTTCAAATATCATACTGGACTATATATTCATTTTCCCTATGAAAATGGGTATCTTTGGTGCAGTTTTTGCAACCGGACTGTCCCCTGTTATCAGTATTGCAATCATGCTTTTGCACTGGCTCAAAAGAAAAAACACCTTCCACCTGGTCAAAACAAAACCGGAAGGTGCTATCATCAGACAGGATTTATTATTAGGCTTTCCCTCCTTCATTGCCCAGCTTGCTTCCGGAATCGTAATGATCACCTTTAATACAATCATATTAGAGCTGGAAGGCAATACCGGTGTTGCTGCATACGGTGTCATCGCTAATATATCCCTTGTCATCACCTCTGTATATACTGGGATCGCACAGGGTGCCCAGCCACTTATCAGCAGTTCCTATGGAAAGGGAAACACAAAACAAATTCAATCCTTACTACAATATGCCATGACAACTATGCTGGTTTTATCCTGTCTAGTGTATGTTCTTATTTTTATATTCGCACAGCCTGTCACCTGGGTTTTTAACAGCGAACAAAATCCGGAACTACAGCAGATTGCAGTATCCGGATTAAGGTTATATTTTACATCATCTGTATTTGCAGGTTATAATATTATCCTTGCAATATATTTCACTTCCGTAGAGCGCCCACTGCCTGCACATATCCTCTCTATCCTCAGAGGACTTATTTTAATCATTCCAATGACCTTTGTATTATCTGCCATATGGAACATGACAGGCATCTGGCTGTCCTATCCTGTGACTGAATTATTGGCAGCAGCACTTGGTCATAGAATATATAAACATGTTATCTGCTAATATTTTTGTAGCTGCTATGTTAATATATCCCTCAATAAATCCATCAGCTTCGGAATATTGATAGGCTTTGCCACATGCCCATTCATGCCTGCATCAAATGCCGCCTTTCTGTCCTCATCAAATGCATTAGCAGTCATTGCAATAATGGGAATGCTGGCAAGCACAGGATCATCCAATGCCCTTATCTGCCTTGTAGCCTCATAACCGTTCATGATCGGCATCTGTATATCCATCAGGATTAAGTCGTACTGACCTGGCTTGGCTGCTTTCATCTTATCTACTGCAATAACGCCATCTTCAGCAACATCCATAATAAATCCTGTTTCCTGCAAAATCTCTACAGCAATCTCCTGATTCAGCTCATTATCCTCTACCAGAAGAATCTTCTTACCCTTAAAGGATACATTATCCTCTAAAATCGTATCTTCCGTGTTGGAAACCATAAATGGCGACTCAAGAAGCTCTCTAAGCTCTGACAGGAAAACTGGCTTTGAACAAAAGGCCGTAACACCTGCTTTTCTCGCTTCTTCTTCAATATCAGACCAGTCATAAGCGGTCAGAATAATGATTGGTCTGTCTTCTCCTATGATTCCACGAATACGTCTTACAACCTCAATACCATTCATATCCGGCATCAGCCAGTCTATTATGTAGGCAGCATATTCATCATTCTGATCTTCTGCAAGTTTGACACGGAGCACCGCTTCCTTACCAGAAGTTGTCCAGTCCGGCCGCATCCCAATCACGGAAAGCATCTGGGTAACACTGGAACAGGTATTAAAATCATCATCCACCACAAGTGCACGGAGTCCTTGCAACTCTGGAATAACCTCCTGCCTTACCGTGCCGGAACAGGTTCTAAGCTGTAACGCTACAGTAAACGTTGTTCCTTTCCCTTCTTCACTGGCGACAGAAATTGTACCGCCCATCATATCCACAATATTCTTGGTAATTGCCATTCCAAGACCCGTTCCCTGAATCCCACTGACCGTACTTGTCCGCTCCCGCTCAAATGGTTCAAAAACCTGTTCCTGAAATTCCCGGCTCATTCCGATTCCGGTATCTTTTACCTGAAATTCATAAGCTGCCCAGCCTTCGGGTGCATTTCCCTTTTGCAGGATTCGGACACTTACCATTCCTCCGGGTTTTGTAAATTTCATGGCATTACTCAAAAGATTCAGTAAAATCTGATTCAATCTTAGTTTATCGCATAAGACATTTTCATTTACCACATCAACCGTATCAATATAAAATTCCAGCTGCTTTGATGCAATATCTGCCTGTACGATTGTCTTCAGATCATGCATGATTTCAGGAAGGGATGCTTCCTTTTCCTCAATCTTTACCTTGCCGCTTTCAATACGGCTCATATCCAGAACATCATTAATCAAACTCAGCAGATGATTGCTGGACGTGGTAATCTTTGACAGATAGTCTTTCACCTGTTCCGTATTATCAATATGCGCTGCTGCAAGAGACGTAAACCCTATAATTGCATTCATGGGTGTCCTGATATCATGGGACATATTATTAAGAAAGGTAGTCTTCGCCTTATTGGCATGCTGTGCTGCCTTAAGGGCATCCTCAAGGTCAATCTTCTGTTTCTCCAGCCTTTCTTCCATTTTTTTCTCATCATCTATATCAACAAAAAGTCCTACAAAAGTAATCGGTGACCCATCCTCACGCCGGGACAGTCTGCCTGCGGCATGAAACCATCTCCAACCGTTATGTCTGGTATGAAGGCGATACTGCACATCATACGTTTTCTCACCGGTATAATCCCGCACCGTATCCCAGTATTCCTTCAAAACCCCTTCTTTTTCTTCTTCATTCAACAAATCTGACCAGGATTCCAGCCTGTTTGGAAAATCCTCTTCGCTCTCATATCCCACCATTTTTCGAAAAACATCTGTCCATGTACAGGATATGATTTCTGCCTCCTCATTAAATTCCATGCTCCACAGACCAGAGTTCATTGCCGCATGAATATTTTCCATTGCTGCCTGTTCCCTCTCAATCTGAGCGAAAGCAGCCCTGATTCTATCCCCGTCTGCCTTTTCCTGTTCCAAAAGGAATCTTGCATTTCTTCTGTACTGATGAATCAATATCAAAAATACCACCAGCATCACAATCACAGTAATTACAATCTGAATGATACTGCGGCTCATCATACCGGAACTAATAGAACTGATCTGATCGCTGATAACATTATCACGAATCAGAATTGTCAGCATCCAATTAGTATCCTCTATCGGAATATAGCACAAATCCTCCTGATATCCCTGATATTTGAAAGATATCTGCCCTGATACACCATTTTCAAAATCATCCTCCAGCTGTTCGTAGCTGAATTTGTCATTAATATCCGCTTGTGAAAGTGCCGAAAGAAGATTACTTTCACCTTTAAAATTTCCAAAATCACTATTTGTCAGGCTCTCACCATTACGGTAATACAAACTGCAATAGGTTTCGTTATTGCCGCTCTGCAAAGTCAGGGAACTGAGCATTTCATCAATATTAATCTGGATAAAGCACACCTTTATGCGTGACCCCTGAAATACAATATCTTCTACGGGAACTGCAAGAATCACCTGTTTCTTCGCCCCATAGAGATTCGCTGTACTTATCACAGGCTCTGTCAATTCCTCGGAAAGAAATGCATATCTGCCAAGCCCTGACGCTGTACTGTGTTCCGTATATACAATTCCGCTTTCATCTACCAGTGCAAATTTGTCCACACCATAAAGCTTTTTGACCTTTCCAAGAAATCCACGTAATGTCTCCTGGGATTCCAGATCGGAAGATTCCAATATTGCCAGTGCATTCTCTATGTAAGCAAAATTATTTTTCAGTTCCTCAGATACCACCTGGGCTCTTCGTCCGGCCAGCTCTTCCAGATAAAATTCACTGACTCTGTTAACTGCCTGGTTTGTCCCTATCCTTGCACTGTTTGATACCCAGATTGTTGTAATGAGAAGAATCGCTGCAATTATGATTCCACCCACTATACCGTAAGCAATGGTCTGCTTCTTTTGCTTTTCATTCATACCATTTTGACGTAATTGATCCATTTTCCGTTACCGCCATTCTTATTCTATTTCACCATATATTTCCTGAAGCATCTTCGCTGCTTCATTCTGATATATAATCGTTGTTATTTCCTCTGTTTTTTCAGGATAATCTTCTCCCGGCAGATGCCCGTCCGCAATCTTGACAGCCACCTGAATGGTGTCAAAACCGATGGAATAACAATCCTGGACACCCAGAGCATAAATGATTCCATCCCGTAGATACCGAAGTGCCTCCTGATCATGGTCCATCCCTACAATTACAATCTCATCCTCCCGACCGGCTTCAACAACTGCTTTGGCCGCCCCTACCGGATTACTCATATTGCAACAGACGATTCCAGCAAGATCTTCATGCTTTTCCAAAAACTCCTGTGTAAATTCATATGCTTTTTCTGCATTATCCTCGTCATATGCAATATCTGCAATCTTCATATCCGGATACCTGGCAATTACATCCTGTACACCGAGAGCCCGCTCCTCATGGCATGGAGCCCCTCTCGTCCCTACCAAAATAGCAACTTTTCCTCGATAGCCAAGTTTTTTACATAGGGCTTCTGTAAGATCTGCACCATCTTCATAATTATGCGTATTACCCACATAAGCAATCCGGTTACACCCATCTTCCCTGGAAGCATCAGAACTTGAAAATGTCATTATTTTTTGTCCATCTTCCATCAGTTCATTAATCACAGGCGTAACTATGCTCACATCTGCCACATCTACACCAATAACATCAAAATCCTGCCGGGAAGCCTCTGACAAACGCCTGACCTGATCCCTGGCAGACACTTCATTTGGAGCAAGATATTCATAATTTATTATAATTCCCTTATCTTCATACTGTTTTGCCGCATCCTCTATTCCCAGAGCAACGGCGTCCCACCATGGATGTACCGTTTTATAGGTAAAATAAAAATTATATTCCTTTTTCAACGGCTCATATCCGTCCAGTTCATGATCAAAATTAACGGCTTTGACAATGTTTTCACCATTACTGTTGTCTTGATCATTCAAAACCGATTCTTCATCCTGTACCGGTAACACCTCATTGGGACTTTTACCTCCGCATCCGCTTAGCCCCAGACTTAACATGCAAAAAACTACCGTAAATACTCCTAAAACTGGATTTGGGCTCCATAATTTGTCCTGCCCGGTCTCGTCTTTTAACATCTTTTCAAACACAACCGCACAACCTCCTCTCATCTTTGCTCTTTTACTGCCTTTCTGTTCAGAACTTGTACAAACGTTTTCTGCTCCGGTTGGTAACATTATATTATAAGGAAGCTAACTGATGCCCACACCGGGCATCAGTCTCTGCTTCACTCTGATTGGTGACATTATATCATGAGCGTTGCTCATGATCAGCATTCAGAAAAATCACCCTTACAAGCAAGTGATTTCTCTTCATTATATCATAATAAATATCTTAAATCTACTTTTCATTACTATATAAAAGATTCTTTATCAAAAGTTCCAGAAATAAAAAAATAACAGCCTGATTCCTCAAACCGTTATTATGTCTATCTGATATATTTCTTTCACCTGTTCTATTTACCACTCCCAATTAAATCTTCATAACTTATATCAAAAACCTCTGTAAATGCTTTCAGCTCAATATCCGTAACAAACCTTTTATTTGTCTCAATTCGTGTTATTACATTCTTATCCATATCATATCCTGCCAGTTGAAGCTTATTTGCCAAACCTCTTTGGGAAAGCTTGTGCTGCTTTCTTAATTCTATAAGACGTTGACTGATAAGGTTTTTCTCTCCAGACATGGTTCTCGGCTTTGGCATGGCTTCCCTTCTTTCTATTGCTATTTTCCGCAATCTATTCCTCTCCAACTAATTGTACCATCGAACTGATAAAATCCTTTTCCAAAAAAACTTCTTCATTACCACAATTGATTATTATTCCATCAACCTCTCCTTTTAAGTCAATCACTGCAAATATATCATCCATAAACATCACGATACCTGACGTATCATTACAATAAGCTTGAAACCGTTCCTTCGACGTGAAGCCTAACATATAGACATGATCCTTCTGATCTACCACAGTGTTTAACATACGTTCTTTCTCGGCATCACAAAATTGAATATTATCTGCACCTGTCTGCATCGTATCATCATACACAGAAACAATCAACCCCCGATTTTCCGTACATTTTTTAAATATTATTTTAATCACCATTATCATATCTGTGAACTGCTTCTTACTACTATTCCATTGGCACATTGCTTTTTCCAAATCAGCATTATCAAGCATATACTCTATAAAATCTTGTTTTGAAAATTTTCCTATGTCCATTTTTCTCTCCCGTAAGCCACTTTTACCTGCAACAAGTATTGTAATACTTCTTACAGTTTACAATAACACTATAACAAGTTTAAAATAGAAATGCAAGGAAAATTTTTCACATTTTTTGATAGGAGATAAAAATGGATAGAGACTATGGACATATACAAAACCGGCTTGCCGAATTATTAAAAGAAAAAGGGTTGAATAAATATAAACTCTCACACAGAGCAGAAATGAATTGGAAACAGATCAATAATTACTGTAATAATGAGATTACCCGATTAGATCCCCTTGTTCTCTGTAAACTTTGTACAGTCTTGGAATGTGATATCAATGACCTGCTTGTTTTCGTTCCGGCTTCTCCAGAAGATAATGATTGAACACTGCTTTTCTCCTGCTCAATTCCAAACATTTGTTTCTAGTATTTCTCATCTTATACTTCTTTAGGATTATAAAACTTCTACAACTAGCTTAAAATAATAAAAACAGTATGCAGAGGTGAGAACGTGGAAGATAATTATGGTCATTTAGAAATACGCTTAGATGAATTACTAAAGAAAAAAGGGTTGAGCAAAAACAAATTATCACATAAAGCTGAAATGAACTGGAAACAGATTGATAATTTCTGCAAAAATAAAATTACCCGGCTGGATGTTTTTGTTTTGTGCAAGCTCTGTACTGTTTTGGAATGTAAGATTGAAGATTTACTGGTATTTTATCCTCCTGAAAAGAAATAAGAGGTATTCTTTACAAGAGGATCAAGGTTTCTGGTCTATCTATCATATATGTAAGGTACTTAACATATCTTTACTTTATGGAAAAATGAATAACATAAGAGCTACGTGAAAGAAATTGTAAATAATGACATTCTATAACGCATAACAGATTAGTGGCGGAGTATAAAACCCTGCCACTATTTTTAATGTCAACTTACTTCTATAAATGTATTATCAAACGCCTTGACAAACATACCACTGGTATGATAACATGAATACATACCGACGGTAGGTTAGGTGTAGGAGGAAACTATGGCAAGAAATAAGCATCCAGAAGAAACCGTTAATTTAATATTGGACGTTGCTTTTCGCTTATTTATGGAAAAGGGGTATGAACATACTTCCATTCAGGATATTATCGATCATTTAGGCGGTCTTAGCAAAGGTGCTATCTATCATCATTTTAAGTCAAAGGAAGATATTTTATTTGCTGTTACAGACAGAATGACAGCTGAATCAAATCAGATGCTTGCAGTCATTCGTGACCGTTCCGACTTAAGCGGCAAAGAAAAGCTGAAAACAATTTTTAGAGAATCCATCAGCCGGCCTGTACAGAACGATATTTTTACAGTGGCTCCAGATTTTCATAATAACCCAAAGCTTCTTTTTAGTCTTTTACATGATACCATAGATAATGCAGCGCCAAACTATATTCTGCCGATTATTAAGCAGGGAATTTCAGATGGTTCTATTGAAACGGATTATCCGGAACAATTGGCTGAACTGATTTTGCTTGCTGCAAATGTCTGGATGAATCCTATGATATTTGACAGCACTGAGGAAGACTCCTACCTCAAGTTTATGGTATTCAGCCAGATGCTGCAAGGCTTTGGACTGGATATTGTAGATGAAGAAATGTTGGAAAGATTGCAGGAGCTGGCATCTATCTATCAAAAGAACAAAATTAGAGAACACTAAAAATCTGCCCTGTAAAATGGGCAGATATATTTTAAATTAAATACATACCGTCGTGCGGTATTTATAAGGAGGCATTATGCAGACTATTGTAGATGTAAATTCTGTTGAAAAAAGCTACGGATTAACACAGGTAATAAATCATTGCAGCTTTAAAATTTATGAGGGAGAGATATATGGCCTTTTAGGTATCAATGGTGCGGGAAAAACAACCCTGATGAAGATGATACTTGGATTACAGCAAATTGATAGCGGACGCATTTATGTTTTGGGCGAAGAAGTAAGTAGCAACCCGGAATATTTATCAAATATTGGAAGTGTAATAGAGAATCCTGTTTTTTATGAACACTTAAATGCAAACGAACTTCTATCCATGCATTTATGTTATATGCAGAAAAAAGCGGATATATCAAAGGTATTACATTTGGTTGGTCTTGGAAATGCAGATAGGAAACCGATTTCTAAATATTCCCTTGGCATGAGACAAAGGCTCGGACTGGCAAGGGCGATTATTCATCACCCGAAATTGTTAATTCTGGACGAACCCCTTAATGGCCTTGATCCTATTGCGATTACAGAAATGCGCAGGCTTATGAAAAAGCTGGCAAATGAGGGAATGTCGATTTTGTTATCAAGTCACATTATTGGAGAAATCAGGCATACAGCAGATAGAATAGGTATTCTTTCAGATGGCTGTATAAAACAGGAATTTTTTGTAGAAGAAAAGGTATCTGAATTCGGGGAGCATTTTGAAGATCATGTAATAGGTCTCATGGGAGGAGTGAAAATATGAATTTATACAAACTTGAAATGATGAAAATACGGTTATCTACTTATTTATGGGCAATATTTTTAATATTTGCAAGTTTATTGGCACTTGGCATTTTGTTCCTTTTTATTTTCCAAATGGAAACAGACGGAAACGGCACCTCCGAAGAAGCAGAGCTGTTTGGAGATTGGAATGGATTGCTGGCACTCACAACTGCTTTAACCTTTGCCTGCTTTAGCGTTTTTGCAGCAGTTATTGCGGCAAAAGTGATCATCAGCGAATATTGCGAAAAAAATGCAGTTATTTTACTGACCTACCCCGTCCACCGAAATGCTATACTTGGAACAAAGTGCATGATTGTTTGTGGAATTACAACCGTTTCCGCATTTATCAGCAATATATTGGTCATAAGCATTATGTATATTACAGCTCACATTTGGGGAATTATGCCTCAAATGAGTACTGGACATTTTATCCTCACAGCCTTGCTTTCCAGTATTTTAATGGGCATCTCTTCTTCCGCAGTTGGCATTGTTTCTTCTGCTTTCGGTTGGAAAAAACATTCAGTAATTGCAACAATCGTATGTTCCGTGATTATTGTTTGTACTATAACTAATTTCATCGTAATTTCTCCTAGTAACATTATTGGAGTAATGCTGGCAATGAGTGCTGTTTTCGTTGCAATTGCCAATTTTATGTATCATGTTCTGATAAACAAAATAAAAAAAATGGAGGTTTAGAAAATGAATCAAAAACTTTTTTCAAAAGATTTCACGTTAGTTGTCATCGGTCAGATTATCTCTCTGTTTGGTAATGCAACCATAAGATTTGCGTTGCCGCTATATTTATTAAATCTGACAGGTTCATCCGCACTTTTTGGAACTGTTACGGCGTGTGCTTTTATTCCTGCCATCCTGCTGTCGCCCATTGGCGGTATAGTTGCGGACAGGGTAAATAAAAGAAATATTATGGTAATATTGGATTTCTTTACGGCGGCAGTGATCTTAACCTTTTCCCTGCTCATGAATGGTGTGAACCTCATTCTCCTTCTAACAGTTACGTTGATGCTTCTATATGGTATTGCAGGTGCATATCAGCCATCCGTGCAGGCAAGCGTCCCTGCATTGGTAAGTCAGGATCATTTTATGGCTGCAAATTCTATTATCAATACCATCAGCTCTTTTGCATCCTTAATAGGTCCTGTACTGGGAGGCATGTTGTACAGTACATATGGATTAAAGCCTGTACTTTGGGTTTGTGTAATATGTTTTACTATGTCAGCAATTATGGAAATTTTTATTAAAATACCGTTTCAGAAACAGACTTCAAAGGGCGGTATATTAAAGATGGCAAAAACTGATTTTGCAGAAAGTATTCGGTTTATCCGAAAGGAGAAACCTGTTATCGGAAAAGCACTTCTTGTAATATGCGGAATTAATTTGTTCCTGGCAGCAATGATTATTGTTGCATTGCCATATTTGGTAACAGAAGTATTAGACTTAGAAGCAGTACAGGCAAACAAACTTTATGGTTTTGCAGAGGGTGCATTGGCAGCAGGCGGACTTGCTGGCGGTATTAGTGCAGGTATTTTTGCAAACAAGCTGGCAATTCATAAATCGGGCAATCTGGTAATATCTTGTGCGGTATGTGTGTTTCCTATCAGTGCCTCATTAATATTGTTTTCATCTGGAATAATAAACTACATCGTTATAACCGCATGTTGTTTTACCATTATGGTATTTTCAACGATTTTCACCGTGCAGATGATGTCTTTTATTCAGACGGAAACACCACAAAATTTAATAGGGAAAGTGATTGCTGTCATTCTTACCGTTTCTATGTGTGCACAGCCATTAGGCAATGCATTATATGGTATCCTGTTCGAAATCTGTAAGGGATTTGAATATGCTGTTGTTTTATTTTCGGGTATTGTGTCGCTGATCATTGCTATTAGCACAAGAAATATTTTTAAAAAATTTTCGGTAGAATAAATATGGAAGGCTGACTGGAAGGCGGTAAAAAATGGTGGAACGAAAAGTATGTAAATACTAATCTTATATGATAATGTTTGGGCTGAAATCTCTTGGTCGGAGGGCAGCCCTTGCTTTATATCGGCACCCACGTCTGTGAAACCTTTTTGTAAATAAGAGAAATAACTGATCTTCTATGATAAGAGAATCATGAGTGCTCTCTTATTCCGGCAAGAAAAAAATCAAACAATAAATTCAGTTTTCATCCATTGATTTCTTCTTAACTATACTGTCCGTCAGCTTGTCAATAAGTTACCGCCTGCTCGAAAGAAAGCGGTAATTCAAAGAGGAGAACTCCTATCTACTTTGTAGAGCCACCTAGACTGCTGTAAATTTCCCCTTCACATGTTTTTGATTTATCTTTATTAATAACTATTCAATATATGATGTCTGCCGTTCTTTCTCTATTTTCGATACACATGTCTCAATTCCTATAAAATATTTGTCTCTTTGCGGACAATCTGTGTAACATTGTATCCATCTATCTGTATTCTTCCTGTATTTTCTTGTATACCCCTTCTGTGAATTTTCCCAGAACTATTACCTCTTTTCGCGGGTCTCCATTTTGTACAATTAAGTACAAACATATCTGGACAACTCATAGTCAATAATTGGTTTCTTTGATATGCCCACTTTTACGATTTTCCTAACCTTAAGAAAATCGTCTGCAATAACATGTCCACTATTCTCACAAGAAATCATTGCTCTTTTTATTACTTTAGAAAAATTTTCCCATTTATTATAGGCTAAAGCTGAAGCCAGTTCTCTCGCACTCCAATATTCCGAACCGTTCACTCAAACCGTTTATATTCTTCTGCAATCAATTTCTTTATATCCATCATCTCCTATCCTTCTAAATATATCTGATATATAAAATTTTCCAAAGAATAATGATTTGTATGATAGCCTTTTCCATTAATAGCAGTTATCCGAAATTTTCGAATAACTGCATCCTCCTGTAACTCACTGTAGTGTTAGCATCTAATTAGTACAAAACAAAATGAGATATTCCCCTGAAAATATTATATAATACCAAGAGGAGGTAC
>JAIDOW010000063.1 GCA_029063085.1 Lachnospiraceae bacterium
TCTATATATATATTTACATTATCAAAACATTTTGCATATGCAGTCCAATTCTCTTCCTTATACACATCTGCAAAAAATTCAATCATATCCATAATTATTTTACTCCCTTTGTATTGAAAAGAATAATATTAACTCCTCCATCGGCCCTTGCCGAAGGTGCAATAATTCCATTATACCCATTACTATATGCATATCTACCAATAGCATGAGTCACATCATAGCTATCCCCTACTAAAATATAATCCTGGTATACCTTTCTCTGTATATCTGTAATCTGACTCAATAGTATGCTGACTCATTTCTAGCGGATCATATGTACTTTTCACACTTCTATCATATTATACCCTCAAAAGTTGCACCTCTAGGTCTTCTACGATTATAAAACGAACTAGTGGAAGATTTCTTACTAAATTGGTTGACTAATCTATCAGTACCTTCCTTACCCTGTCTTTAGCTTCGGCATTGCCTTACCGGCAAGGTTCTTTAACTTTCCTGCTCCCCAGTTCGCTGCTTTTCCCATTGCGTAGCCCGCCAGCAGTGTCCCTGCCATATACGCAATCTTTCCACCTGTTGTCTTACATTCCCTCTGGGCTGTCTGGTATGTATCATAACATGCCTTGACTGCTGCCGCTGTATTTCCTATTTTCCCGACAGTCCGGCACACTCCCGCAATCCTTTCTACTGTTTTAATGGCTTTTACTGCCTTGCTGGCTTTTGCTACTCCGGCTATAACTGTTCCTACCGTCGGTATTCCACAGGCAAAGGAGATTACCGCATTGACATAGTCGCCTTCTGCCGCATACAGTGCCCCGCTAAGGAAGTACTAAAATTTAACCATCACTTACTTGAACATCTTTTAGTATAACCTCTGCAATTGACCTAAGTGTTTTTTCACTTTCTGTTGGTCTATACATAATAATCTCCACTATTTCTTGAATAATTTTGTAATAGATTTAATCTTAATTTTACTATGTGCAATAACCTGAGTTGCTCCTCCTGAGCCAAATTGTGGAAAATCAGTTGTAATTGGCTCTAAATATGAGGCCTTACCCCAATTACCATAAGGAACACTAATAACTCTATAATTTACAGTCTGCCCTCACCCATCACCTTCTTGCTCTCAATCAAAGACGCCATCACTCTTTTATCATACCCCTCCAGATGCTCCCGAATCCGGAAAGCCTCCCGGTACTCCCTCTTCCCGGCTTCCTCCACAATTTCCCATGCTTCCGCCTCCGACACCGCCACAGACAGCTCCTGGCTCCTTCATGCCCTTCCGATACCCAAAAAAACCATAGGACCCGATATACTCCCCGTGCTTCATCCTGATTTCCACCGCACTCTCCACCTTATGGAACAAATCTCTGCTGTAAAGGCTGTAACACCAGATTCTTGAACACCACGTCAATGCCGCCCGTCTGCCCGGTGTCGTACCCATCATTCACGGAAATAACCCTCACCCCCAAGAAGGTGATTATTATCATGCTTAGAAGCTACCGTTATCACTCTTGAGAGCCTCTTCATTTTTACTACAATTCTCATGCTTGGGAGCCAGCCTGAAGTACTATATAATGTTGTAACAAAAGCATGACCACCATCGCAGTCATGCTCTTGATATTATAGGCATGAGAAGTTATCCTAATGAATCGATTATCATTTTTGCTTTCTAGACATGTAAAGCCAATTGATGAACGAGTCTATAATAACAACTTAGCATTTTAAATACATAATCATAATTAATAAGATAAGAATGCTTCTCTTACTTCCATCAAAATAATCCCCAACATATTTTTCCCAGAACCATCCTTACCACATCCCCAATAATAATCATTTGTTGTTTTTTCAATAATAATTTTTTTGCCAGTAGACACTAAAATATTTCTAATTTCTTTATTCTGTGTAAATTTTGCGTATACAGCACTTCGCATAATATCATCCTTTACTTGCTCCCAATCTTCTCTTAATGGCAAATCCCTATTTCTGCCCATTTCAGCTACTTTCATCGGATTATCAAGTAATCGAATTATTTCTTCATATTCTGTTCCACAAAACTTCTGTGCTTGAAAATAATGTTCACTAGTCATCCACCATTTTCCATCCAATTCAAATCCATAATGAGAAAAATTAGAAAAACAACCGTATTCATCATAAATCCTATAAAAATATATTACCATATACACTACTCCTTAAATGGTGAATCCCAAAATATTCTATCAAGAATATCTTCAAGTTTCCCAACCGCTTTAAACAATTCGTCATTGTAATCATTTGTCACCACTTCATTAGATAAAGAGCAATAAATAAAAAAAACTAAACCTACAATCTTTCTAGGAATATCCTTTTTCCCATATACCTCTTTCTCTATTTCTATTAAAATACTATAAAATCTATCAAATATTTCTTTGTCAATAACTTTCTGAGTACGTGCAGGAATTAATAATTCCTGCACAATTGAATTTATTTGTTCAAAATATTTATCCATATACTATCTCCTCTATTGTTTAAAATAATCTACTATTGCTTCAAATGGTATATTTTGATAAATAGTCACCTCCTGTTGCCAGAAAGAATAATGATATGGTAATCCCTCAACACCATTTACACGTGGAAAAATCTCATACCCTTTATATGTTTCTGTTGTGATTTTATTTAAATCAATTGCAACAATTCCAAATCCACTTCCTGCCTCATTGAATCCTCTTGCAACATTTAAATCCAATGTTGTAGATATAAACGGATCATTGCTCCAAGACATTTTATTTGAACCATTTATCAAATGTTCTTTTAAAGACCATATTCCATTCGGGTTCTTTGCTTCAATTCCTAATCCTTGTGTAAGTCTATCATAATCTTTTTGATTAAGTGCTCTGTACACTATATTATCTGAGCTTTTACTATTCGCACTAACAACATTATTTCTACACATATTATGCACCAGTACTCCAAGTCCTGACACATAGTAAGTATGGAAATCCTCTACCTCAAAGTTATAAACCAATACAGGTTCTTTTAGTGGTTCAATCTCTACCTTATCAACAGGCAGATTTTCCCCATCTGAAGTCCGGATGATGTCTCCTTTCCTTAACTCTCCGGCAGATACAAACCCTATTCCTTCTACATAAAATGGATGCTCTACAGTTGTCTCTATCTCTTCTTCCCCGACAAAGACATGAACTAACGTGGTCTTCTCATGGATATAGGTGCGGACTACTTTTTTGTACTCCTGTTCTCCGGTTTCTGGATTTTCTGCAAGGACATAATCTCCACTCTCAACATCTTCTATGTTCTTCTCGCCATTTACCGTCTTTACCTTTGTTCCTGCGATGAAACATCCGATTCCGTCACCTTTTGCACATCTTCCTGATTCAAGGTCTGCACTCCTCTGGCTTCTGGTGTTCAGGCTGATATCCGACACCTTGGATAGGCTGTTTATATCCGACGCCAGACTGGATACATCTTTCATCAGGCTTCCTGCTGTCGCCACGGAAATCGCAGCCATAACGGTCGCTCCCACCATCTTTGCCGCTATCCCGAATGTCATATTCCCGCCATTCGCAGCATACTGAAGCTTTGCATCCCCTGCCATTTCAAGAGCCGTTGTTGCAGTCTGCACCGTGGTATAGACTTTCCCCGCCATCTGCAAGGTTTTTCCAATGATGCTTCCTGCCTTGGCAAATTTTGTTGCCTTAGTGATTCCCGCCACTGCTGTTCCAATGACTGGCAGGGCAGATGCTATGCAGATTCCCGCATTGACCCAGTCTCCTTCCATCGCATAAATTGCCGCATTGATGATATCTGCCCCATCAAAGACAAGTCCAGCAACATCCAGTACCGTATGAAGCCATCCAAATTTGCTCTCATTCCCCTGGTCATTGGCGTTCTCCCCACATAATCCAAACGGATCTACCATGCTGACCGGATTCCCCTCACAGTAAGCATAACGGTTCAGACTTTGGCTGCTTCCGATATCTCCCACTTTGATATCCTGGTTGATAAAACGCTTGATATCCGGATTATAATACCTTGCACGCATATAGTACAGTCCGTTTTCATCTGTTGTGACTCCGTATCTTCCATTATAAAGAAATCTCACTGCATTTTTAACTGTAGTCAACAACTCCCCGTAAGTACCATAGGCGATTCTCTCTGCAACCGTTCCTGCTATGTCTGTCAGCAGGGTCGTGGAACCAATATTGTCATAATGGTAAGCAAAATACTTCTTTGTCCCACTGTTATACTGTGCAGCCAGTCCTTCTGCACCATAGTAATACGTTGTTTCCGTGTTATCCGCTTCGTAAGCCACTAAAAGCCTGCTTAAGCTTCCACCGGTATCGGTAACATATTCCGTTGTAAGCCCATTTTCTGTGGTAGAGATACGGGTATTCTCCGCATCATAAGTATAGCTTACTCCACCTGCTTCCACCAGACGATTCCGGCAGTCATAGGTTAATTCCTGCATGACACCATCTACCGGACCATAAGTCATGTTTCCCTTTTCGTCGTAGGTTACACTCTGTCCATTGTAGGTCTTTAAACGGTTCGCATCATCATATGTCATATTGACTGTAGTCAATGTTGACAGGTCACCATTGCTGGCAGTATCCTTTTTAACGACCTCACCAAACACATTATATGTATAACGGTTTTCCTGTAAGACGTTTCCTTTTTTATCCACATCTGTCTGCTTTGTCAGCTGCCCTGCCGGATCATATTCCCGGGTCTCTGTGGAACCGTCTGCCCTGGTGATCTTGCAAAGCCTTCCGTAGTTGTCATATCCGTAGGTAAAGGTTCCACCGCTGTTGCTGGTCATTTTCGAAACACTACCGTCATTATTGTATTCATAATGGACGATTTCACCACCCGGATAAGTCAGTGCCACCATTCTCCCCAGCGGATCATACGCATACTTTACTTCCCTGCCCTTATAATCCGTATATTTTGTTACACGGTTTAAGGCATCAAACTCCCTGCGGATTACCTTTTTCCCCGCAAAGAGATTAGATAAACCAGCCTCCTTTTCCGATACCTCTGTAATATTCCCATTGGCATCATAAGTATATTCAATCGTTCCCAAATCATCCTTTACCGTCTTTAAACGGTTCAGGCTGTCATATGTATAGGCAGTCTTCTCCCCTGCACTGTCTGTCATTTGTTTCAACAACAGCTCACTGTTATACTGGTATTCTATCGTATTACCAATAGCATTCTTCTCCGTTTCCAGAAGACCCTGCTGGTTGTAAGTATAGGTATAGGTGTTCACGGAAGTTTCCCCGGTCTTTGCATTCTGGTTCGGATCCTTTAAAGAGGATATCCTGCCCAGTCCGTCAAATACTACAGAGGATATTCCCTGCTCCGCATCCGTTACCTTAGTATTCCTTCCAAGGGCATCATAGGCATAGGCAGTCTCACGCACTTCCCCGGTAAAGGCATAAAGGTTTCCCGCCGAAACACTCTTTTGCTGTTTATCCCCGGTCCTTATCTTCTCGATCTGTCCAAAACCGTTGTAAACATTCTCTGTCAGCATCCCCTTTACATCCACAGTCTGTAGGATTCTGCCTTCCGTATCATAGATGGTTTCCGAAAGCACAGCCCCATCACCGTTCGTAGTTTTTACCGGTCGTCCCGCACTGTCATAGGCAGTGGTAAGCGTTCCGCCATTTACGATATCTGTTTCTGTTATTGTATGGGCTTTGATGTCATAGGCTGTCCTGGTCAGCGGAATATTCTGGGAGTCTTCCTTTCCCGGTTCCCGTATGCCAGTCTCCGTTACACGGTTCAAGACATCATATCTGCTGTAGAATACCCTTCCGGTGCAGTCCTCAGTCTCTAAGAGGTTTCCATTGCCGTCATACCGGTACAAAGTTTTCTTTCCAGCTGGGTCAATAGTTTCCGTAACATTACCGTATATATCATAGGCATAACTGGTAGTCATGAGCTCATCACTTCCACCACCCACAGTCTCCGACAATATCCTGCCTGCGGGGTCATATTTGTAAGTCGCCGTCGGCTCCGTATCACTGACAACAGTCTGCACCCGCCAGTTCTTGTCATAACTGTAGGTAGTCTTTACCCCAGATGCATCAATCATATAATTAAGCTTTCCATTGGGATAATATTTCCACTGTGCACTCAGGCTTTCCGGCTCCCCGTCCTTCGGGCTTATATTCATCTGTGTCTGTTTTGTCACATTTCCTGCCTTGTCGTATTCATAGAGAATCTCAGAAAGCTTCTTTCCGTTCTTGTCCTTTTCCACCTCCTTAGTCTTGTTCCCTACTGCATCATAGGTATTCTCAATGAAGGTTCCGCTCTCTGTATCCGTCACCTTCTTTAACAGCCCTTCCTTCGTGTAGGCGTAAGCTGTGGAGGATGATACGGTCTTCTCATCCTCTCCGGTATATACGGTTTCCTTCACCATCTGGTAGTTATCATCATAACGGTATACCGTCATAGCTCCCCCTGGGTCTGTCCGGCTGGTTACGTTTCCGGCACAATCGTATTCGTAAGCGGTCACGCCGCCCTCCGTGTCCACCGTATAATCCACACGTCCAAGGTCATCATAGAAGGTTTGTGTCGTATAGCTCTGTGTCCCGTCCTTTACCGTCACCTTTTCCTGCAATCCCGCCTTGTTATAAGTATAGGTGGTGATATTCCCATTTTTATCCGTTACCTTTATCAGATCTCCTTTGTCATTGTATTCGTAGGCAATGGTCTTTCCATTGCCGTCCTTTTCCTCCGTCACCTGTCCGTTTTTGTTATATTGATATTCCACCGTATTCTTATTCTGGTCGGTAATGCTCTTGATCAGCCCATTGTCATAATAAGTGCAGCGCATGCTCTCACCATTACAGTTTTTCATGGTGAGCATATTCCCCTCATCATCATAGGTCATAACAGTCTCTGCCAGTGTTCCATCCATCAGACTGTTCTCTATGGAGGTCATATTGCCTTTGCTGTCATACCGATACACTATATCGTAACCGTTAGCATTATTCACACTGGTCTGGTTACCATCCATATCATAGGTCATCAGAGTATCATCCCCTGCTTCGTTAGTCTGGCAGGTGATGTTCCCATAGGCATCTGTTACAGTCTTCTTCGCCTTCCCAGATCTGGTAACAGCGGTAGTGACCAAATCTCCGCTCCTTTCGTCCTCCTGATAACGGAATGTGGTCTTATTACCCAGACCATCCTTCTGGCTTTCTACTCTTACAGTCTTCTCTGATGCTGTATTGACAGAGTTATACTCTTTATAGGTGTTCGTCACATAAGTATTATTGTCATCATCTGTGACCGTAAGAATCCGGTGTCCCTCATCATATGTATAATAAGTGTTCTCTCCCATGGCATTGGTGAACTGCTTTAAACACTGGTTCTTATCATAGTAAAATAGAGCTTCCCTTCCTGTTCCATCCTCTACTTTTTCTACCAGTTTGTCTTCATTCAAGGTATAAATGAGTTTCCTTCCACTCACTGCATCCTCTACTGTAAACTGCTCTTTACTCCTTGTGATGGTAATCTTCTTTCCGTCTTTATTCTGTATGGAAGTAAGATTTCCTTCCTTATCAAATCTTGTAACAGTTCCAGCGGCATCTGTCAGAGTAAAGGCTCCCTTATCATCCCTCTTTAATACATACTCTGCCTTATTCTCATTCAGACACTTGTAATTCTGCTTTGTCGGAATAGATGTTTCATCAATATAAAGATAACCATTGGCATCCTGTTTATACTCTGCCTTTTCATAATCCTCTGCCAAAAATGTATAATATCCTGTCGGTGACACATAGTACCTTACGGTACAATCCTTCATATTCAGGATTCTCGCCTCATAGTTATGGGTCCATCCATAACCAAACTCACCTAACTCCTCTGTCGCCGTGGAATCATACTGTAAATCTGCTGATACTGGATTCACTCCTTGAATGGACAGGGCATTAATCTGGTCTGTATAGGCCCCGGTACTGACATTCACCGGGTCCGCTTCGGAATTCTCATCCGTGGTTGGCTGATAGGTAAGTGCCGGCACAGGCACATGGGAAGCCACTGGGGAAATCCGCACGGACACTCCCAGATTCGCCCCTGCCAGTACCTTATACTCATAGTCGATCAGCCTCTTATAATTAAGCCATTTTTCTCCTTCCACCGGAACCATTGTCCTATAAATACCAGATATAGATTCTCCCGGTTTTAAGCACTCCACAAGCACTCCGTCTCCGGCAGACATGACCGGCGTCCTTTTTGACCCATCCGCTGTTGCCACAAACCTCTTACTGTTGTTATGTTCCGTACCAAATGTCGTCTTTACATTGTAAAACTCCTTACCACCTTCATTTGACAGGGTATAATATACATAATACAGCTCGCCCTTCTCTGCCCGATCCTCCGGATGGATTGTCAGCACAAGCCCCTGACCCGCTGTCACATCGAATTCATTGGATTCAAAGCTGCATGCAAGGTCTGCATCAAAAGGCTGCAATTTTCCCGTTAACAATGCCTGAAGCTTGTATTTTCCCGGTGTATCACCCCGCAGATACCATGTGGCAGAATCACTCTCCCCTCCTCTGATATCCTTAAGTTTCTTTGTCAGGGACTGTTCAGCATAAGTTCCTGCCAGACTGATTCCGGAAGGCAGAACCAGTTTCGCATCTAAATCTCTTGCCACAATAGTCTGACTGTTAGCATTATTGTAAACTACCAGTGTAGCTTCATACATATCTTTTAACCACGAAATGGACTGGGTGATGTTCATATGATAATACATATCCACAAACTCTTCTTCTTCGGCTTCTGGCGGCTTGCTGCCGCCACCTCCACCGCCTCCGCCACTACTGCCGCCTCCGCCGCTACTGCCTCCGCCGCCACTGCCGGTATTCACAACGGCTCTCGCCGGAGTCATAATAACCTCTTCTACTTCTGGCGGTCTGGTCGCATCTGCAAAGGTAAGCTTCGTCGTTACCGTAAATACATGCTGGTTTGCGGGGTCACTGATATCAATCCCTGCCTCCACCATTTCCTCAAATGTCATTTGACGTACAGTAAAATCTGCTGTCACGGTTTCTCCCTGCTCTAATACAAAAATATATTCCCTCTCTCCATGAAGTTCAATCTCTACGGAAACCTCCGTTGCTACATAACCCGGTTTATAAAGTGCTACCCGGTAAGTTCCCGGTCTTTGCATTACATCTGCCCTTCCGTACCCATCTGTATAGGAAGTATCATTATGCTCCGTTGAACTGTTGACAAATACCGTTACACCCTTAAGGGGCGTACCGGATGCATTGCGTACCTCAATTACTGCCTTACCTGATTTATCCTTCGGAAGAACCGTCATTTTAATCGTAGTATTACTTGTATTGCCTGCAGGATCAGCAACTGTAAGGGTTACATTATATTCTCCCTCTTTTTCATAAGTATGTCTCGGTGTGGGACCGGAAACGGCTTTGGAACCATCTCCAAAATCCCATGTATAGGAAGCAATCTTATGATTATCCGTAGAATCCAAGCCATTAAAAACAGTTTCGTAGCCTTCCACTACAGCCGTATTGGAAAGTATTACAGCCTTTGGATTCTGGTCATCAACCGGACTTGGCTTTACATATGAAAGTACGGATTTGGCTGTATTTCCTGCCTTGTCCTGTACCATCAGCTGGTACACATAAGTATAGTTCGGGTTTACATCATTATCCTTATACATCAGGCTGCCAATCCCGGTTGCTGCCGTTTCAAAAAATTCATCATTCAGCTTCTTTTTATAAAGTATATATCCGGTATCCTCTGTACCTGAATAATGCAGATTCGTACACCAGTTTCCTGCATTTGCATATAGTACAGGTGTTGCAAGTGTAACATTACTGATATGGCACACCCGCCGGAAGGTACGGCTGCTATTTCCCGCTGCATCCTTCGCTGTAACCAGAAGCTCGTATACACCGTTCTCATAATCCGTTGTGTCCAGATTATAAGATACGGTTCCACTGCTAATATCCGTATTCATGGTACCTGCTACATGCTTTGTACTATTTTCTTCCTGTCCCTTCAGTGCAAATTCCACATAAGACACTCTGTCATTATCCGACAACAGCACAGAAATCTCTGTTACTCCGGATATCCACTTATCCTCTTCCGGAATCACACTATGGATGACAGGTACCGCATCATCCGGAAGCTTCTGTGCAACTGCCACATTGGAATATTCACTTTCATTTCCCGCCATATCAAATGCCGTGATGCGGTAAGAATATGCAGCATCATAAGCAGCAGTTCTGTCATAATATCCTAATGTAGTCACATTTCCCGCTATACAAGTATAAGAATTCAGACCCTCCGGACTTCTATAAATCCGATACCCTGCAACATCGTTGTCCACAGGCTCATTCCAGGAAAGATGAATGCTTCCTCCCTCTCCCTCAGCGGTCAGCTTATCCACCGCCTGTGGTGCAGTTTTGTCCACCTTGCACTGTATAAGAACCTGTCCCTTGTCACCTGCATTTCCTGCTGTATCCTGGCAGTATGCACGGACATAAATATCTCCTTCTTCTATCTCCGAAAGGTCAAAATCATAAGAAACTCTTTGTTCCTTCTTCTGTTCTTCAAAGGCAGTCCGGGTGAGAAGCGTCCAATTCTCTTTATCCACAGAATACTCTATCACCATTTCAGAAAGAGCAATATTGTCATATCCCTTTATTACCAGCGGAATTTTATTATTATAATATCCGCCATTTGGTGCAATGGAAGTAATGCGTGGAGCAATTGTATCCTCTTTAATGGCAACTGTAATACTTTCTGACGGAACTCCAGCATTATTCCGGATATCATATCCCGTTACACGGTATACATGGGTACTTTCCGGAAGCAGACCCTCTAATGCATATCCTGTTATCTCCGTCGTCCTGGCAATCTCTTTCCATGTACCGTCAGCCTGCTGTTCTTCCAGACTAAAATGTGAAAAATCCTCTTCCTCAGGTGCATTCCACGTCAGGATGGCAGTGGTAGATGTAATATTTGCCTGTAAATTCTGAATCTGCCCGGGACCCTCATTATCTATCGTGTATGTCTTTACAAATTCGTCCTCATTCTCATTTCCTGCCTCATCATATACGGTAAAACGGAGTGTCACCTCATCCTTCCACTCAGTTGTATCAAGCTCATATATGATACTGTCTGTCGTAAACGGACATTCTGCAAGCCTGCGATAATCTTCTGTTTCCGGCTGGTACACCTCAATCAATACTTTATCCAGTGCCTTATTATCCCTGGCCCGGATTGTTAACGCTGCTGTACCATACAGAATCCCTTCCGCCGGTTCTACTCCCTCTATTACCGGTTTACTATGATCTTCATCACATGTGATTACAAGGGCATCTGACAATTCACCAACCAGCCCTTCTTCATCATATGCTGCAGCATAATAAGTATAGGTAATGCCTGCCATTATCTTCTTATCATAATAATACGTCTTTGCAGGATCTGTTATATCTGCTATCTGCTCTCTTGCCTTTCCTTCTTCCTGACGGTAGATATAATATCCTGCAATATCTGCATCCGTGCCTTTGGCATAGCTGATCACTGCCACACCATCTCTTATTTCCACTCCCGCTTCTTCCAGCTTGGCAGGTGCAGATCTATCCAGATAGTAGGTGTAGGTTTCTTCCGCCTCATATCCGCCTGCATCCGTAATGCGGACCAGCACTTCCACTTCTTCCCCTTTCACCTTGGACGTTTCCAGATAGGCAGATACCGTAATTTGCTTCCTGTATGCCGTTTTACTGCCTGCCGTTTTATGAATCAGTTCTGTATAATTCTCCTCATCCGGTTCACGGTAGCCCATGTATACCTGATATCCGGAAGTGCTTCCCGCATTCATAAATCTAACGGACAGTTCCTGTCTGACACCTGACAGTTGTGCATAATTTGCCGGAGACATGCTTTCGATTTCCACCGCCTGGGTATAAAATTCTGCTTCTTCCGATACTTCCGATGCATTTCCGACACCGTCATACGCTAATATCTTATAAGTATAACGATTATTTATTGACAATCCAGTATCGAAATATTCTGTCTTATTTGTATCTGCTATCTCTTCTCCATCCCGGAAAATACGGTATCCCGCTACCTTTACATTATCCTTTGCAGCATTCCAGCTCAGTCTCAATGCTGTTGCCATTCGTTCGGAAAGCTCTGGCTTTGCAGGAATCTCCGGTGCCTCATTGTCTTCCAATGTCGTTACAGTATACGTTTTTGATGCTCCTGATGTATTTAAAGTCGCATCCTTTGCAACCACATAGTAACTGTATTTTGTCCCCGGTGCCAGATTCCGGTCAGTATAAGAAGTTCCCGATACGGACATCACTTTTTTATCATCTCGGTATACATCATAACCAGCTACTCCGGTATCGTCAGTTGCCGCATTCCATGTCAGTTTTAAACTGGTATAGCTGACATTTTCTGCGGATAATCCCTCAGGAACGGAAGGTGCAGTAATATCCTGAATATCCTCTGTCAGTTCTGCACACATTTCTTCTACATCCCTGTTAAACACATAATAATTTCTTGGCTTTGTAAGAATGATCCGGTTTAAAGTAATTCTCTCCGGTATGGTTACTGTCTGGATGTAAGCAGTACCCCGGACAGTCATCTTCCCGCTCAGCATCAGACTATGATTTTGCTCTACTGTCAAACTGACACCATTCAGGTTCACATTTCCCTTTACTTCCATGCTTCCTGCTGATAAAGACATTACCCCCTTAATCGCAGTTAAATTTCCCGTAATCTGCACAACATCTGCATCCTGCTGCATATTTAATCTTCCTCTGGAATTATCCAGAATAAAATCCTTTTTTACCTGTAAGATTCCACCGTTTACCGTAAGCGCAGAATTCACATCTAATGTCTCTACCATTAAATGCTTTCCATTTAAATCAAAACTATTATTGAGTACCAGAGTGCCGTCAACCGTAAGGTCCTTTGCTAAAATAGTGGGTGTCTGTAATGCCAGATTTCCCTTCCATTGTGCAAAAGGAAAAGCTTCTTCACTGTTCCAATATACAGTTCTGCCTTCTATACCTGAGAGTTTTCCATTCCCCTTTATCGGATTCCGGAATTCCAAATCATTTGTAATCACAACACCCTCGGCAGATGTATTCTCTAAAGATATTGTTCCAAAACAAATAGCACTACTGTATCCCGTGTTGATAATCTCTTGCCTTTCATCTCCTGTAAACCGGATTGTTAATTCTTTCGGTATTGAAATTGGGTAACCTTGATACTGATGGTTTAAATTACCCTTTAATTCTATAACTCCCTGTTTTAAATATTCATTAAAAATAATTCTTGGTGCCAGCGTAATATCCCCGCCGCAATATACATAATCTTCCTCTTGATTTAAATATATTTGGGCATGGCTGTTATCATAACCACTGGATTCTCTTGGATTTCCCAATATGTAATTCCCGTATACTTCCAGTCTGCCAGAATTGATATCTATGGTTCCGCCCCGCTGTACCAGATTACCAGTAACAGTAAGTTTATATCCGTTCAAATCCATGATTCCTGTCAGAAGGTTAAAATCTCCCTGTATCACGGTATCTTTAGTCAAAGTATAACCGATATCCCCTTCTGTATAGAAAGACAGCTTATGATCCTGATCTATAATCTTATGTGCATCAAATAATCCGGCAGCATATACCCCCTCCTCTGAAGTGTTTTCAATAATCAATTCCTGAAAATTCCACTTTAAGTCATTTGCGTGTATCGTTTGTTTTTTATCTCCGCTTAAGATAACCTGATTGGTGCCGCTGCCCTGATAGCTGCAATAGCCTCCACTGTATAACACATCTCCTTTTATCTCTAAAATACCGTTTTTCTGATCTATCGTTCCCCGATTGTTATAATTTAACGTGCAATTTCCGTCTACTGTCAAATGATATCCATTTAAATTAAGGCGATATAAATTAACCTCTCCTTCCACATACAGATCTTTACTCATACTGTAATTGTCAGTAAAAATGAGATTTCCTCGAAAAATATCATCTTTTATCATTGCACCGTTGAGGATATTGAACCAACCCTTTACCGGATACCCATTTGTGTTTAAATTTCCTTTAACATAAACCTGATCCTCCGAAGTAACAAGCAGACCCTTTTCATTTTCTATCTCAAGACTGCCTATATTTAATCTACTATAGTTAAATGTAAACTGCTGCTGCTCGTCTCCGTTTAGTATAAGTGTTAAATCTTTTTTTAAATCCAGATATGTATAATTCCATAATTTAATATTTCCGGCAAGTTTTACAGTCCCTGCCAGGAAAGAACCGTTATTTACATCTGATAAAGCTGTATGCATATCTCCCCCGACTATTATACAGTCATCCATATTACTCATAAATAATTTAGCAGCAGTATTTTCGTAAATAAAGGTTCCGTCTTCCTTCTGTTTCCTCTTTGCCAGACAATAATCATTTTCTATCTGAAGAGTTCCATGATTAAGGTTAAGCGTTCCTCCCTTCTGGATAAAATCACCTTTTACAGTCAGAATATGTCCATCCAAATCCATAGTCCCGCTTGACAACAGAAAATCTCCTTCTATAACCTCATCCTGGCTCAGTGTATATCCCAATACTCCTCCGTCTGAAAAAGTTACCTTTGTTCCTGCTGTATTTTCCAGTTTTTTATAATTTAATTCGTCTGATATGTAAATTCCTTCTGCACTGGTATTATTCAAAATTAAAGTACCGAAGCAACGGTCACTTCCACTCATAGTGATTGTCTGCTTTTGGTTTCCATTCAATTCCAACAAAAGCGTTTCTTCCATAACAATGCTATTCACAAAAGTGACATCTCCGCCTACTGTAATTTTCCCTTTGGACCTAGTACCATATCTGAAATACACAATAAAATCTTCCCCAATAGACAACCTGTCATCATCGTATCGCATATCCATCAAATAACTATTTTGCATTTCCATAGATTTACATTGCAAATGTCCATGGTTGAAATAAAGGGTCATTCCACCTCCGGCAGTCACCTTGCCTGCAACCTCCAGTTCCTTTCCCTCCAGATACAAAGTACTATTAATAAACAGCTGACCCTCTATTTTCAGGTTTTCAGACAATTTAACTGCCTCCGCAATCTTAATATCACCCTGATAACTGTTTTCCGGAAAAGCGGTCGTACTGCTGATACAAAGATAACCCTTTATTATTCCTTCCTGCTTTACCAATCCTATCGCCTTTGCATCTGTAGATAATGAAATGCCTTCCAGATTGGGAACCTCCAGATTGCAAAAATAACTGGTATTAGGATTGGCAAAAGAAACCTCCTGTTGTGCAGAGCCATTAAAAATTACTGTATGACGGTCTGTCGAGATAAATGCTCGCTCACCGTCTGCCTGTGTAAAATTGCCTTTCAGTTCCAATACTCCGTCTGTCAGCTTTCCGGAATGATTGATTGTAGATGCGGTAGTAAAATCTCCCTCTACAGTCAGATAGTCTGCCGCATTCGTCATATTCAGGGCACCGTTTGCAATCGTAAGATTACCCTTTACATGGTAATTATGACCATTTAAATCAAAGACTCCACCACCAATTATCAGATCACCCTCATATTCACCGTCCTCTTCTACCGTAAACCCATGTACCGCACCGGAAGCATATGACAATACCCCCTGCTTACAGGATACATTTACTACACCTATATTATCCTCAACAACTACCCCTTCCAGATTATCCACTACCACATTGGTAAGCAGTGTCCGGCTATGGGAAACGGAAACTGTCTGAAGAGAATCTCCGATAAAATGAACCTCTGCATCTTTTTCAAAGGAAATAGAAGCATCTCCTTCTTTCATCAAATTTCCACCGATTTGGATAATCCCAGCATTTACGGTATTATGGCTTCCGTTTTGCAGGATATAATCTCCCAATACGGTAAGCACTGCCTGTTCCCCTGTAAAGACAGGTGTTACATTTGAATGATACAAATTTTCTGTTACCGTAACATGACAGTTTTGAAAAGACAAATTTCTGTAACGTACCGTATACAAATTACCATGAACCGTAAGATCCGATAAAAAAGAATAATTTTCTTCTATTTTAATATCACCATACAGATCTGCCCCTGTAATTGAGGCTCCCACTAATATAGTCATACCTGTTACATTATCAGAAATATGTGCTATAGACTTAATTACTATCACCGAAGATTCCAATACCGTACTTCCGGATTCCGGCTGGTCAACAGATAAATTTGCAAATCGTATGTAATCCCCAGAATAAGCCGCCCCGTTTCGAATAACTTGACGACCCGATCCTGTCAACCTGACCTGATGTGCTTCTTTTGCATAGAACAAAGGATGCCTTAAGCTATCATCTGCAAGCAAACTTCCCTTTAATTCCAGAACACCCGCTGTCAAATCTCCCTCCGTACTTATCAATCCGGAATCTATATAATCTCCTCCAATTAATACATAATCCTGTTCATTTTGCATGATCAATCTGCCGGTACTGTAGTTTGCATGTTCCTCTCCATTCTCTATATAACAATACTGTTTTTTATAATCTCCTTCTATGGTCAGACTTCCCCCGTTTATAAGAATCTTTCCTCCTGCATGAAGAAAATCCCCCCGTATAGTCAGGTTATGTCCTGCAAGATCCAAGGTATCCCCTAACAGACAAAAGTTTCCTTCAACAATCCTATCCTCTGTCAGTGTTTCCCCAAATTCTCCTTCTATCTTATAATGCAGCTTTCTTTCCTTATCTGTTATATTATCACAATTTAATATATAATTAGACAGAACCCCTTCTTTACTTGTATTTTCAATGATAAGATTATGAATCTTAAACTCAGAATCTGTCCGGATATCCATACTTTGGACACTGTCTCCGTTCATTACCACTTTACATGCCGTGTCAAATACAAAAGGCGAGCTGCAATAATCTGTTCCATCGCTTCCATAAACATTACCGCCAATCGTTATGGTTCCATTTCCTATTGTCCGGGCATATCTATAATTTCTATCAAATACATAATCACCTGACACTTCTATATAATCATTGGGAGAATTCATAGACACATCACCCCAATAATTCACTACAAAGGAGCCCTCTATCTGCAAATATCCCTCTTCCATATATAAAGTACTATTAAGGGTAACATCACCATGCACCAGTAGCCGATGTCCATTCAGATGGAGTCCTCCATTGACCACCAGATTGCCCACTTCCAGATCTTCCGTCAATGTCATCTGTGACGATACTGTCATATCCTCATATGATACTACTGGTTCCCCCTCTTCCCCTGTCGTATCCTTTGGCTCATCATTTAAAAGCGGCTCCTGTGTTTCCTCAAGAATTTCTTCTTGTACTGGTTCCTCATCTTCCTCCGACTGCCCAATTCCGGCTGCCTTCTCTGCCGCACGTATTTCCGCTTCTGCCTCCTCGCTTGCCCGTTCGTAATCCGTTGCGTATACTGTCGATACAGAAGACGGAATCCTGCTCCCAAAACAATGAACACCCATGACAATAAGTAAAATCCAAGCTAATATCTTTTGAAATCTCTTCCCTCTGCTCCTCATATGCACACCTCTCTCCTTATAATTATCTTTCGATATTTACAAAACCCCGTTTATCTGTCTATTTTACTTTTAATTTTTTTATCTTACTGTATTTTGAATATATTGTTTTCCCTGTTTTAGTCTTCATCATGGCACGGACTTTAACATAATAGGTCTTTCCCTTTTTTACTTTCCAGTTTTTACTCGTGATCGAGCCTTTCTTATTCCTGATTACTTTTACTGTTTT
The DNA here is from genome assembly GCA_029063085.1 of Lachnospiraceae bacterium. Taxonomy (GTDB): domain Bacteria; phylum Bacillota; class Clostridia; order Lachnospirales; family Lachnospiraceae; genus CAG-590. Next base: position 17,793 of record JAIDOW010000063.1, read on the forward strand.
TGCCTTCTTAAATTTCTTGTTATCCGCATATTTTATCTGATATCCTATTTCACCATAAGTACCTCTTTTATTCATCTGTTTGATCTGTATCTTTAAATAATATTTCTTTTTGCTCTTACTTTTCTTTAAGGACTTGATAACCGGTTTCTTTTTCTTAAATGCATTGTAATTCTTAATGTCTGTCACAGTATCCCTGGGGGTATCCGGCGTCACTATCGGCTCCTGTATCGGCTTTTGTATCGGTTTTTTTGTATCAGTTTTTTCTTCCGTACTCTCTCCCTTTGGCTGTTCTGTTCCGGGGCGTTCTATTCCAGGCTGTTCTGTTCCAGGCTGTTCCTCACTATCTGGTGGCACTGATTCTCTAAATACCTTACTCTGCTGTAGATTACCGTTTGCATCATATTCATATGTAATCCGGGTTCCATCCGAATATCTGGCAGTGCAAACTCTACCCAAAGAATCATATTCATATTCCACTTCCTGATTTTGTGCATATACACAATACATATTATTATTTAAAAATTTACTATCTGCCAATATTCTAATTGTATTTGGATTAACAATACAATTAATTCCTATAACCCCTATCAGCAACAAAAATTTTTTTCTCATTTGCGTCTCCTCCCTAATTATTTATTGTTAATTTATTCCAAATTTTTTAATCTTTTCCATCATTTTATATTTTACTATTTCCAATTACATTAATCAAGTATTTTGACTAATTTGTCTATTTTGTAAAATATAATTCTACTATAAAAAGAATATTGTAGTTATATTTTCTA
>JAIDOW010000064.1 GCA_029063085.1 Lachnospiraceae bacterium
CCCTGATAGCTCAATGGTAGAGCACACGGCTGTTAACCGTGGTGTTGTAGGTTCGAGCCCTACTCGGGGAGTTTAATGCACATAGAAGAAAGTTATTTTGAGATAACGTGTGCAGACAATCGGTTTCGATTGTATTTGGCCCCATGGTCAAGCGGTTAAGACATCGCCCTTTCACGGCGGTAACACGGGTTCGATTCCCGTTGGGGTCATTTTCCTAAAAAGGAAAATGTTTTTAGTATGATGCAGTTGCATCATAGATGTCGGTATGGCTGGCATTGAACACTTGGTGAAATTTGCTGAGTCTAGCGAGAAAGCCCACCTGAGATTTTGAAGAGTGGAACAAGTTTGATTCAAATGGTGGATTGGCAAGTGAGAAATATGCCGATATGGCTCAATTGGCAGAGCAGCTGATTTGTAATCAGCAGGTTGAGGGTTCGAGTCCCCCTATCGGCTTGACAACATGTAGATGTTGTGATATAATAATTTTCGTTGTTTCTAAAAGAACGAAAATTTAAAATTCCTAGTAATACCACTAGGGTATAATTTGGATGGATTCCCGAGTGGCCAAAGGGGACAGACTGTAAATCTGCTGCATATTGCTTCGGTGGTTCGAATCCACCTCCATCCATTTATAATTTAATATCGCGGGGTGGAGCAGTCTGGAAGCTCGCCGGGCTCATAACCCGGAGGTCATAGGTTCAAATCCTGTCCCCGCTACTCGGTACTTATCATATAAGTATCGTGCCCAGATAGCTCAGTTGGTAGAGCAGAGGACTGAAAATCCTCGTGTCGCTGGTTCGATTCCGGCTCTGGGCATTATTTAAGAAGAATTCTTGTAATTACTGTATAGTAGTGATTACAAGTTTTTTTATTTTTTGAAAGAGGTTAGGTATTCAGTATTAAGTTACAAATCTTGAATTTTGTAACTTAATACTGGGATAAAGTATGGAGGTGATACAGCACTAAATGCAAATATTATTGTATCTGACTTCATAACTGCATACAGAAAGTCAGATAATCAAATTTCAGATAAGAAAAACGAGGGGAGAAAAAAGATGGCATCAATAATATGTTCTGAGTGTGGGAAAAAGTTTAGTGATAAGAAGGAAAGGTGTCCTTCATGTGGCTTCCTGACGGCAAATATAATCGTAGAGGGAAAAGAATTAGAGCAACAGGAAACACAAAAAAGAAACCGTAAGTTAATTTGTATTGGAATTACAGCAACTATAATTGTTGTTTTTGCAATTGTTATTTATTTTATTTCCCAATCGAATGCAAGTGACTATTATAATGGGATAAAATGGAATACTACTTTTGATAGTGTGAAAAGGAAAATATCGGGTGATGTTGTTATGGTAGATGATGGGAAGGGATATCTAGTTGAAGAAATTGAAAATTTTAACAAGATGAAAGGTGTATACGCAACGATTAATTATCATTTCAGGGATGAAAAATTATACACAATAGATATTACATTACATAACAATGAAAGAGAAACGGATATGACTTCTATTGAGTTAAAGAAAAAGTTAAATGAGAATTTCACAGAACTCTATGGTGAGAGCGAAGAATCTGATAACAATAAAAAGATATGGAGAACTGAAAATAGTATGATAGTTATAGATTCTTTAAATAATACGGTAATACTTCGGTATATGGATATTGATCGTGTAAAATAATAGATGTGTAAAAAGATTGCTTGAAACATAGCAGTCTTTTTGTTTATTCTGAAACAGGCATTATTTATAGAGGGATAGTTCTATATTGGGTGTAAGGAATATTAACCATAAATATGTATAAATAAGTTCGTTAATGTAATCCAATAGCGATAGATGGAGAGACAAAAAACTGTATTTGTTTTTTAATGATTTTAATTTAAAAAGCTTTCTATTGTATATAGTTTGTGTTAAAATGCAATAGAGACAAATGTTTTGTAAGTAAATTCAGGAATAAATGCTTGAGTTAAGATGCAAGTATGATGATATAAAATGTTTTTAATAATATTGCAACAGTAAAAGTACAGTGTGAACGGTCAAAAGAAGAGGATTTAAGTAAAACTTTCTTAACAAATGCCTGTGGAGAGAATAGGTTACATGTTCAATGAGAGAGAATGGTTGTTGACTTAAAATGGGGTGTTCGCCAAATATGGACAATGTAGAGAAAAATAAAGTGAAAATATATTTATTGGGGAGATAAGGGAATGAAGCTGAATTTTTATTTGGAAGGCGCAGGGCTTATTGTTGGTATTATTTTATGGATGGCTAACAGTATGCGGTATAGTGTGATTAATTTGAAAGATAAGATATATGTTCATATGGTTCGTATGGTAACGGCATTATTGGGATGCAATATGATAGCTTATCTTATAATAAGAAAAAATATATCAGGGTTGATGACAGTTTCAGAGATTATAATCAGTATCAGCTTTCTTGCAATGGTTTGGATATGGGCGTATGTCAATCATTATTTAATGGAAGCCATATATAATAAGAATTCTTTTTCAAATGGGATGTATTTTATTATTGGCATTCCGCCCTTTTTGAATCTTTTGATAGTTTTTGCAAACTTCGGAACACATATGGTTTTTGATGTGGGAAAAGTAAAAGGCAGTATACAGGTAGTCTTTAATTCATGGTACAAGGCCCCATATGTGCTGGCAGCAATATCTTTGATTCTATATCTTGCAATTATGATAAGCGGACAAAAGAAACTGAGAGAAAAGAAACAATACATGTTTTTTGTAATTCCGATTATCATGCTGGTAATATATTATTTTCAATATCGTTTTAAATCGATTGCGGTTTTGGGATTCGGATATAGTATTATATTGTTACTCATATATATATATAATTATAATCATAATGTTAAAATGGATCATTTAACACATCTTCCTAATGGAGATAAGTTTAAAATGATGTTGGATTATCGTGTCGGTGCAAATCAGAATATGATAGTTGCAATGATTGCATTAGATGATTTCAAGAGGGTAAATCAGGAATATGGTTATAGTAATGGTGATTTGTTTCTTAAAGCTATTGCAGGATATCTGGAAAAGCAGGCACCCAGGCAATGTTTGTTAAGATATAGCGGAGATAAATTTGCTGTTGTGTTTGATAACGGTACAGAAGAGAATGTAGAAGAATGGTGTAAAGAAGTTTTAGGGCGGTTTGAACATTCGTGGAAAGTTGGTAATCTGAATCATAAGCTTTCAGTGTGTATTACATCAGTAAAATATCCGGAACAGGCGGACAACACTAAAGAAATTCTGGAATTGTTGGAATATCTGAATACTTATGCGAAACGTCATAAAAAGAATCAGTACATAGTTTGTAATGATGAATTTAAAGATAAAATGAGACGAAGACTTCGCATTACTGATATATTAAATGAGATGATTCAGAAAAGAGAGATAATGGTGGAGTATCAGCCGATTTTGGAAGTGGCAGCAAATGCATATACCCGTGCAGAGGCTGTGTTCCGCTTGAGGGATGAACGGCTGGGAGAGGTTTTGCCAGAAGAATATTTTCCGATTGCGGAAGAAAATGGTTTTTTAGTTGAAATCGGTTATATGATAATAGATAAGATATGCCAGTACATAAAATCCATAAAGGCTCAGGGAATACAAGCACCGGTTATTTCTGTCAACTTTTCTCGTCAGCAGATTATGGCAGAAGATGTGAACATAAAAATAACTGAAATTCTTAATAGATATGGATTACAGCCAGAAGAGATTGCAATAGAATTGCCCGAGGAGGTATTTTCTGTACAGTTTGAGGCAGTCAGAACACGGATCATGCAGCTTGGTGAAAGCGGGTTGCGATTTTATTTAGATGGCTTCGGAATGGGATTTTTGGACTTATCCCATTTGCTGGATTTACCGTTTGAGATTATTAAGATCGATAAAAAAATGATCAGGGAGGCAGAAAAGAAAGATTCTATTTATCTGCTGGTCAGTGCAATGAATGCAGTATTTGAAGAGAGCGGTAAGATGATTTTAGGGGATGGCATTGAATCAGAGCATTTAAAAGAAATGGCCGATTTGTTATTTATGCATTACTTGCAGGGAAGTTATCTTTGTGAACCAATGACCAGTGAGTTGGCAAAAGAGGAATTTGAAAAGGAACAGGTAGTGGCGGATATGCCGGATTTTGAAGAATTAGTTGCTTCTGCTTTGGAAGAGGAGCGGCTGGCAGCAGAACAGATAATGGAAGAGGAATGAACTAATCAGTTATGGAATTTGAGACAGGACAAGTAATAAAATTAAAAAAGCAGCACCCCTGTGGGATGAATGCATGGGAAATTATCAGAATTGGTGCCGATTTCAGGTTAAGGTGTACCGGATGTGGACATCAGGTGATGATGGCAAGAAAACTGGTTGAAAAGAATTTTAAAGGTTTTATAGAAAATACTTGATTTAGATGCCTGACTATGGTACAATCTATCTCTGTGATGTATAACACAATTTTCCTTGTTCTTCCGTTTAGAGGAGGAGCCAGAGACCATAAGGAGGTGCATAAGACATGAACAAGTATGAATTAGCGTTGGTTGTCAGTGCAAAAATCGAAGATGACGCTAGAACAGAAGCTGTTGAGAAGGCAAAAGAGTTAATTGCTAAATTTGGCGGTAATGTTACTAACGTTGAGGATGCTGGTAAGAAGAGATTAGCTTACGAGATCCAGAAGATGAAAGAAGGATTTTATTACTTCATCCAATTCGATGCGGAATCTGATGTTCCTGCACAGGTAGAAGCTCAAGTTCGTATTATGGAGCCGGTTATCAGATACCTATGCGTAAGACAGGACGCATAACGAATAGGAGGAATCCATATGAATAAAGTAATTTTAATGGGACGCTTGACGAGGGATCCTGAGGTTCGTTATTCTCAGGGCGAGAATGCTTTAGCAATTGCAAGATATACATTGGCAGTTGACCGTAGATTTCAGAGAAATAGTGATCAAAGTGCGGATTTTATTTCCTGTGTTGCGTTTGGACGTAGTGCAGAGTTTACGGAGAAGTGGTTAAAGCAGGGAATGAAGATTTGTATTACCGGTCGTATTCAGACAGGAAGTTATACAAATAAAGATGGTGTCAAGGTATATACAACAGAGGTTGTTGTAGAAGATCAGGAATTTGCCGAGAGTAAAAATGCAGCCCAGAATAATAGCGGTGCAGATTTTGGCGGTGAAAGTCGTCCGACCCCTAGTGCAGCTAGTGGAGACGGATTTATGAGTATACCTGATGGCATTGAAGATGAGCTCCCATTTCAGTAAAATAGGAGGAAATGAAAATGGCATATAATAAAGCAGATAAGCCAGAGCGTGGCGATGCTCCAATGAAGAGAAGAAATATCCGCAGAAGAAAAAAAGTATGTGTTTTTTGTGCAGATGAGAATAACTTAATCGATTACAAAGATGTCAATAAGTTAAAAAGATATATTTCTGAAAGAGGTAAGATTCTTCCTAGAAGAATTACCGGTAACTGTGCTAAGCATCAGAGAGCATTAACAGTTGCAATCAAGAGATCGCGTCATATCGCATTAATGCCTTACGTAGTAGACTAATATGTAAGCCTGAAGCTGCCATTGCAGTGTGGCATTGGCAGCTTATATAAAATTAAATACTTTGTGTAATGCTTATAGAGGTAAGTATAATAACAGAATATGCTTCCCTAGCTCAGTTGGTAGAGCAACTCATTCGTAATGAGTAGGTCGTCGGTTCGAGTCCGATGGGGAGCTGCATATTAAGAAAGTGTTGGATTTCACAAATCTCAGGGAAACCGGCACTTTCTTTTATTATGGAGAAAGAAAATTTATTGATATTACAGCTTAAATATTAATGGGAGGCAGGCTTTTATTCAGGATAATATAGAATTTTATAAAATTAGGCTGTTAAAAGACATTGACAAAATATAGCAGGTGAGATAACATGAAATCAATGTAAATTAATATGAATATATGTAGAAAGTTATCACTGTTTTATGAGAGAGTATCAGTAGCATTAATTTTTTAATAAGGAGAGATTGTATGAGTAAATATACAAAACAGGATATTATGAAGCTGGTGGAGGAAGAGGATATAGAGTTCATCCGCCTTCAGTTTACGGATATGTTCGGGACACTCAAGAATGTAGCGATTACGGTAAGTCAGATGGAAAAAGCTCTGGATAATAAATGTATGTTTGATGGCTCTTCCATTGAGGGTTTTGTAAGAATTGATGAGTCAGATATGTATTTATATCCGGATTTGAACACCTTTGAAATATTTCCATGGAGACCGCAGCATGGGAAAGTGGCAAGAATGATCTGTGATGTATACAGACCAAATGGGATGCCGTTTGAAGGAGATCCAAGATATATTTTAAAAAAGGTTTTAAAAGAAGCTGCCGATATGGGATATAGTTTTGATGTGGGACCTGAATGTGAGTTCTTCCTATTCCATACGGATGATGAGGGCAGACCTACTACAATTAGCCATGAGAAGGCAGGATATTTTGATATTTCGCCTCTTGATTTGGGAGAAAATGCCCGACGTGACATTATTTTAAATCTGGAGGCAATGGGGTTTGAGATAGAAGCTTCCCATCATGAAGTGGCACCTGCACAGCATGAGATTGATTTTAGATACACGAATGCATTGAAAGCGGCAGATAGTATGATGACATTTAAGCTGGTAGTTAAGACAATTGCAAAAAGGCATGGTCTGTTCGCAAGTTTTATGCCCAAACCCGTATATGGAGTCTGTGGTTCGGGACTTCACATTAATATGTCACTGTCTAAGGATGGCATTAATATATTTAATGATTATTCTGCGGAGAATGGGGTAAGTCAAGAGGCATATCAGTTTATTGCAGGTATCATGCATCATATGAAAGGAATGACTTTGGTCGCAAATCCAATCGTAAATTCTTATAAGCGTCTGCTTCCGGGTTTTGAAGCACCTATGTATATTACATGGTCAGAAGGCAACAGAAGTCCGCTGATTCGTATTCCATCCACAAGAGGGACCAATATGCGTGTGGAACTTCGTTCACCTGATCCGGCTGCTAATCCATATTTGCTGTTTGCTGCCTGTCTGGCTGCCGGACTTGATGGAATCAAAAAGGAAATGGATATTCCAAGAAGCATAGATGGCAATATTTATGAAATGTCAAAAAAAGAGTTGGAGGCACAGGGAATTGAGGCCATACCTTCAAATCTCAGCAAAGCATGCCATTATTTTGAGGATGATGAGTTTATGAAAGCGGTATTGGGAGAACATGTTCATGCAAAATATCTGGATGCAAAGCGTAAAGAATGGAACCGTTTCAGAGAACAGGTAACTGCGTGGGAGATTGATGAATATTTGTATAAAATCTAAAGTATAAGCGTGTAGGCAGTGATGAGTTACGATTTTTAACAGTACTGCCAATGTGATTACAATGCTCATGGAAAGCAAGGAGGAAGAATGTGATTAGTGTAATCGTAGTATTCCCTAAGCTGGAGGAGGCCAAAAGTATTAAAAATCTATTGGTGCGGAATGGTATTGATGTAATGGCGGCTTGTACAACGGCAGCTCAGGTTATCAATCTAGCTGATGATTTGGATTGTGGGATTGTTGTCAGTGGGTACAAATTAGTAGATATGATGTATAGTGAACTGTTGGAATATCTGCCGGATACCTTTGATATGCTTTTGGTTGCATCCAAACGGTATTATTCGGAATGCAGTTCAAACGATATTGTTTGCCTTTCTATGCCGATTAAGGCGGCAGACTTAGTGAATCATGTTCGTCTGATGTATGAGAAAGTCTACTATCAGATGAAAAAAAGAAAGTCGAAACCGGTTATCCGGTCAGAGGAAGAAAAACAGGTGATTTCCCATGCTAAATTGATGTTAATAAGGCAAAAGGGAATGACAGAGGAAGAGGCACATAAATATTTACAAAAGAAAAGTATGGATAATGGTACTAATTTAGTTGAGACGGCACATATGGTGCTGGATATATTTTAGGCTGTCTGTTATGGGACACAAAGCTGTGTAAGGTGATAGATTGTTTGCACAGCAGAAATGATTACAAATTTGGGATAGGAGAGAGTAATGTTATGAAATTTACCAAAATGGAGGGCATTGGAAATGATTACGTTTATGTCAACTGCTTTCAGGAGAAGGTAGAAGACCCAAGGCGTGCAGCAGTTAAAGTTAGTGACAGACACTATGGAATAGGGTCGGACGGTCTGATATTGATTAAACCTTCTGATGTGGCAGATTTTTGTATGGATATGTATAATGCAGATGGATCACAGTCTGAGATGTGTGGAAACGGTATCCGTTGTGTTGCAAAATATGTATATGACTATGGTCTGACAGACAAAACCAGTATTTCTGTGGAAACATTGGCAGGGATTAAATATCTGGATTTGAAGGTAGAAGATGGAAAGGTGGCAATGGTTACAGTAAATATGGGACAGCCAGAGCTGATACCTGCTAAGATACCAGTGAAATCAGATAAAGATATTCTGGTAAATGAGCCAGTTACAGTAGGTGGAAGAGAATATAAAATGACCTGTGTTTCCATGGGAAATCCCCATTGTATTGTATTTGTGGAAGATACGGAAGGTTTTCCGTTAGAGGAAATAGGACCACAGTTTGAAAATCATGCAATATTCCCTAACCGGGTGAATGCAGAGTTTATTCAGATTCTGGACAGAAAAACAGTTAATATGCGTGTCTGGGAAAGAGGATCAGGAGAGACTTTGGCTTGTGGAACCGGTGCTTGTGCCTCAGCAGTGGCTTGTATACTGAATGATTTGACAGATGAGGAGATAACGATTCATCTTTTGGGAGGGGATTTACTTGTCCGCTGGGACAAAGAAAAAAATGTGGTCTATATGACAGGTCCTGCCACAGTGGTTTTTGACGGAGAGATAGCCGATGAAAAATTAGCTTAAGACAGGAGTGTTTAGATAAATATATAAGATGTTTCCGTAGGGAAAAAGGAGGATACTATGTTTAAAATTAATGAGAATTACTTAAAATTACCAGGAAGTTATCTGTTTTCCACCATTGGAAAAAAGGTAAATGCTTATAAAGAAGCGAATCCGGATAAAGAAATTATTTCTTTGGGAATCGGTGATGTGACACAGCCGCTTGCACCAGCAATTATAGACAGTCTGCATAAGGCGGTGGATGAAATGGCAGTCCGAGAAACCTTTCGCGGATATGCTCCTGATTTGGGCTATGAGTTTTTGAGAAGTGCGATTGCAAAAAATGATTATGCCGCAAGAGGAGCGGATATAGCCGTTGATGAGATTTTTGTAAGTGACGGGGCAAAATGTGATTCTGGTAATATCCAGGAAATCTTTTCTATCAATAATAAAATTGCAGTATGTGATCCTGTTTATCCGGTATATGTAGATACCAATGCTATGGCAGGAAGGACGGGGACATACAATAAAGAGACAGAGCTTTGGAGCAACGTGATTTATATGCCTTGTAAAGCGGAAAACGGATTTGCACCGGAACTTCCTGAGGAGACGCCGGATATTATTTATTTATGTTTTCCGAATAATCCTACTGGGGCAACCATTAAAAAGCCGCAGCTACAGGAATGGGTGGATTATGCAAATAAGGCAGGAGCAGTGATTATTTATGATGCTGCTTATGAAGCTTATATCAGTGAAGAAGATGTTCCTCATACAATTTATGAATGTGAGGGCGCAAAAACCTGTGCAATTGAGTTGAAGAGTTTTTCGAAAAATGCCGGATTTACCGGAACCCGATTAGGGTATGCGGTTGTTCCGAAGGCATTAAAAGATAGTGACGGAAATTCATTAAATGCATTATGGGCAAGACGGCATGGAACCAAGTTTAATGGAGCTCCATATATTATCCAGCGTGCGGGAGAGGCTGTTTACAGTGAGGAAGGAAAGAAACAGACGAAAGAGCAGATTGCATACTATATGAACAATGCAAGGATTATCAAGGAGGGACTGAAGGAGGCAGGATTTACCGTATCAGGTGGTGTCAATGCACCATATATCTGGCTGACTGCTCCAAGCGGAATGACTTCATGGGAATTTTTTGACTATCTGCTTGCCAATGCCAATGTGGTGGGAACTCCTGGTTCAGGATTCGGACCAAGCGGAGAAGGTTATTTCCGGCTGACTGCATTTGGCACATATGAGAATACAATAGAGGCACTCAAGCGGATTAAGGAGTTATAGTCGCCAAAAGCCGGATTTATACTTGCGTAAATAGTAGGAGAGTGGTAAACTGATTCCATGTGATACATGAAAAAATGTACGATTAGAGTAAAAGGATAGGTAGTACTTAATAAAATGTACGGATATCAGGCATGGCAACAGTTAAGGCAAAAGAGATGTTGTAAAACAGCCAAGGAAAGGAAGTTTTTTAGATGAGTAAGAACATTGACTGGTCAAATTTGGGATTTAGCTATATTGAGACAGACAAGAGATTTGTATCCAATTATAAAGATGGCACATGGGATGACGGTGTCATGACAGAAGATGCAATGATAACGATGAATGAATGTGCAGGTGTATTACAGTATGCACAGACATGTTTTGAAGGTCTTAAGGCATATACAACGGAAGACGGACGGGTAGTGTGTTTCCGACCAGATCTGAATGCCCAGAGAATGGCAGATTCCTGTAGAAGACTTGAGATGCCGGTATTTCCAGAGGATAGATTTGTAGAGGCTGTTGTGAAAACCGTTCAGGAAAATATCGATTATGTGCCGCCATATGGTTCAGGGGCAACTTTATATATCAGACCGTATATGTTTGGAAGTAATCCGGTAATTGGTGTAAAGCCGGCTGACGAGTATCAGTTCCGTATTTTTGTTACACCGGTTGGACCTTATTTTAAGGGCGGTGCAAAGCCGATTACGATTCGGGTGTCTGACTTTGATCGTGCAGCACCGCATGGAACAGGTCATATTAAGGCAGGTGCTAATTATGCAATGAGTTTACATGCAATTGTAGATGCACATAATCAGGGATATTCTGAGAATATGTATCTTGATCCTGCAACCCGCACAAAGGTTGAGGAGACAGGTGGTGCAAACTTTATTTTCATTACAAAGGACGGTAAGTTTGTCACTCCTAAGTCTGATAGCATTTTACCATCCATTACCCGCCGTTCTTTAATGGTAGTGGCAGAAAAATACCTTGGTCTAACGGTAGAACATAGAGAGGTTCAGCTTGATGAGTTAAAGGATTTTGCAGAGTGTGGGCTTTGCGGAACTGCTGCCGTTATTTCACCGGTTGGCAAGATAGTAGACCATGGAAATGAAATCTGCTTCCCAAGCGGTATGGAAGAGATGGGACCTGTAATCCAGAAACTGTATGATACATTGACGGGTATTCAGATGGGTCGTATTGAGGCTCCGGAGGGCTGGATTAAGACAATAAAGTAAAAGGGTTTTAAGTTTATAGATAATTAATGGGTTTTGGTTGAAATTATATGGTTCATCCAAAACCCATTTTTAATGATTCCATATAAAGAAAAAAGAGTCGATTTGCATAGCCTTTACACAGATTCGCTGAAAACGTATAGATTCGCTTATTCTCACAAAACTGTAAGATATTAGTGGGAAGATATTTTTTTCGTGCAGAATTTGTTCTCTAATTTGCGCAATCGTGCAGAAATTCTTCTTTAATTTTTTACAGACCAAAGGGATAATATGTCTTATAAGAATAATTTTCGGAATTTCGAATGGTTACAATTATGAAAAGGAGGAGAAATTAAATGAATAACAAGGAAAGAAAGTTTTGGAGGTATGGTATTGGGGTGCTGTTTGCCATGGTCATATGCATGGTATTATCAGTTTCAAACAATGCATTTGCTGCTGAGGCAAATGTGATTGAAAGTGGTGACTATAGTGCAGAGGGAAGTAATGTAACATGGTCTTTGGTTTCAAACGGGGTGGATACTTATAAGCTGATTTTTAGTGGAAACGGTGATATGTGTGAAGAAAGAATACTAGTTGAAAATCATGATAGTGCACCGTGGGCAGGATATGTAAATAGTATTACAGAAATAGAGATTAAAGAGGGGATAACTAATATTGGAAACAATGTATTTTCATGCTTGGAAAAATTGAAAAAGGTGAGTATTGCCTCAAGCGTAACCAGAATAGAGGGAAGAGCTTTTCAACAATGTACAAGTCTTAAAACAATTAAATTACCCGATGGCTTGACCTATATTGGTTGGTCGGCATTTAATTCATGCAGTAAATTGAACAATGTGAAAATACCGGACAGTGTAACTCAGATTGATGAGTATGCCTTTTCAGATTGTGCAGGGCTCAAGAAGATTATACTTTCAAAGAATCTTTTAGAGATTAGTGAAGGCTTGTTTTTTGCATCTCATAATTTGAAAACTGTTAAAATCCCTGCCAGGGTAACAAAAATAGGGGAATTGGCTTTTTCAGGTAAATTTAAGTCTATGGTTATTCCGGACAAGGTTACAGAAATAGGAGCAGATGCATTTGGGGGATGCGCACAATTGTCTAAAATTACAATTGGGAAGAATGTAAGAACGATTGGGAAGTGGGCATTTTATCAGACCAATATAAAATCTGTGAATATTAAAACGACGAAACTGAGAAAGATAGGAAAAGGTGCGTTTCGAGATATGCATTGGGATGCAATAACCTTTAAGATAGCGGGAAATAAGAAGCAGAGGAAAGCAACCATAAAATTGTTAAAGAAAAAATCAGTGGGATATGAAAAAGGGGCTTGGATATTTAAATGATAACTGAACTGGGGGGAAAGAATGATGGATAAGAAAAAGATTAATCAATTCGGGATTATTTCTATTGTTTTGGGCATTATTGCATGGTTTGTGCCGTCTGTAATTATCAGAATTATTATAGTGGCTATCGGTCTTTCATATGGGATACATGGTGTGAGACTGAAAGATATAAAAAAGGGACTTGCAGTGGCAGGGATTACAATTTGTATCCTGGCAATACTTTTACCGTCGTTTGTATTAATGATCGTAGGTTATCCTGCTTATGTACGCTATAACAGGAAATTGAAAGAATCACAAATGCATCAGAATATACAGACAGAACAGCAAGTGCAGTAGAAGATCCTAAAAATATTAAAGAATAGTGTGTTTTTTGAATAAGAAACTAAAAAGTCCAGTCGAGAGTGTAAAGCAATATCAATGGTGGCAAGCTCTTGACAGGACTTTTTATTTTTGAGTTGGGAATTAAGAAAAATAAAGAGGAAGTATGCTTTATTTATTATAGAAGATTTGATGATATGCAGGTTATTATTGTTATGATTTTTGGGAAATGTTATAATCATATCGTAGCAAACAGATAAATTGCAATTTGGAGGAGAAACTATGGTGAGGGTTGATTTTCAAAGTTATTTTGATTATATTGCATTTGCAAAAGATTGTAAATGCGGAAAGGTTTATCCTCTTTCTATTGCCGAAGAGTATCAGTATGGAGATATCTTTGTAAAATCGAGAACCGAATGTAACACTGTTTTGTTCTGGCATTACAGTGGGTTTGCTTTTTTATTGGGAGAATATGATGAAGGCTTTCTTAAAGAGGTTTATGATATGGTTTTAGATAAAGATAAAATGAATCCCCGACGGTTTATTTTGCTTTCCGATGAAAGATACATTGAAAATTATTTTAGGAATAAAGAGAATGTCGACATTGAGTGCCGGTATTTTTTTGAATATAAGAATCAAAACTGTAATTTAAATTACGACTTACCGCATAATTGTGAATTAAAGGTCATTGATGGCAGACTTCTTTCGGAAATTCAAGGAAGAATAACCCCGTATTTTTCTTGGAATAATTCAGAAGAATTTCTCACAAAAGGGAAAGGGTATTGTATTCTAAGCGATGGTAATATTGCTGCCTGGGCATTTTCAGCGGCTATAAGTGATGATGAGATTGATATCGGGGTCGAAACTAATGAAAGATATCAGCATAGAGGTTTTGCTGCAATAGTATCAAAAGCGATGATTCAATACATTTTAGCTAAAAATAAGATTCCTGTATGGGCTTGCCATTACAAAAATACTGCATCTGCAAAATTGGCCAGGAAAATAGGATTTGATAAAATAGCCGAATGTGCAGTCATAAAAAGAAAAGAAGCTTAACAGATATTTTCTGAAATCAATGTCTTGGTATCAAAATAAAAAAAGATGTTACATTGATACAACAGGATTAGGAGGATTAGAATTTTTGAGGGAGGGAAAAAATAATGAAATCTATTTGCGGAATTGATTGTACAAAGTGTGAATTAAGCAGTACTTGCAATGGTTGTTCGAAGACAAACGGTCAGCCATTTGGTGCAGAATGCATTGTTGCGGTATGCTGTCAAAAGGGTAAAACAGTATTAAGTGAGTTGAAAGAAAAACTGATAGCGGCATTTAATGAGCTTAATATTCAGGATATGGAGAAGGTGACAGACCTTAATGCGTTAAAAGGCTCTTTTATTAACATTGAATATTCCCTGCCAGGCGGACAGATTGTAAAGTTTTGGGATGATAACAAAATTTATTTAGGAAATCAGTTGCATAAAAAAGGCAGTGACAGATGTTATGGAATTGTTGCTGATGAAAAATTTCTTATGGTATCGGAATACAGCGGTTATGGTTCTGAAGCTGAAATTGTTGTATTTAAGCAATGGAATAAAGCACAATTTTGATATGCCAAAATAAAATATTCAGGAGGTGTACCCGTATGGAACTTCGAATCTTGAAATATTTCCTTACTGTGGCAAGAGAAGAAAATATAACACGGGCTGCTGCGATTTGCCACATTACCCAGCCTACACTTTCCCGTCAGATGATGCAGATGGAAGAGGAACTGGGTGTCAAGTTATTTCGCAGAGGGGGACATAATGTTCTGCTTACGGAGGAGGGAATGCTTTTACGTCGGCGGGCACAGGAAATTGTTGAACTGGCAGAAAAAACAGAAAGGGAATTAATTCATGGAGAAGAGAATATTTCGGGAGAAATTTCAATTGGCTGTGGAGAGACACGGAATATGAAGCCGCTTTCGGAAATGATAGCTTCTTTTCAGGCAAAATATCCTGATGTCAGTTTTCATATTAATACTGCTATTGCTGATGATGTGAAGGAGCATCTGGAGAATGGGACACTGGATATGGGTCTGCTGCTGGAACCAGTGGAAATCAGCAGATATCATTTTATCAGGATGCCGATTAAAGAAAAATGGCATGTTCTTATGCGGAAGGATTCACCTTTGGCGGCGAAAGAAAAAATTACCCCCAGTGATTTGGCGGGAATCCCCTTGATCGTTGCAAAACGGCAATCGGTTCGTAATGAATTGGAGAACTGGTTTGGAAATGATTTACAAAAGCTTCATGTAGCCGCTACCTGTAATCTCTCTTATGTTAATCAGTCTATTATGGTGGAAAGTGGAATCGGTGTAGCAATGACAATGGATTTTTCTGGCAGTTATGATAGTTTGTGCCTGAGGCCGGTAGAGCCTGAGATTGTAAGTGGATGTGTTTTGGTCTGGAAAAAGGACCAGATGCAGTCCTTCCTTATGACGCGTTTTATTGCACATGCCAAAGAATATTTAAGCGGAATAGAAAAAGGAAAAAGCAATTTCTGAGATACAAAACAGGCATTTCTTGTAATGCAAAACAGGTATTAGACATGGGCAGAAAGATTTTGTAAGATAAACGTATAAAAAGGAGGATGGATTATGAGAGTGGAAGATAAAAATGAATTTGATAAACAGAATGTATTTGGATTAGGTAAGGAAAATGACGCATTTGCCAAGTATTTTATTGGAAATTCGTATCTGAAT
Organism: Lachnospiraceae bacterium; assembly: GCA_029063085.1. Taxonomy (GTDB): domain Bacteria; phylum Bacillota; class Clostridia; order Lachnospirales; family Lachnospiraceae; genus CAG-590. The sequence continues at coordinate 15,812 of JAIDOW010000064.1, forward strand.
CCATTGACCCAGCCGGGAGAAAGTACGGTATTTCTTGCAAATGTCACTTTTGAACCGGGTTGCCGCAATAACTGGCATATCCATCATGCGAAGAGCGGGGGAGGGCAGATTCTGATCTGCACGGCTGGAAGCGGATGGTACCAGGAAGAAGGAAAGGAAGCAGTCAGTCTGGAACCGGGTATGGTCATTACCATACCGCCGGAGGTTAAACACTGGCACGGAGCAAAGGCGGACAGCTGGTTCAGTCATATTGCCGTAGAGGTTCCCGGTACGGAAACTACTAATGAGTGGCTGGAAGAGGTTGATGAGGAAGCCTATGGGAATTTAGAATAAGATTAATATTTACTCAAACTGCATATAATTTGTAGGAAGAACTTTAAGTGGAGGTAGAATACTATGAAATATGTAAAATTGGGGAATTCAGATTTGGAAGTGTCTCGTATCTGTATGGGGTGTATGGGATTTGGAGACGCTGGAAACGGTCAGCATTCATGGACATTGGATGAGGAGCATTCCCGTGAGATTATAAAGCATGGATTGGAGATGGGCGTGAATTTTTTTGATACGGCAATTGCCTATCAGGGAGGAACCAGTGAACAGTATCTGGGCCGGGCACTCCGTGATTTTGCGAAACGGGATGAAGTGGTGGTTGCGACGAAATTTCTGCCCCGCACGCAGGATGAAAGGGAAGCGGGAATTTCCGCACAGCAACATATCATGCAGATGATTGATAAAAGCCTGCATAATCTTGGCATGGATTATGTAGATTTATATATCTACCATATGTGGGATTATCAGACGCCGCTTTATGACATTATGGAAGGTCTGAATCAGGTTGTAAAGGCAGGCAAAGCCCGATATATCGGTATTTCTAACTGTTATGCTTATCAGCTGGCAAAAGCGAATGCATTGGCAGACAGAGAAGGTTTTGCTGGATTTGTATCCGTACAGGGGCATTATAATCTGATTTTTAGAGAAGAGGAACGGGAAATGGCAAGACTTTGCGGTGAAGATAATATTGCCATGACACCATATAGTGCCCTGGCAAGCGGGCGTCTTTCCAAGCGTCCCGGTGAAACATCGAAGAGGCTTGAAGAAGATGCTTATGCAAAAGGGAAATATGATAATACGTCAGAGCAGGATAATGAAATTATTAGGAGAGTAGATGAGCTTGCACAGAAAAAAGGAGTGTCCATGACGGAAGTTTCCCTGGCATGGCTGCTTACGAAGGCGGCATCCCCTGTGGCAGGAGCTACAAAACTCAGTCATATTGAGGGTGCGGTAAAGGCTGTGGATCTGACTTTGGATGCAGAAGAGATCGCATATCTGGAAGAACCTTATGTTCCGCACAAACTGGTAGGAGTTATGCAACAGAATACACCAAATGTTTAGTAAAGGCAATTGCTAAACGCTTAGTGGAACGAAAGGAGAATAAAATGAACTTTTATGAGACAGATCCTGAATTTATGGAAAGGTTTGAACATTTTGCATTTCAAGAGGTAGTGATGGAGGAAGGGGGCAAGCTTCCGGATGATATCCGTTTTCTTGCAATTTTAGCAGTCTTGGTTGGATGTCAGGGAGAGGATGCTTACCGGGAAATGCTGCCTGCGGCATTGGATCATGGTGTTTCGCCGGCATCGGTTAAGGAAATGATATATCAATCTGTAGATTATGTAGGTATGGGACGTATGTGGCCGTTTTTGTCACTCACCAATGAAATTTTGAAGGAAAGAGGTGTGGAGCTTCCGCTAGAGGGACAGTGTACAACGACAATGGAAAACCGGTTGGAAAAGGGAATAGAAGCACAGGCAGCTATTTTTGGCGGACATATGAGGGAAGCGTGGAAGGCAGGTCATATTAATAAATGGCTGGCAGCTAATTGTTTTGGTGATTACTATACAAGAACAGGACTTACTCTGGCACAAAGGGAGATGATTACGTTTTGCTTTCTTGCAGCACAAGGGGGTGCAGAACCACAGCTTACTTCTCATGCAAAGGGGAATATCAATCTGGGGAATGATAAGGATTTTCTGATTCGTGTTGTTTCACAGTGTCTTCCATATATCGGTTATCCCAGAAGCCTGAATGCGATTGCCTGTATAAATAAGGCGGCTGAAGAAAATTCGTGAAATAATGAATGATGTCTGACTTGATAATAATTTAAATAAAATGGGGATTTATATGAAAGTAATAGATCTGCACTGTGATACAATATATGAAATTTTAGCCGGAAGAAAAAGAGGAGAGCATATCGGGCTTAAGAAGAACCGGCTTATGCTGGATTTGGAAAGAATGCAGCAGGGGGGCTATTTCCTACAGAATTTTGCACTGTTTGTGGAAAAGAAACAGGGGGAAAGCCCTTTTGCCATGTTTAAAGAATTATTGGATGTTTTCAACATGGAAATAAAAGAAAATGAAGATTTGATTGCTAAGGTATTGAACACTGATGATATGCAAGAGAATGAAAAGGCAGGAAAAATGTCGGCCCTGCTTACCGTGGAAGGCGGGGAAGCCTGTGAGGGGAAATTGGAAAATCTGAAGTATCTGTATGAACAGGGTGTTAGGATGATGACTTTGACATGGAATTTTCCCAATGAAATCGGATACCCTAATTTTGATGAGAGCAGGGATTTCTTTACACCGAATATGGAGGAAGGACTGACTGAAACGGGAATCCTGTTTGTGGAAGAGATGGAACGGCTGGGGATGATTGTGGATGTGTCCCATCTGTCAGATGCAGGTTTTTATGATGTACTAAAATATACAAAAAGACCGTTTGTGGCAAGCCATTCCAATGCCAGAAACATATGTCCCTGGGTGCGTAATCTTACGGATGATATGATTCGCAGGCTTGCAGACAGGGGTGGTGTGACAGGTCTTAATTATTGTGCGGATTTTTTGAGAAAGCCTGCCGTACAGGAGAAGGCAGAGAAAAACAAGTCAGAAGAAAAGGAAAGATTAATAAGAAATGGCAGGCAGGCATCCAAAGAAGGATATGCGGATTTGGAGGATATCGCAAGACATGCAAGGCATATTGTTGATATCGGTGGGATAGAATGCATAGGACTTGGCAGTGATTTTGACGGAATCCCGGCATATCAGGGATGTCCGAAGGCAGAGCGGATGGATGAGCTGGCAGATGTTCTTGCCAAAAATGGATTTCATGAAAGCGAGATTGATAAAATTTTTTATCAGAATGCATTCCGGCTTTATCAGGAGATATTGGGTTAAAGATGCTGTTGTGGGATAACGGAATGAAATATGTGGATTACATATTCAAAGAATGGTTGAAAAAAGATAAAAAGGTATAGACGCATAGAGTATACAGGGTTAAGCAAAAAGAAAAAACTGCCAGAGTGTTGTAAGTACATCACTCTGGCAGCATATAAGATATATCAGGGTGTTTTATTTAACTCCGTTAATTAATTCGTCCAGCATTTTCGGCAGTTCTGTATCCATGTTTTCATCACTGAACTGGCAGGTTCCTACTGCTTTGTGTCCACCGCCTCCGTATTTCAGCATAAGGCTTCCTACATCAACAGTAGAAGTACGGTTTAGTATGCTGTAGCCGACTGCTGCGGAACAGCCTTTGCCGCCTTTGCCGTTTACGATCCATGCGGAGATATTCTGCTCGGGATACATACTGTAAATCATGAAGCGGTTGCCGGAATAAATGGGATCTACACCGCGCAGGTCGGAAATGATAACGTCTTTTTCTACACGGGTATGTGCTTTTACCATCTCTTTGAATTTCTCGGTCTGTTCAAAATATACATCAATACGTTCCTTCACATCAGGAAGATTCAGAATCTCATCAGTACTCATGGTACGGCAGGCATGCATTAATTCTTCCATTAATTTGTAATTCGGAATGGAAAAGTTGCGCCATCTGCCCAGTCCGGTTCGGGGATCCATCAAAAATCCGACTAAAATCCAGCCAGTAGGATTCTGCACTTCATCAATGGTCAGGTTGCCGGAATCTACTTTGTCAACAGCTTCCATCATTTCATCAAAATGTCCGAAACGTTCTTTGCCGCCATAGTAATCATAGATGATTCTGGCACAGGAAGGAGTGATGCGGCTTTCTCCTTTGTATCTGCCTTCTAATTGCTGACGTTCATGTTCGCTGGAATGATGGTCAAACCAAAGACCACAGCCTTCAACAAATGGAACATTTGCCAGACAGTCATTCTCATCAACAGGAACTAATCCGTCCTGTAAGTCCTTCGGATGGGCAAACGTCCAGGAATCAATAATTCCGGCTTCCAGTAACAGTGTGCCACAAGCCAGTCCGTCAAAATCGGAGCGTGTTACTAATCTCATATGATACCTCCCCATGGGTTTTCTTCTTATTCTATCTTATTTTTTATGCTATTTCAAGCGGGAAGAGAGATTATTTTTTCAATTATAAAGCGTTGATAAATCGTTCAAAGGCTTTTTTTCCTTCTGGTGTACGCTTGTATACGCCGGCACATTCCAGTACTTTTATGAACACATTCCCGATTTCTTTTTGAAGAATTTCATGAATATTTTCGGCTGTGATATCGTAATCATCAATCCATTCATCTACCCAGTCGGCATGTTTTTCAATATCAGTATTCTCACGAATGTCTTTGTGGTTTAAAATAGCATCTTCTAATTGTGCAATCTCATTTTTCAGTCTGGCGGGTAATACTGCAAGCCCCATTACTTCAATTAAACCTATATTCTCTTTTTTAATGTGATGGTACTGGTCATGCGGGTGATAAACGCCCATAGGGTATTCATCGGTAGTAATGTTATTCCGCAGCACCAAGTCCAGTTCATATAAATCACCGTGCATGCGGGCAATCGGGGTAATAGTATTGTGAGGAGTTCCATCGGTTTCATGGAAGATGAAAGCAGCCTCGTCACTGTAATTTCTCCAGACAGCTAAAATATGGTCAGCAGCCTCAGCCACGGCATATGCGTTCTTACCCTGTAAACGGATGACAGACATTGGCCACTTGATCGTTCCGGCATGAATTTCAGGATAATCTTTTAAAGAGAATTCTGTTTCATAAGGGGCACTGGCCATTGCAAATTCATAACTGCCTCCCTGAAAATGGTCATGGCTTAAAATAGAGCCGCCTACGATTGGAAGGTCAGCATTGGAGCCGGCAGTATAGTGTGGAAACTGCCTGACGAAATCAAGGAGCTTTTCGAATGCATCTTTATCAATTTTCATAGGAATATGTTTATCATTAAAAATGATACAATGCTCGTTATAATATACATATGGGGAATATTGCAGGTTATAGGCTTCGTTATTTAAAGTAATCGGGATGATCCGGTGATTCTGCCTTGCAGGATGTGAAAAATGTCCGGCATAACCTTCATTTTCCCTGCATAGCAGACAGCTTGGATAGCCGGATTTTTTTGCCTGTCCGGCCTTGGCGATATCACGGGGATCCTTTTCAGGCTTGGATAAATTGATGGTGATATCAATCGGACCGAATTCCGTGTCAGCGGACCATTTTTCGTCCTTTGCGATTCTGTCTTTACGGATATAATTAGTAGCCTGGCTGAAATGGTAGTAATAATCAGTTGCCTCTTTTGGAGATACAGTGTATTTGTCATGAAAGGTTTTTCTGACCACGGAAGGAAGAGGAGTCAAAAGTCCCATGATTCTGGTATCAAATAAATCTTTCATGGTAATAGTGTCGTCTTCCAAAATACCTTTTTCATGTGCATAAGCCAGCATATCTTCCAAAATCAGATGGAGTTCGCGCCCTGCAGGGGCATCAGTGTCAGACTCCTGATAATCAGGGAGTTGGAATAGATCCAGCAGCTGATTTGTTACAAAAACCTTGTCAGCACTATCTACTAAACCGTTATTTGTTCCATAATCTATTAATTCCTGAATAAGCTTGTTGATCATATATATAACCTCCTTTATTCTGTCGTTTCATATCCGTTCGGATGAGTCTGGTGCCATTTCCATGCGGTAGAGAGGATAGTCTCTAAATCTGCAAACTGTGGTTTCCAGCCAAGAATCTCTTTTGCTTTATCGCTGGATGCAATTAAAGTAGATGGGTCGCCGGCACGTCTTGGTTCTTCCTTGGCAGGTATGGAATGTGCGGTTACTTTTCTTGCGGCTTCCACTACCTCTTTTACGGTAAAACCTACACCGTTTCCCAGGTTAAAGATATTGCTTTCACCGCCTTTTTTTAAATATTCCAAGGCAAGGATATGTGCCTGTGCTAAGTCGTTCACATGAATATAATCTCTGACGCAGGTGCCGTCTTTTGTATCGTAGTCATTTCCGAAGATGGATATGAATTCCCGTTGTCCGTTCGGAACCTGAAGGATTAAAGGAATTAAGTGGGTTTCCGGGTTATGTGCCTCTCCAATCTGACCATTTGGATGAGCACCACATGCATTAAAGTATCTGAGGGAGACAAAGCGGAGATTATGTGCATTTGAGGTCCATTTGAACATTTTTTCCATGGAAAGCTTAGTTTCTCCGTAGCAGTTGGTGGGAAGGGTACGGTCTGTCTCTAAAATGGGAATTCGCTCCGGTTCTCCATAGGTTGCGGCGGTGGAGGAAAATACGATCTTATCAATCCCGTGAGATACCATACTTTCCAATAAAACCTCTGTTCCACAGAGATTGTTGCTGTAATACTTTAAGGGCTTGGTCATGCTTTCCCCAACTTGGGAGTTGGCGGCAAAATGGATGACACCATCAATGTCCTCTTTATCAAAAACAGAGTCAATAAATGCACGGTTTCGAATATCCCCTTCATAAAATTTGGCCTTGGGATGAACCGCTTTCCGGAAGCCGGTTTCCAGATTGTCTACAATGATGACATCTTCCCCTGCCTCGATCAGTTCATACACGGTGTGGGAACCAATGTACCCTGCACCACCTAATACTAAAATACTCATATTGATCTCCTCCTGTCTTTTACTGGTTTTCTTATTGCAGTGTTCTTATATCGTGAACCTGTTTTTACAGGTGTTTGCATAGATTGGAATCTATGGACGGAAGTCCCTTTTATAGTACTTTCATTCCTCCATATTTACGGATTTTTAATATATTACAGGAGCCTTCGCCAAAGATGGCATCCATTGCATTTTTGTATTCCTGCACAGCCGTATTTTTTACAAATGCCTGGATGGTTCCGGCAAAACCGCCGCCGTGCACCCGGCTGACTCCGTCTTTACCCAGTATACTGTCACTGGCTGCAAGGGCGATGGAAACATTCTGATGTTCTACATCATGATTGGTATATACATTTTGTAAATATTTAAATGAGGAATCTCCGGAAGCTTTTACAGTATCCAGAAAATCCATAAAATTGTCAGCCTGTAATGCACTTACTTCTTTTTGAACCCGTTCGTTTTCCTCGTTAAAGTGAATGGCGCGGAGTGCTGCACGGTCATTTACGGCTTCCCTTATGTTATTAAGATTTGCAAAGAGCTCTTTTTTGGTTACATCCCTTAAAACCTCTTTTCCAAAATAGGCAGCAACTTTTTTCATTTCTTCCGGAACAGCAGCATAGTCAGCAGTTAAATCCGCATGCGATCCTTTTGTATCGGTGATACAAAGGCTGTAGCCGTGTCCGTCAAGATCAAATTCTACCCGGTTGACAACCGGTTTCTCGGGATCTGCAAAGTCGATGTGAACCAGGCTTCCTACAGAACAGGCCATCTGGTCCATGAGTCCGCAGGGTTTTCCGAAATATATATTTTCTGCAAATTGTCCGATTATGGCAATCTCGATTGCAGATATTGACATATCATTATAAAGACCTGAAAGTATGGTTCCGATTATGGTTTCAAATGCAGCAGAAGAGGAAAGACCTGCACCGATCAAAACATCACTGGTAACGTACGCCTGAAAACCGCCAATGGTGTATCCATGCTCTCTGGTTCCGGCAAGTACTCCCCGGATTAAAGAGACTGTAGTACCTTCTTCGGAGTTCTTTTTCTCCAGATCATCAAGGGGGATTGTAATCAGGTCATACCCATCTGAAATGATCTTTACAACAGGCTCTTCCAGTTTCTTAACAATGGCAATGGCATCGTTGTTAATGGAAGCTGCCAATACTTCACCATGCTGGTGGTCAGTATGATTGCCCCCAATCTCACTTCTTCCCGGTGCACTGTATATCTCTACTTCACTGCTGCCGAAGGCTTTTTCATATTCCTGTAAGGCATTGATATACCGGCTGGTCTGATAGGGAATCTTTTCTTTGTCAATATAGATATCTGTCAGTATATCTCTGTAAATCTGATTCTGTAATTCAGTTTGCAGTACTTGGGTATTTTTCATGATATTTGCCTCCTTTTACTTTGTAAAATGAATATAACATTTGTTTAGTAAAAAGTCAATATATATTTACTAAAATATTTAAAAAATTTACTAGCAATTTATCGCTGTTTTTATGAAAAGATATGTAATGATTTGCATTAGAATAATATATTTAAAGAAATAATAAAT
>JAIDOW010000065.1 GCA_029063085.1 Lachnospiraceae bacterium
CCAATAACAGAATAATCTTTTGCCGTTATATCTTTTAGTATCGCTTCACGAATTGTTTTATCCACAACAACCACCGACGAAAAAAAGACATAATCAAAACTGGAGTTTAAATATGTAGATAATGCGAATGACATTGTTTTTACAAAATGCTACCAATACCTCCACCAAATTCCGATTTATCAATTTGACAGCCTGGAATTTACCGGTAATATTTTATTTCACATTCATCATGATCAGAAAATGTTTCAATTTCGTATTGTAATACTCCATTCAAATATATTTGCTCATATAGCTTTCCTAAATTAGACGTCTTGCCTTGTACCGTTAGCCATCCTTCATCTGGTAAAGTGACAGAACAATTTGCATGTTCAATTTCACCTTCTTTTAATCCAATAACATACTCGATTGAATCTTTTGTCCAATTATATCCTAACCCTCTCAATTTACTTCTTCCATACTTTTTAGATAATTCATCCCAGAACGCACCAATCGTTTCAAATTGCTGATTATCTATCGTTGAAAATACTTTACTTATTCCTATAAATTTCATTTTATTTCACTCCTCTTCAGTGAATAAATCCCAATTTATTGTTCTGTGCAGTTTTTCAGCAAATTAAGATGTCATTCCACCTCATACATTAACTTTAATCTCTGTGCTTCATTTGCCGAAAATCCAAACTTTTCGTAAAAAGGAATCTTATCCGGCATTGCACATAATTCAACAAAGATTTCTGTACCCTTAATACCATTTTGATTAATATAATGCATAAGTTCATTAATCAGTATTTTTCCAATCCCTTTACGTTGATAATCCGGTCTGACAACAACATCTTTAATATAATAATTGAGTCCCATATCACCAATCATTCTTGCCATTGCTACAATTTTCTTCCCGTCAAAAATAGAGACCCTGAATAATGTATGTTGCATTGCCAGTTCTGTCTGCTCTAAAGACGGGGCATCGCCCCAAACCGACTCCCACAAAGTAATGAATTCCTCTGCATTAAGTTCATTATATTTTACTGTTAGCTCTCCCATAGTCTGCCTCCTTTAATGATATATTGTTCTGCCTGATGAATGGGAATTCTTTACCATAACCAAAACCAATAACACCGCTTAATATGACCATCCTCTACTTTATTTTCTAATACCCCGCCATTATTAACAATGGATTTTACCAAGCCAATATTATTTTTGTCACAACACATCAAGACCTTGTTGATACCGATTTTTTTACACAATAGTTTATCATTTAAATAGTGGCGGATATTAATTTCTATTCATTGACCATTCACCCATTTCATCAAGCGGTACTCTGTAATGTCATCTTCAAATCCCATCTGCTTATATAGGGAATATCCACTCTGGGTCGCTTTCAACTCAACAGTACTTAATCCCTTTTCAATCGCATCCTCTAACAGCAAACTCATCAACTTCCCTGCATACCCTCTATGGCGGCATTCCGGCTTTGTATAAACATTTAATACCATACCTATCTTACCGGTAAGAAATGCTGGGCTCATCGGCTTTTCCACAACCAGTAAAAAAGCACATGCCACAATCTCCTGTTCTTTTCTTGCCACATAGCAAAATATATTATGATTAAGATTTCTCTGAAAATAATCCGGCAGTCCCTGCTCTATTGCCGACCTTTCTTTTTCATTTAATTTACCCATATCCTCCATCAAGTAGGCAAGCCTTAACTTTACGAGCTGTCCGGTATCTTCTATCCGTGCTTTTTCAAAAATCATATTCTCTCCTGCTCTCATTTTACATTACCGTTAATTTTACAATCATTCTGGCATCTATGTCCCAATTATCATCAATTTACCATAAAATCATTTATAATTTAGTATATGTCCCATTTTTTCCTGCTTAGTTTTCAGATAAAATGCATCATACTCACCAGGCTCCATCACAATCGGAACCCGTTCCACAATATCCAGGCCATAACCCTTTAACCCGTATACCTTAAGGGGATTATTGGTCATTAACCGAAGCTCTTTGATTCCAAGGTCGACCAGAATCTGTGTTCCGATCGTATAATCTCTTGCATCCTCCGGAAATCCCAGTTCCAGATTGGCTTCTACGGTATCACGTCCCTTATCCTGAAGCTCATAAGCACGGATTTTGTTGATCAGTCCGATTCCTCTTCCCTCCTGGCGCATGTAAAGAAGGACTCCTCTTCCTTCCTTGGCAATCATTTTCATTGCCGCATCATACTGCTGACCACAGTCACACCGTGCAGAGCCTAACGCATCTCCGGTCAGGCATTCGGAATGGACACGACAGAGAACCGGTTTCCCATCTGTAATATCCCCTTTTACCAGTGCCACGTGATGCTCTCCGTTTAATTTATTCACATAGCCATGTATCGTAAATTCACCATAACGGGTTGGCATCTTCGCTTTTGCCACACACTCTACAAACACTTCATGTTCTTTCCGGTACTGAACCAAATCCTGAATCGTACCGATTTTTAAATCATGCTTCTTTGCAAAGGCAATTAAATCCTCTTTTCTTGCCATCATGCCGTCTTCCTTCATGATTTCACAGCAAAGCCCCACCGGCTTTAATCCTGCAAGCTTCATGAAATCCACCGTTGCCTCTGTATGACCGTTTCTTTCAATGCCCCCGCCCGGTCTTGCTTCTAATGGAAACATATGTCCCGGTCTTCTGAAATCCTCCGGTTTTGCACCTTCTTCCACAAATTTTCTTGCGGTAATTCCCCGCTCATAAGCAGAAATTCCCGTAGTCGTTTCCACATGATCCACTGATACTGAAAATGCCGTGCAGTGGTTATCCGTATTCGTAATACACATCTGTGGAAGATTTAAACGGTCTGTGTAAGAGGCATCCATCGGCATACAGATTAAGCCTCTTGCATAGCTTGCCATGAAATTCACATTCTCTGTCGTTGCAAACTGGGCTGCACAAATCACATCCCCTTCATTTTCCCTGTCCTCATCATCTAAAAGGACGATACATTTTCCGTTCTTTAAATCCTCTGCCAGCTCTAATGTTGTGTTAAATTCAAACATTTTTACCTCCTGCGTCTTTATGGTAGCTTCCATTCTGACTTTCATTTTTTATTTATTTTACTTACATATTGTTGCACTACAATTTTACATAAATTATTTACATAACTTATCTACATAATATATTCACATAAATTCTATACATAATGTATTTACATAACTCAAATTATGTTTTTTCTATTTCGATATCAAATAGCACACTTCTCATATTTATCTCACACAATAGTTTACACAAACCAATCATGTCTTTACATAACCCTCTATTATAGTTTACATAAGTTTCAAATTTTTAGTTAACATAACCATCATTACGTTTACATAACCCCACCACCTAGTTTACATAAAACCATTCTTAGCTAAAAATTCCATTGAAATTTTTCCAGCCTCTCCATCCTGCTTTTTATCTGAGTCAAGGGCTTCAATATGCATCAGCTTATCAATATATTTTCCCACAATATCATTTTCCAGATTCACGATATCGCCTGCCTTTTTCATAAGAAGTGTCGTATTCACACCAGTATGTGGAATCAGGGACACTTTAAAACACCGGTCATCCACATAAGCCACCGTCAAAGATATTCCATCAATCGCAATCGAACCTTTTTCAATAACGTATCTCAAAAGCTTTGGTGATGTTTTCACCGTCACCCATACTGCTGTATCCTCTTTTTCAAAGCTTTCTATCTCACCAGTTCCGTCAATATGCCCGCTGACAATATGTCCGCCAAATCTCCCATTTGCCGCCATGGCACGCTCCATATTGACCTTACTGCCTGTTTTAAGACTTCCAAGGGAGGAACGTCTGAGGGTTTCTGCCATTACGTCAGCCGTAAACGTTCTTTCATTCATTTCCGTAACCGTAAGACACACACCGTTGACTGCAATAGAATCTCCGATATGCATATCCTCAAAAATTACATCCCCCTTAAGGGCAAGTCTGGAAGACCTTGAACCTTTGCTGATGGAAACCACTGTTCCAATTTCCTCTATAATTCCTGTAAACATGTTATCACTTCCCTTCTTTCTGATTATCTGATAAAACCGCAGATAGTTCCTGTTTATTTTTTGTTACCTTAAGAAATATAATAGATGCAATCCCTATCACATCTGCTATACAAAAAGCATAAAGAAAAGAAAACCCACCACGGAAAAAGCTGACAAGACCATGAAGACCATTAATCGGAACCACAAAAGCAATGCATGATCGCCAGCCAAATCATAAAAACACCTGAACCGATTTTTAATATATGAGACATTCTAATCACCTCATTTTATATCCATATTTAAAAATGTGCAAAACTCACTATTCCCAAAATCAGAGTATCTTTTCCAGTTCCTTTACAATCTCACGAATATCGTCTTTCACACTATCCATGTCACAAAATAAGTCTGCAAACAGCCTGTTTATATTCTCTTCAAACCGGTTTGGCAAACACTCACATTGCTGTCTGCATAACTGCACCAGCCTTTTCTCGCCAGAATGTGTTAAACCATTCCTTGCAAAAAGAATATCAAAATAGGACTCCATAAACGCCGCTACCCTGTGATTTATGCTGACCATATCCTTTCTATCAACCGCCTTTCCGATTTGTACCTCATAAGCAGGCATTGCAGTATGCAGAAGCTTCCTGTTGTGCTCAATAATATTTTTCTTTAACTGCTCCGGATATGGGACATTAAACCGCTCCTTTGCCGCTGCCAAATTGCCGTTTTTATCATATATAATCTTACTGTTTAACAGATTATGCCACATACAGGTCGTGTAACCGTTATGTGCCTGATATGATTCCACCACCAAAGCTAAATCCCTGGTAAATGCTTCCAGATTCCGGTACAGAATATCAATGTCGATGCCATTTTTTAATGTACAGTTATCCTCGTATTCCCAGAAATGGTTGCCAATTTCCATAACCGTACAGTACTGGGATAAAATTTCTTTTCTTACTGCTTCTTCAATATCATCGGTACAATACAAATAGATATCATAATCTGATTTCTCATCATAGACACTCCCAGCTCTTGAACCACCCATGGCGATTGCTTCCACTTCCGGTATTGCAGCCAGTTCTTTAAATAATTCTTCTATGTCCATGCTCATCCCACTTTCTTTATGCATTCATTTTCTCCTTATAAAATGTGGCTCTGCCCATCATAAGAATTTTATCATATCTATACACCAGTCCTCATATTTCCCTTTATTTCCCTGTTCGTCAGTATATTTATATACACCATCTAAATGCAATTCTCCAACCGTATGATAACCCATTTTTTCGTATAATCTCTTCGCTTTGGGATTATCCCCCGGATTCACATCAAGTCCTAAGCATAAAATACCCTTTTCCTTGCAAATTTCTTCACATGCCAGTATTAATTGTGAGCCGATTCCATAATTCCTCAAAGGTTCCATAATAAGCAAATCAATCATATCTGCACATTTATTATGATTGGTGTATGGCATGACATCCTCCTTATTGTCTAAAGACAGCAGTACATAACCAACCGCACAATTATTGATAAATGCTCCTATATAGACCGCATGTCCGTCCCTTTGCTGTTGAAACCTTTCTGTATGTACAGATACCTCATTTTTCACCAATAATAAATTGTTTAAGTCATTCTCTTCTATCTCTCTTATTTGATATGTTATATCACGAAGCTTATAATCCATTAATTTTCCCACCCTCCATGTTTCCATCCAAAATCCTTCTTCTGATTATAATTTCCTACTGTCAGTCATGTAGCTTAACAGTACATCCTCTCCAACCTGTTCTACAGAGACCAGCTTACATCCCAAAGCCTCTGTGGCAAGCTCTACCCCTTCGCCGCCAACCGGAGTATAAAATCCTGCACCGCCAAAAATCTTCGGTGCCACATAGGCTTCGACACGGTTGACAATCCCCGCCTTAAGTGCTGCGTAATTCAGCGTAGAGCCGCCTTCCAGCAAAATTCCGTCTATCTGCTTTTCTCCAAGCCTTACCATCAAATCCTGTAAGTCCAGCTGTCCGTTTAATTCCTTTACTGTTAAAACCTCCACACCTTCTTTTTCCAGTGCTTCCTTCTGCTCATGCCAGAAACGGTTATATTCCGGATGTGGTTCTATCGTTGCCAAAATGGTTGGTGCTTCCTTTGCAGTTGTTACCACGTTACTGGATAATGGTATCCGAAGCTTGGAATCACAGATAATCCTGACTGGATTTCTTCCCCCTTCTATCCGGCAGGTCAGTCTGGGATCATCGTTTAATACCGTTCCAATTCCTACCATAATCCCCTTTAAGGCATTCCGTGTCTGCTGGACACGCTTTCTGGATTCTTCCCCCGATACCCACTGGGAATGTCCCGTTCGCGTTGCAATCTTGCCATCTAAGGTCATGGCATATTTCATCACCACATAAGGAGTTTTTGTTGTAATATAATGAAAAAAGACCGGATTTAATGCATCGCATTCCTCTTTCAAAAATTCAGTTACCACTTCAACACCTGCGTCACTAAGTAGCTGAATCCCTTTTCCTGCAACCAGTTCATTGGGATCATTAGATCCTACATATACCTTGGAAATACCATGCTCTATGATCGCCTCTGTACACGGAGGCTGCTTTCCATGATGACAACATGGTTCTAAGGTTACATACATTTGTGCTCCCTTTGCATCTTCTTTCTTTTTTAGATTTTGAAAAGCATTCCGCTCCGCATGTAAATCACCATATACTTTATGATACCCTTCACTGATTATTTGTCCATCTTTTACAATCACAGCACCAACCAAAGGATTGGGATTTACTTTTCCTATTCCTGATTTTGCAATCTCTATGGCACGGCGCATATATTTCTCATTCCCTGTCATCCTGTCGCCTTCCTCCTGTCTACTCTGCATTTCTTTCCATACACTTTACCCAAAAGCAAGATTTTCTATAAAGTAAAAAATCCTGAAGCGGCTACACTCCAGGAACTGATATATTTAATGCATATAAATACCTCAACAGTATCTACTCTCACTCTTCTTCCATCCAGACTATACTGTCGGCACCGGAATCTCACCGGTTCCTGCCTTACGGCTCGCGGGCTGATGAATCCTGAAATTATCTGTTATATTCATAATCCAAATACCGCCGGTGGGGAATTACACCCCGCCCTGAAGATTTATTCATTTTTACGTAGGCTATTATACCCCATTGCTAAGAATTATACAACCTTATTTTTCAAGGGTTTTAAAATTCTAATTATTGAAATGCTCTTCAAGCTATCTTTTTTATTCAAATAAAACCTAAAATCACGAGTATTTTTGATATATACTTAAAAAGACTATCTATTCCATATAGCCTTTCTTCATCATTTTACATCTTCATAATGCGTCCACATACGAACAATTTTTATTATTCCCTTACAAAACAAATCGGGAGAAATGTTATAGCTACTGATACCAGTGCATTACATATCGTACGTACTGATTGGCTTTTTTATGCATGCATTGATTGGTCTGCTTATCATCACCTGCACACGGGCACCATTAAGAAGCCTGACTAGAGGTTACTTTTTTCATGTTTTATGGTATTATTAATTTGTTTTTATAAAGAAAATAAAACGCAATTTGCAATGTCTATTTTAATCAGTTTTTATCTAATTATTACACATAGAATTTAAACTTTTTAATTATATTTTTTCTGAATCTTCTTATATAAGTTCAAAGCATCAACCCATTTTTTCCTAGTATCGGAATTTAAATAAATATAATAAAATGCACCGTTTTCACCTTTAATCTTAATCTGTGCATTTTTTGATTTCACAATCTTAATAAGTTTATCTACATCCTTATTTGAATTGACATAACTTTTTAATAAAGTGCATTTATATTC
Organism: Lachnospiraceae bacterium; assembly: GCA_029063085.1. GTDB lineage: Bacteria > Bacillota > Clostridia > Lachnospirales > Lachnospiraceae > CAG-590. The sequence goes on from JAIDOW010000065.1 coordinate 7,889, forward strand.
ACATGTATCTTCATATAGATAATCTTTATAATTAAATCTATTCTTTTCCTTAGAATAATCCAAATCAAATTTCATCTTATTTTTGCCACTTTGTATAACAATTTCATTCAAATCTGCATCATTCATATATTCAACACTATAAGTCAAAAAAATTCCATCAAGATAAAATGTTGCATAAGATGATTTACCTTGTTTATTTATCTGTATATTGGGAAAGACAGCAACTCCCATAGTATATCCATCTTTTTCATGAGAATCAATATGAGAAACTCCCTCTATATTTACATTCACCATATTTTTCTTTTTTTTAATCTTCATGTGAGATTTTTTATTTTTTTTCACATAATTGTATGCTTTTGAAAATGAATAATTTTTGCCTGATTTTTTTACTTGGATAGTTGATTGCATACGATCAAAAAGATCATTATACTCTACCTCAATATATGCATTTCCTTTATCCAACCCTACAGAAAATGTTTTCGTTTCACCAATAGGCACATAATATTCATACTCTCTATTACCTGAACTAATAATCACTTTCATATCACCGCTACCATTAGTGAATAAAGTGGTATCATCCTCCTCTAAAAAATAACCATCAAAAGATACATTGATTTTATAAACCCCCGCCTCTTTCACTTTCAGCTTATAATCGCCAATTTCATCATCATAATAATTTAATATACTAGTATATGACTGATTTAATTGAATGTTTTTTGCTTCTACACTGATTGGGAAGAATAATATTAGTAAGACTAATAATAAAATTTTCAAAAACTTTTCCATGTACATCCACCTCTCCTATATAACATCACTAATTAAGTAAATTATACGATTTAATCAGCAATGCCTTGTACTTTTACATTACA
>JAIDOW010000066.1 GCA_029063085.1 Lachnospiraceae bacterium
ATAATTACCAGTGAAAATGCACTTCCTGCAATCTGTGGGCGTGTGTGCCCGCAGGAAAACCAGTGTGAAGGGAAATGTGTTCGGGGCATTAAGGGTGAGCCGGTAGCAATCGGACGCCTGGAGCGTTTTGTTGCGGATTATCATATGGCAAATGCAAAGTCTTCTGAGATTAAGATTGAAAAGAATGGTAAGAAGGTTGCTGTTGTGGGGTCTGGTCCGGCAGGAATTACCTGTGCAGGAGAACTGATCAAGAAGGGCTATGATGTCACGGTATTTGAGGCATTACATAAAGCCGGTGGTGTACTCAGTTATGGTATTCCAGAGTTTCGTCTGCCCAAAGATCTGGTTGCAAAGGAGATTGAAACAGTTGAGAAGCTGGGAGTTGATATTGAGACCAATGTGATCGTAGGACGTTCCGTTACTATAGACGAATTGATGGAACAGGGTTATGAGGCGGTATTTGTGGGTTCCGGTGCAGGTCTTCCGAGATTTTTAAATATTCCGGGAGAGAATTTGCTTGGTGTATATTCTGCAAATGAATTTTTAACCCGTGTGAATCTGATGAAAGCATATAAGTTCCCAGAGGCTCCGACACCGGTTAAGGTTGGCAAGAAGGTTGCTGTTGTAGGCGCCGGAAATGTGGCAATGGATGCTGCAAGAACGGCAAAGCGCCTTGGGGCAGAAGAAGTATATATTGTTTACAGACGTTCCGAAGAGGAGCTTCCTGCAAGGGCAGAGGAAGTACACCACGCAAAGGAAGAGGGAATTATATTTAAATTGTTGAATAATCCTTGTGAGATTCACGGTGAAGATGGATGGGTAACAGGGATTGAAGTCATCAAACAGGAATTAGGGGAACCGGATGAGTCAGGAAGACGTTCTCCGAAGCCGGTAGAAGGTTCTAATTATGTGATTGATGTGGATACGGTGGTAATTGCCATCGGACAGAGTCCGAATCCGTTGATTCGTCAGACGACACCGGGTCTGGATACCCAGAAGTGGGGAGGTATCATTGTGGATGAGGATACCATGAAGACTAGCAAGGATGGTGTTTATGCCGGAGGAGATACGGTAACGGGTGCGGCTACGGTAATTCTTGCAATGGGTGCGGGAAAGAAGGCTGCAAAAGCGATTGATGAGTATCTGAATAAGTAAAATGATTATAACCCGATGGTGAGACATCTGCTGTCGGGTTATCTCTTTCAAAATGGAGGAATAATTATGTTAAATGACAGCTATGTGGAACAGGCATTGAAAGCAAAGCCTGGCAATGATTTTTACGTAAAGCTTGCGATATCTATCTGGGTTATCTTTATGGGGATTCCGGTTTTATTTTTTATCGGCGGCATAGGAATCATCCTTTCTATTATCGGTATCTGTCTTTTTGTGCACTTTTTGGGGTATCGCAATATGGAATATGAGTATACTCTTACCAATGGGAGCATTGAAATAGCAGCCATTTACAATGCCAGCAAACGAAAGGAATTGATGCATTTTGAAATGGAACAGGTGACAATGGTGACACCGGAGGATTCGGAACGGATATCACATGAACCGGTTGTGAAGCGGCACAATTTTACTTCCGGAAATAAGGACAGACGGGGAATTGCCCTGATTGTGGAGATTAATGGGAAAAAAGAGCTGGTTTTGATGGAGCCAAGTGAAAAAAGTCTGGAACATATAAAAGGATTTGCAAAAAATAAGATTTATGATATTTAGTGTGGCAATCCGTAATAAAGTAGACTGTATTATTAAACAATCATTACATTGGTATAATGGATAAGTAATTATCGATAATTAATATTCATTGTACCAGACAGGAATATGACATGAAGGATAATATTATACTAATAGGGATGCCCAGCTGCGGTAAGAGTACGATAGGCGTGGTGCTTGCCAAAGCACTGGGTTATCGGTTTGTGGATTCGGATCTGGTGATCCAGGAGAAGACTGGATTATTGCTGAGTGAGATTATCGATTCCAGAGGACTGGAAGAATTTAATAAAATTGAAGACGAGATTAATTCTTCTTTGGATTATCATAAAGCGGTAATCGCAACCGGAGGCAGTGTGGTTTATGGAGAACATGCAATGGAGCATTTACGCTCTATTGGAAGGGTTATATATCTGGAGCTTTCTTATGAAGAACTGTGTGACAGGATTGGAGACCTGACTGCCCGCGGAGTTTCCATTAAAGTGGGGCAGACATTCAGGGACTTATATGAAGAGAGGAAACCGTTATATGAAAAATACGCAGATGTTACAGTTCATATAAGTCATTTAAGCATTCGGGAAATTGTTCATTTATTGAAAAAAGAGTTAGCTATATAAGTTGAGGATTTTTGTATACAATTCTTGCAAATTTTTTTTGTTGTGATAAACTGTTTAAGAAAGCTGTTGTATAGCAGAATGAAAGCGAGGCTTACTGCGTAATGGCAGGATTGCTTCGAATAATAATATAATTAAAGGAGACAAGTTATGAGTAAAAAACCTGTTGTTTTAATGGTACTTGATGGTTATGGATTAAATGATAAGACAGAGGGGAATGCGATTGCTATGGCAAATACCCCTGTTATGGATAAGTTAATGAAAGAATGTCCGTTTGTTCCGGGAAATGCTTCCGGACTGGCTGTTGGACTTCCGGATGGACAGATGGGAAACTCCGAGGTTGGGCATATGAATATCGGTGCCGGACGTATTATATATCAGGATCTGACGTCCATTACCAAGGCTATTGAAGACGGAGATTTCTTCCAGAATGAAGCAATGTTAGAGGCAATTCGTAACTGTAAGAAAAACAATTCGGATCTGCATTTATGGGGGCTTTTGTCAGATGGCGGAGTTCACAGCCACAATACCCATGTGTATGGTATTTTAGAGTTATGTAAGAAAGAAGGGTTCCATAATGTATATGTACACCCGTTTTTGGACGGTAGGGACACTCCTCCTGCTTCCGGTAAAGATTATGTAGCGGAACTGGTAGACAAAATGAATGAAATCGGTGTAGGCAGGGTGGCATCTTTATCCGGACGTTACTATGCAATGGACAGGGACAACCGTTGGGACCGTGTGGAAAAGGCATATGCTGCTTTGGTTTATGGTGAAGGGGAAACGGCAGCCGATCCTGTTGAGGCGATGGCGGCTTCCTATGAGAAGGAAGTGACTGATGAGTTTGTGCTTCCGACTGTTATCATGGAAAATGATAAGCCGGTGGCAACTGTTAAGCCGAATGATTCCGTTATCTTTTATAACTTCCGCCCAGATCGTGCAAGAGAGCTGACAAGGGCATTTTGTGATGATGAATTTACTGGATTTGAGAGGAAGAATGGGCGTATGCCACTTACCTATGTATGCTTTAAGGATTATGATGAATCTATTCCGAATAAATTGGTTGCATTTAAGAAACAGTCTATTGAGAATACTTTTGGTGAATATCTTGCAAAAATGGGCAAAAAGCAGCTTAGACTGGCAGAGACAGAGAAGTATGCGCATGTTACCTTTTTCTTTAATGGTGGTGTAGAAGAACCCAATAAGGATGAGCAGCGGACATTAGTGAAGTCTCCGTCTGTAGCCACTTACGATTTACAACCGGAAATGAGTGCACCGGAGGTGGGAGAAAAGTTAGATGCTGCAATTACCTGTGGTGAATATGATGTGATTATCATTAATTTTGCAAATCCGGATATGGTGGGTCATACCGGTGTGATTCCGGCAGCTATTAAGGCGGTGGAACGTGTGGATGCCTGTGTCGGTTCCGCAGTCGATGCGATTAAGAAGGTAGATGGTGTATTATTCATCTGTGCAGACCACGGTAATGCGGAAAAGATGATTGATTATGAGACTGGCAATCCGCATACGGCACATACAACCAATCCGGTACCGTTTATTCTGGTGAACTATGGGGATGTAAAGTTAAGAGAAGGGGGATGTCTTGCAGACATTGCACCGACTTTGTTAGAGATTATGGAGCTGCCCAAGCCTTCTGAAATGACCGGAGAGAGCCTGATAGTACGATAATCAGGATATTAGATAAGTATCATTTTTTAAGAGAGAAATATCCCGTAGCATGAAATAGCATACGGGATATTTTTGGTCTGGAAAGCAAAAAAACATATGTATAAATATCATGAATATGGAAATACTTGCTATTAAAGTAATTTGATAGGAAGGAATAATTTCATGAAAGAGTATGAGATTTTAGATGTACATGCAATTGAGATTTTGGACTCAAGGGCAAATCCGACGTTAGAGGTTACGATTACTTTAAAAGATGGAATTACGGGAAGTGCTGCGGTTCCCAGTGGTGCATCAACAGGACAGTATGAAGCACATGAGCTGCGGGATGGGGATAAGCGGCATTTGGGAAACGGTGTGGAGCAGGCAGTTACCAATGTGAATACACGGATTGCAGATAAAATTATCGGGATGAATGTCTTAGAACAGGTGAAGATTGACCGCTTACTGGTTCAGGCTGACGGAACGGAAAATAAGAGTAAATATGGTGCAAATGCGATTTTAGGAGTATCACTGGCTTGTGCGAAGGCGGCAGCAAATGCTTTGGGACTTCCCTTGTATCGTTATATCGGAGGTTCCAATGCAAAGGTGCTGCCCATACCGATGATGAATATTTTAAACGGTGGGAAGCATGCGGATAACACGGTGGATATACAGGAATTTATGATTGCTCCGGTGGGTGCCGATACATTTTCCAAGGCAATGGAAATGGCATGCGAAATATATCATCATTTAAAGCAGGTGCTGAAGGGGAAAGGTCTGGCAACAGGTGTCGGGGACGAAGGCGGTTTTGCTCCGGATCTGGCTACTACTTCAGATGTCCTGGATTTGATCGTTGAAGCTATAGAAAAGGCTGGTTATCGTGCCGGCAATGACATTAAAATTGCTTTGGACGCTGCGGCTTCAGAATTATATGATGAAAATTCAGAGTTGTATTATTTTCCTGGTGAAAGCAAGATGGCAGGCAAGGATATATACCGCAATGCAGAGGAAATGGTACAGTATTATGAAGACCTGGTAGAGCGTTATCCGATTTTTTCAATTGAGGATGGTCTGAATGAAAATGATATGAAAGGATGGAAGCTTCTGACATACCGGTTAGGAGAAAAATTGCAGCTGGTAGGAGATGATTTGTTTGTTACCAATACAAAGCGACTGTCTGGCGGAATACAGGACAATATCGCAAATGCTATTTTAATTAAGTTTAATCAGATTGGAACGTTGACGGAAACTTTAGATGCCATTGAGATGGCAAAAAATGCAGGATATAAAACAATTGTAAGCCATCGTTCCGGTGAAACGGAGGATACCTTTATAGCTGATCTGGCAGTCGCTGTCGGTTCAGGACAGATTAAGACTGGTGCACCATGCAGAAGTGACCGTACGGCGAAGTATAACCGCCTGTTGAAGATTGAAAAGGAAATCGGTAAGGTATCAGAGTATACCTTTAAATGAGAAGTATAGAATATACAGATTTGTATACGGAAGATGAAAGTCATCTATTATAACTTTCTGGATTTTTATCTTGTCTTTATAAAAACATTGTGTTACAATATCGGTTAGTGAGTTTTTTGATTAGGAGGCGTTTTTATGAAGACAGCACTTACGGTTGTATTTATTTTAGTTTGTGTGATTATTACAATATTGGTTTTATTTCAGGAAGCAAAGGACAATGGTTTAGGGAGTCTTGCAGGTGGTTCTGCGGGAGAGACATACTGGAGCAAGAACAAGGGACGTTCAATGGATAAGGAAAGAGTGCTGGTATTAGCAACTACGATAGCGGTCGTTGTATTTTTGGCATTGGCACTATTGATAAGTTCCAAGGTATTGAATTAGTATCGGAAGCTGCTGCATAATTTGCGGCAGCTTTTTTAGCATATAAGAATGTGGCTGATGGCCGGGAGAGTATAATGTCAGATTATAAGGGTAGAAAAAAGAAAGTATTACAGGTAATCAATGATAAAAATTATAAGCCTCTGAAGCAAAAGGAATTGGCATTTCTGCTTCGGGTTTCTGCTGAGGACAGGGAAGAATTTCGGGAAATATTAGGAGAACTGGTGCAGGAAGGAAAGGTACTTCTTACAAAGAGGGGAAAGTATCAGTCTCTATCAGATACTGCTAAGATTGGTACATTTTGCGGGAATCAGAGGGGATTTGGCTTTGTCTGTGTGGAAGGTGAGAAAGAGGATTATTTTATTCCGGAACATGCAGTGTCGGGAGCTATGCATAATGATAAAGTTATGATAAAAATTACGAGCGCACCGCAGGGAAGGCGAAAGGAAGCGCAGGTGGTGCGCATTATGGAGCATGGCAATGACAAAGTAGTGGGATATTATCAAAAGAATAAAAACTTCGGATTTGTAATTCCTGATAACCAGAAACTGTCGGATGATATTTTTATATCCAAAAAACATAGTATGGGAGCAGTCACGGGACACAAAGTAGTGGTAAAGCTTACTGATTTTGGTAACGGGGATAAGAAGCCGGAAGGAAAGATTATTGAGATTTTAGGACATGTAAATGATCCCGGAACAGACATTTTATCCATTGTCAGAGCATATGATCTGCCGATGGAATTCCCGGACAATGTAATGCAGTTCCTGGATAAAATTCCGGACTTTGTATCAGATGAGGATATCACAGGCAGAATAGACATCAGGGATTGGAAAACTGTTACTATTGACGGAGAGGATGCAAAAGATTTAGATGATGCCATTACACTTGAAAGAAATGCGGAAGGTTATCGGTTAGGTGTGCATATTGCAGATGTGAGCAGTTATGTAACAGAACATTCTCCATTAGATAAAGAAGCTTTGGAGAGGGGAACCAGTGTATATTTAGTGGACAGAGTCATACCCATGCTGCCACACAAGCTTTCAAACGGTATCTGTTCTTTGAACGCAGGGGAAGACCGTCTTGCACTTTCCTGTATCATGGATATTGACAACAGCGGAAAGGTGACAGGACATAAGATTGTCGAAACGGTCATTCATGTGGACAGGCGTATGAGTTATAATCAGGTAGATTCAATATTAAAGGTAAATGCCATAAAAAACGGCTCTGTTTATGACGGGGTGGATTATGGAAATGTACAGGATGTAGATGTGTCTGATATATCGCTGTGTTTGAATGATGGAACCGAAATAAAGGGAGAACGGATAACAGAGGAATATGAAGATTTTATAGAATACTTTTGCAATATGCAGGACTTATCCGATATACTGAGAAAGAAACGTATGAGCAGAGGTTCCATTGATTTTGATTTTCCAGAGGCAAAGATAAAGCTTACGCAGGAGGGAGAACCGATTGAGATTGGTCCTTATGACAGAAATCCTGCGCATAAGATCATTGAAGATTTTATGCTCATAGCAAATGAAACTGTAGCAGAGGATTATTTCTGGCAGGAGATTCCGTTTGAATTTCGTACCCATAGTGATCCGGACCCGGAAAAAGTAGAAAAATTAAGTGCCATGATAGCCGGATTTGGATATTATTTTAAAGCTTCAGGTGAAAATATACATCCGAAGGAATTTCAAAAGCTTCTAAAGAAGATTGAAGGAACGCCAGAGGAAGGGTTTATCAGCAGGATGACTTTACGTTCTATGCAGCAGGCAAGATATTCTACACAATGCAGCGGGCATTTTGGTCTGGCAGCGAAATATTACTGTCATTTTACCTCTCCTATCCGAAGATATCCGGATTTACAGATTCATAGAATTATTAAGGAAAATCTGCGGGGGAAATTAAGTGGAAAGCGACTGGAGCATTATGATAGTATCCTGTCTGGGATTGCGGAATCCAATTCCAAAAATGAAAGAAGGGCACAGGAGGCAGAGCGGGAAGTAGAGAAGTTGAAAAAGGTACAGTATATGGAAAAGAGGCTCGGGATAGAGTATGAAGGTATCATATCCGGTGTTACTGCATATGGTTTTTATGTGGAATTGCCCAATACTGTAGAAGGCATGGTACGCATTGCAAGTATTCCAGATGATTTTTACATTTATCAGGAGGAGTCCATGTCGCTTGTAGGTAAAGAATACGGAAAAACTTATACAATGGGTCAGAAGGTTTTAGTGAAAGCAGTTCATGTGGATAAGCTGTTAAGAGTGATTGATTTTGAATTGGCAGGAGAAGAGGATTTTGTTGCGGATTTGTATAATGAACAGGAACTGATTGACCGATATTCTGATATATAATAATATGGATTAGGACATTTGTAAATTTTTATAAGGGAAAGAGGAGATAGTATGCCCAAACAAAAAGGAGAACGATTAATTGCCAATAATAAAAAGGCATATTTTGATTATTTTATAGATGAGAAGTTTGAAGCCGGTATTGCATTGCATGGAACAGAGGTGAAATCCCTGCGTCTTGGACATTGCAGTATTAAAGAAGCTTTTGTGGCGGTAGAAGATGGAGAGGTTGTTATCCGTCAGATGCACATTTCTCCTTATGAAAAAGGAAATATATTTAATAAAGATCCGCTCCGTCCGAGAAAACTTCTTCTCCATAAATATGAGATCAATAAGATTATGGGGCAGGCCAAGATGAAAGGATATACCATTGTGCCGTTAAAGGTATATTTTAAGGATAGTCTGGTGAAAGTGGAGATTGGTCTGGCCAGAGGTAAAAAACTCTACGACAAGCGGAATGATATAGCAAAAAAAGATATGAAACGTGAAGCAGAGAAAGAATTTAAGATTCGCAATATGAGATAAAAGAGCCGTTCACTAAATTTTCGATTTTATTTTTTTATAAAATGTGGTACTCTATTATAAGATTATTTGAGTATTTTGGGAGGATGTTATGAGCCAGGCAAAAGTTGACAAAAGAAAGTATGAAAAGAAGAACCGTAAAAAACTGGAAAAGCAGCGGAAAGTGCGTATAATAGTAAAGTGTGTGATGACTGCTTTGATTGCAGGTATGATTGTAGGAGTGCCACTGGGCATCAAGATATATAAGGAACAGCCTAAGTTTGTGGGGGATTCTGTTTTGGAGGCATATATAGGCAATTACATTGATGAAAATTATGCTACAGAGATTTCCGGTCTTGGCAGTAAGGCAGACACTTCGGAAGATAATACATCTGAGGGTTCATCGGAAGATGAAATAAAAGATGCTTTAGAAGATGCATCAGGCAGTAAGCTTGAGGAAGTAGATGAAGAGGATTTAGATAAAATGTTAGAAACGGATTCCGAAGAAGAAAAGGAATCGTCTGAGGCTGCTAAGGAAGAATAGAAGTCTGAACAGATTTTATTTCTGCGGGCAATGGGTCAAGTAGCTGCAATAATGTGGATATTTGACTAAAATTTCTGTAATGCATACAATTTACAGTAGCAAATTAGTTTGTTTTATAGTATGATAAGTATATAATATGGAAAACATATTATTGTATTTATATGCCGTTTACGGCACCGTAATAATCGGAACAATCCGAGTTGTGTGATAAGAAACAGTCTGTCATTGCTGTCTTATCATATTCATGATAGGGGGTTGTACTGGTTTCGACGGGGATTTAGAAATCATGGAAGCCATTGATGGTCCAGGACCATCCAAAAACCTGGAATTAAATATAAACGCAGACAATAAGTTAGCGTACGCTGCCTAGTGGCAGCTGTCTTACTTAAGTTCACCCATGGCTTAGGATAAGGCATCAAAACAGTGGGGCACTTTGCTGTGAAAGCTTTGACACAGTAAAAGATTTATGAAGCTACTAAGGCTTACAGCCTGTCGGTTGGCGGTAAGCTGAGGGAATGTTAAAAAAGCGACTGTAATGGGAGATGCCATGATGGAAGAGTCTTCGGACAGGGGTTCGATTCCCCTCAGCTCCATTATTTGTGGTAAGGAGGGACCCACAAAGTGGGAGGATGCCTTATCACCCAGCAGACGCTCATGAGCGGCATTTGTCCGGTATGTGTCTGCTCTACATTTATCGTGAGGAGTTACCCGGTAGAATGGAAAAAGAAACACTTATTGTAGATGGATTTGTGTTTTCAACTTATAAAGAAGCACAGATTGCAGTAAAGGAAAAACAGAATATTGAAGTTATCAGGACAAGGACTTCCTTTTCGGATTCCAATGCTGTTTTTGAATTATACACTAAGCTGATTGAACGCAATATGTTTAAGACAATGGTGGGATACAGTTTTTTGTTTGAGCTAAGACACCTGCTGACTACAGAGTTTGGATATGATGAAACAGAGCTTCCTACAGTTAAGCTTCCGGGAAGAATGGAATATGATAAGGTCAGCGAGATCAATCAGGGGAAAAAGGAGGCACAGATACAGGAATTATTACTGATCAAGAAGCGGATGACTATTGTTATCGTGGCACTTGCTGTTATGGTGTTATCTATGTTTGTTATTGCTGCCGTTAATCCAAATGTGGGATATCTTAATACGGAGAAAAAGATTCTGAACAAATATTCCGCATGGGAAGAGGATTTGAAACAAAGGGAACAGGCTGTAAAGGAGAAAGAGGAACAATTCAATACAAAATAAAAAATAATCACATTTCCTACATATTTTAAGGATATAATTTAAGAGACAGCATTAATTTCTGTCTCTTTTTCTTGTATTGTATATGATAAAGGAGGACGTAATTTATATGAGTCAGATTAAGGTATTGGTGGTAGATGATGAGAGCCGTATGAGAAAGCTGGTAAAGGATTTTCTGATCCGAAAGGAGTACACGGTATTAGAAGCGGCTGATGGAGAGGAAGCAGTTGATGTTTTTTTGGAAAATAAAGATATTTCCCTTATTATTCTGGATGTTATGATGCCTAAGATGGATGGGTGGCAGGCATGCAAGGAAATTCGTACATTTTCAGAGGTTCCGATCATTATGCTGACGGCAAAGGGAGATGAAAGAGACGAACTGCTAGGGTTTGAGCTTGGTGTAGACGAGTATATATCAAAACCTTTTAGTCCCAAAATTCTTGTTGCAAGAGTGGAAGCTATTTTACGGCGGACATCGGGTGCAGCACAGGAAGAGCTTTTGGTTGCAGGAGATATTGAACTGGATATTGCAGCCCATACGGTAAAGGTAAAAGGAAAGAATATAGAGCTGAGCTTCAAGGAATTTGAACTTTTGAATTATTTTGTTGTAAACCAGGGTGTTGCGCTATCAAGAGAAAAAATTCTTAATAACGTATGGAATTATGATTATTTTGGCGATGCAAGAACGATCGATACACATGTCAAAAAGCTTCGCAGCAAGCTGGGAGACTGCGGTGATTATATTAAAACAATCTGGGGTATGGGTTACAAGTTTAATATAGAAGAGGAATAAAATGCTTAGACGATTTAAATATTCATTGAGATTTAAGTTAACAATGCTTTTAATGATCATGATGACTCTTACGATATTTAGTTCTATTGGCGTGACGTGGCTTAGTGTAAAGACTTATTTTCTCGGAGAGTTAAAATACCGTATGATCAATATGTACAATGAGATTGATATGGTATTTTCAACACAGAGCCTGACGGAACAAGAACTAAAAGATAATTTATCAAAGATTGCAGCAAAAGGTGACATCACATTTTTTGTCCTTTGTTCGGACGGTGAAACGGTATATACGAATACCAATGAGAAAAGCGAAATGAGAGAAAGCATGCAGTCGATTGCGAATCTTTTGAGGGAGTCGGATGAGGACAACCTAAATGATTTATACGTTAATGGAAAAGTGGGCTATCATATATTCCATCAAAATTATGATAAAAACATGAATTCCAATTTCTATGATCTGGTGGGTGTTCTGAACGATGGAAGCCTGATCACCCTGAGGGCATCTGCCGTAAGATTTAATGAAAATGTTGTTACGACGATGCAGTTATATTCTTATGTGGGAATTTTGGCAATTATAATCGGATGCGTTGCCATGTTTTTTGTGAGCAGTTTTTTTGTAAGACCTATCCATGAAATGGCGGTTGTTGCAAAGAGGATGTCACAGCTGGATTTTAATGCAAGAGTGGTCAGTCGTTCAAAGGATGAGATTGGAGAGCTGGGGAACAGTATCAATTCTATGTCTGAGGAGCTGGAAGCCACCATTTCAGAATTGAAAACCGCAAATGCCAGACTTACTAAGGATATTGAAAAGAAAACCCAGATTGATGAAATGCGCAAGGAATTTTTATCCCATGTATCCCATGAATTAAAGACACCGATTGCCTTGATACAGGGATATGCGGAAGGATTAAAAGAAAATATTTCAGACGATGCGGAGAGTAGGGAATTTTATTGTGAAGTGATCATGGACGAGGCTGACCGAATGAACAGCATGGTAAAAAAACTCCTTGCTTTGAACGAATTGGAATTTGGGACAGACAGGATTAATTTTGAGCGTTTTGATATTGTAGAATTAATGCGTAATATTAATACATCTTCAGATATCCTGCTTCAGCAAAATCAGGTTGCCCTTCATTTTTCGTACGAAACCCCTATATATGTATGGGGGGATGAATTTATGATAGAGGAAGTATATACAAATTATCTGACAAATGCGATACACTATGCACCGGAAGGAGGCAACGTATCTATCAGCCTGACAGAAAAAGATAATCTGCTGAGAGTAAATGTCTTTAATGAAGGAAACCCCATTCCGGAAGAAGAGTTAGAGAAAATCTGGATTAAATTCTATAAAGTGGATAAAGCAAGAACGAGAGAATATGGAGGGAGCGGCATCGGTCTTTCCATAGTAGCAGCTACCATGAAACTGCATGGCAGAGAATACGGGGCATACAATGAAGAGGATGGTGTGGTGTTTTATTTTGAACTGGAAGTGGCAAAGCAGAACTCCTATAGTGAAAAATGTTGAAGAAATACTGATTTCGTGATAAAATAACTCCGATACCAATGTTTAAGAATAGAGGGGATAATTATGCTGAAAAGATTTTTTTCATTAAGTTTGTTAATTTTATGCGGTATTTTGTTAACGGGATGCAATACGGTGAGAGATTTATCAGAAGATGAAACGAGATTGATAGCAGAATATGCAGCCAGTGTGCTTCTGAAATATGATATTAACTATACGGATCGTATAGATGAGGGCGATAAAGTGCTAGAAGATAAGAAAAGTGAAGAGTCAGGGGAGCAAAGCACACAGGAAGAGGTGACAACACAGGAAGATACGTCGGAGGCACCAGAGGCAGACAATGAGAATGCCGGGAAGGAAAAAGATACAGATTCGGCAGCTTCCGTGGGAACAGAAAGTGATATTGCAAAGATAGCAGGGATAGATGGTGTTTCTATAACGTACAAAGATTATCTGCTTACTAAGGAATATCCTACCGGGGAGGAGAACGATGAGGCTGTAGCGTTAGAAACGGAAGAGGGGCATCAGTTGCTTGTATTACGATTTAAAGTAGCTTGTACATCAGAATCTCCTGTGGATATTGCATTATTGGATAAAGCAATAGAGTATCAGGTTATTTGTAATGGGAATCTGGCTGCACAGCCAATGTTAACGATTCTGACAGAGGATCTTGGAACATTCGATATGACAGTCCAGCCGGATAAGGAAGAGAATGCGGTTTTAGTTTTCCAGATAGCTGATGAAGTCAAAGAAAAATTAGAAACAATAGATCTCAAAATACACTATAACGGGACGGATAATATGATTACAATATTGAAATAAGGGGGTTGCATGTTTATGGATACAAATATTTTACTGGAAAGCGGAACGAATGAATTAGAGGTATTGGAATTTACGATAGCGGGAAATCATTATGGTATCAATGTTGCAAAAGTAAGAGAAATTCTGCCAATGGCTAAGATTACGCCTGTACCGAATGCTCATCCATGTATAGAAGGGATTTTTATGCCCAGAGATGTTATCATTACCGCAATCAATCTGGTAAGGGCACTTGGCTTTCCAGAAAACCCCAATCAAAAAAGTGATATGCTGATCATTACTAATTTTAATAATCTGAATATTGCTTTTGACGTGGAGCAGGTATTGGGAATTCATCGTGTATCATGGACTGATATTGTAAAGCCCGATGCTACAGTGAATGCACCGGGAGCAGGTATCGCGACAGGTATTATTAAAAAAACAGATTCGCTGATTATCGTACTGGATTTTGAACGTATCGTAGAAGAGATTTGTCCGGAAACCAGCCTTAAGATGTCTGAATTAGCAGAACTTGGGGAAAGAGAACGTAATAATATTCCTATTTTGTTTGCAGAGGATTCTCCGATGCTGCAAAGATTAGTATCGGATGCACTGGCCCAATCAGGATATATTAATTTACATACGTATGCCAATGGACAGGAGGCATGGGACAAACTTCAGGAACTTAAAAAGAATAACGGAGTTGATTATGGTGCCAGATGTATTATTACAGATATTGAAATGCCACAGATGGACGGTCATAGGCTTATTCGCCTGATTCGTAATGATGAGGCGTTAAAGCATATTCCTATTATTGTATTTTCGTCCCTGATTAATGACGATATGAAGCGGAAGGGAGAGAAGTTAGGAGCAGACGCTCAGATCTCGAAGCCGGAGATTGGACAATTGGTTGCCTGCATTGACAATTTGGTTGTGAATGGGGTAGATGGAAACTAATGATTCAATGTTTTTTGTGATGGCCATATAAGATTCATGCAATATAAAAGGACTGCAAATGCAGTCCTTTTATATTGTGTATACTTCATACAATATTAATCGAGAGTAAATTCCCCTCTGGTATCTTCATTAAAAACACAGTATACCATGTTTTCTTCCGGTTTAACATATAGCTGAAGAGAAGTGAGTTCAGATACCTTTTTTCCACCGTTAGTCCATATTTTCTTTGCTTTTGCTACTAAATCCTTTTCTTCCAACTGCTTTTCCTGATATTCAACATACAAAGTAGATTTCATAATAATTCCTCCTCTAAATAAAATTCAGACACTTATACTATATAATAAATATTTCTAAAAAGCAATACCCTAAAATTGTTGATGTTTCTTGTTAATTTGTAAAAGGTATGTTACAATAGCTATGTTTATTTCGTATTTATAAATTAAATGAAGGGGTGTCTTTATGGATGAAAATTATCTTGACAATCTTTTGAATGAGATTTCATTAGATAAAGAAATTGACAACATCATTGAAGATGAATTAGATAGCCAGATGCAGGAAGAGAGACTGCAAAGAATGGAGGAGAATGCCTTATCAAGAGAAGCAGCGTTTAATCTTGGTTTGGAAGAGGATGTCAATCAGACAACAGAAGAAAATGATCTGCATTTTTCTGAGTCACAGATAAATGAATTGGATCAATTGGATGATTTGGCAGATCTGGATATAGGTGATTTAGAGTTTTCAGATATTGATTTTAATGATTTGGACGTTACCAAATTAGATGGTACCGGAGACGGTAATTTGGATGGAATTTTAAATGATTTCAATGAAAATCTTGAAATTAATGACCTTTATCAGGGCGATGACTTGGGAAGTCAGGATGAGGGGCAGATACCGGCTGCACAGGGTACATATGAAGAACAGGCGGAGCTGAATGCAGACGCATTTGATACAGATACATTTTTAGACAGCCTGTTAGAGGAAACGGATCCTTCTAAGGGTCAGTCGATGGCTGATTTGCCAGATATGAATTCTTCGGAAATGGATCTTGATGCTGCTATTAATTTTGAAAGTGCAGGACAAGGAGAGGATGTCCAAAAGTCTGCTGAGATGGAGTCAGAGGACCTTGATGATTTATTATCTATGTTAGACATGGAGGAAAAGGGTCCTGAAACCAATGTACAGGAAGCGGAAGATGATAGTGCAGAGCCTGATATTTCATTGCTGGCAGATTTGGATGATATTGAGGAGTTAAGTACAGAGCCGGTTAACAAGAAAAAAACTTTTGCACAGATTCTTTTTGGAGATCCTGACGAGGATGATGTTTTGTCTGAAGAGGAACTGGCACGGATTGAGGCAAAAAAAGCGGCGAAGAAAGCAAAAAAGGATGCTGCAAAGGAAGCCAGAAAAGAAAAATCAGATGCAGCCAAAGAGCAAAAAGCTATTAAAAATGGGCAGAAAAAAAAGGAAGAGGCAGAGAAGAAGCGGCTGAAAGCAGAAAAGAAAGCAAAGCAGAGAGCGGAAGAACTTGCAAATGCTGAGCCGGAAAAGAAATTGAACAAACCTGTGGTTATTTTTATATTTTCAGTATTTTTAGGCGGAACCTTTATATTCTATATGGCCTCCAATAATTTTAGCTATACACAGGCTGTTAAGAATGCAACTACTTATTTTGAAGGTCAGAAATACCGTAGTGCCTATAACGAAATTATAGGAATAGAGGTAAAGGAAGATGATAAGGATTTGGAAGACCGGATTTATACAGTTATGTATGTGGAGCGGCTCTATGAATCTTATAACAATAATATAGAGCTTGGAAGGCAGGAAAGGGCATTAGACGCGTTACTTCGTGGTGTGGATAAGTATTATGAGCATTATGAAGAGGCTGGGCAGTTAGGGATTACTGCCGATTTGGACTATTCTTTTGCCCAGATACAGACTGCTCTGATGGAAAATTACGGTATTACGGTAGAACAGGCGTTAGAGATTAACAAGGTTGAAAATGATAAGTATGTAGAATTAATAAATAGTTATATTAAGAGTGACGCTTCAGAATAATGACATAAGAATGGAAGTGAGTAAATGATAGCGATACTGGATTATGATGCAGGTAATATCAAAAGTGTGGAAAAAGCGGTGGCTTATCTTGGTCAGGAGGCAAAAATAACAAGAGACAGAGATGAAGTTTTAGCAAGCCAGAGCGTTATATTACCGGGCGTAGGCAGCTTTGGAGATGCTATGGGAAAGCTGAAGGAGTATGGGCTTGATCAGGTGATTTATGATGTAGTGGATAAGAAGATTCCCTTTTTGGGAATATGCCTTGGACTACAGCTTTTATATGAGAACAGTGAAGAAGCACCGGGCGTAACCGGGCTTGGACTGTTAAAAGGGAGCATTTATCGGATTCCTGATCGTCCGGGGCTTAAGATACCGCATATTGGATGGAACTCCCTTACAATCAAGCCGGAAGCAACTCTGTTTAAAGGTATCAGGGAAAATCCATACGTATATTTTGTGCATTCCTATTATTTAAAAGCTGAAAATGAGCAAGAAGTGGCTGCAACTACTGATTACTCAACGCTTATTCATGCCAGTGTGGAAAAAGATAATATTTTTGCCTGCCAGTTTCACCCGGAAAAAAGTGGAGCGATAGGGCTTTCTATATTAGAGAATTTTCTTTCCTTACAATCTCCGCTGAAGGAGGGATGTTGATATGCATACAAAAAGAATTATCCCCTGTCTGGATGTGACCGGTGGAAGGGTTGTAAAGGGTATTAATTTTGTAAATTTGAGAGATGCAGGTGATCCTGTGGCTGTGGCAAAAGCATATGACCAGGCAGGAGCAGATGAACTGGTGTTTTTGGATATTACGGCGTCTTCGGATGCAAGGAACATCATGATTGATATGGTAAGACATGTGGCCCAGACGGTATTTATTCCATTTACAGTGGGCGGTGGAATAAGGACGGTAGAAGACTTTAAAGCAATCCTAAGGGAAGGTGCGGATAAGGTTTCTGTTAACTCTTCAGCGATCGATAACCCGTATCTGATTAGTGAAGCGGCAGATAAATTTGGTAGCCAATGTGTGGTAGTTGCCATTGATGCTAAGAGACGGTCTGATGGTTCCGGTTGGAATGTGTTTAAAAATGGCGGAAGGATAGATGTCGGATATGATGCAGTAGAATGGGCGATAAAGGCTGAAAAACTGGGTGCCGGAGAAATACTGCTGACAAGCATGGATTGCGATGGAACCAAGGCTGGATATGATATTGAATTAACCAGAATAATTAGTGAAAATGTTTCAATTCCGGTGATAGCTTCTGGAGGAGCAGGTACAAAAGAACATTTTTATGATGCATTAACGAAGGGGAAAGCTGATGCAGCTTTAGCAGCATCTCTATTTCATTATAAAGAATTAGAGATCGCGGATTTGAAAGAATATCTTAAAAACAAAGATGTACCAGTCAGAGTATAGAATGATTACGATTAGGGAAAATGATATTACAGTACGGGAGTATCTTACGATCCGTGCTGAGGTAAAGTGGAGAGAATTATTAGAGATACAGGCTGAGCAGGCATTACTTAACAGTCTCTTTGTGGTAGGAGCATATGAAGGAGAACGTCTTGTAGGAATGGGAAGAATTGTCGGTGACGGGGCAGTAATCTGCTATATTCAGGATTTGATAGTGATTCCGGAATACCAGCATAAAGGCGTCGGTTCCCTTGTGATAAATGCTTTGATAAAATATGTGGAAAGTCTTCAGGAAACAGGAAGTCAGATGATGCTGTGCCTGATGTGCGCAAAAGGGAGAGAATCTTTTTATGAAAAGCATGGATTTATTGCCAGACCTACCAGTAATCTGGGTCCGGGAATGATACAGTATCTGGAGTGTTAAAGTGAACAGGTAGTTGATTTTGTGTATCAGGATTGATTACAGATAGAAAGTGGAGATTGACTATGAAAAAGATAAAAAATTTTTGTAAGAAAGTCGGAGCAGTAAGCTTTGTATTTCTTCTTATATGTGTTTTAGTGACTGGGTGCAGTGGGAAAAAGAACAAAAACGGTTCTATGAAGTCAGAGGATGGAAGGAGTTATGGAGGCGTTATCAAAGCCGTGGCAGGTGACAAGGTAAGCACAGCTTTTTTTGATGTGACGGTGGATAAGGCTGTTAAATATTATACTTACCAGTTTGAAGACGGACTTTATCAGGCAGACGAAGGCAATACGTATCTGGTAGTAACGTTTACGATTCAGAATACCTATGAAAAAGATCTGCCCATGAGCATTACGGATTTTACCCTGGATTATGAGGGAAATAAGGCGGAGAGTATCATTACTGGATATGGTAAGTCAGATTTAAAACAGGAAGACTTTATGGAAAATATTTTTACGCTGAAGAGAGGAGAAAGTATTACTAAATCGGTATTGTTTACGATAGAAGATAAATCAGAGTATACATTAAAGTATCTGGAATATTATGAAGACAAATTTGAAGGGGATTCTTATGAAATTAAGATAAATCCAGAACAGCAGGCAGTTACTACACAGTCAGAGAATACTGAGGCTCCTGTATCCCCGGATACGGAAGCATCAACGGAATTACCTGTGGATTCTTCCGAAACATCGACTGCGGAGTCTACAACAGTTGCGACGGAAGCCCCTGCTGCTTCGGAGGAACCGGTAGCTGCCGGAGAGCAGACACCGGCTGAATAACGGCAGGATGCAACATTTGTGGATAAGGTGAATATAATAATAAAAAGCGTTTTAGGATATTCCTATGGATATGCAGGACTTTGATTACAATGGTGACGAAAGAAGACGTCCATCCGGATGCAGAGGATATGTGCATGTAATTGAGGCGGGAGATACATTATATAAGCTTGCCAGAAAATATGATGTAAAGTTATTTGATATTATGCGTTTAAACCCTTATGTAAATGTATATAATTTGCAGATAGGGGATGAAATCTGTATTCCGACTATGGCATCCAGACCGGAGAAGACTTATGTTGTCAACGAGGGTGATACGATTGCAAAGGTTTTAAAAGCTTTCGGTGTGGATTTTGAAACTCTTGCAAGATGGAATCCAACTTTGTTAGATGTAGAACTTCCGGAAGGCTTGATTTTAAAACTGCCATTAAGGCAGCCAAGGGATGTACCGGATGATGATATGGATGACGATGAATAAAAATATGAAACAGGATAATACAGGTGCGTTTATGCGCACCTGTAAATATAAATATAAGGATGATGCATTATGGATTTTATGACAAAGTTAGAAAGAAAATTCGGAAAGTTTTCGATTCCAAATTTGACTGTGATTTTAATTGTAGGTTTTATTCTGGGATATATGATTGAGATATTCAGTCCCGCAGCATTGGAGCTGATCACGCTGGATCCTGCAAAAGTTATGCAGGGACAGATATACAGGCTGATCACCTGGGTTGTGATTCCGCCGGGGGCCCCTAGTATTTTTATCATCATTACATTAATGTTTTATTTTTCGATCGGACGAACCCTTGAAAATTCATGGGGAGATTTTCGTTATACGTTCTATATTATTTCCGGTATTATTTTTACGGATATTGGAATCATGGTCACATATTTTGTGATGAAGATTTTGGGACAGGCTGGATTATTGAATCTGTACTATGAATATGGACTTTATGGTGCATCCACTTATTATTTATGCATGAGTATGTTTTTGGCATATGCTTTCATGTTTCCAGATATGCAGGTGCTGCTCTATTTTATTATTCCAGTACGGGTAAAATGGTTAGGATATCTTGATATTGCATATCTGATTCTTACAATCCTGCAATATGGCATGATGGGATATTATACAGGAATGGTGACGGTAGTCATGTCAGTATTTAATTTTATTTTATTCTATTTTGCAATGAAAGGAAGGGGAAGAATCAGTCCTGCACACAGGAAGAGAAAAAAGAGCTACCGCCAGCAGGTGCGGCAGACGCAGATTCTGACCAGGCATAAATGTGCAATTTGCGGTCAGACGGAGGAAGATAATCCTGATTTGGAATTCCGATATTGTTCAAGATGCAAAGGAAATTATGAATACTGTCAGAATCATTTATTTACCCATCCACATAAAAAATTTTGACTATACGATGTTATCAATATATAGAAAAGGATATGGAATCAATGAAAAAAGAAGAGAGAAAACGCCTGAAAGAAATCATGCAGCATACTGATTTAGAGAGGAATCTGCCGGCTTATGCAAATGCATATATGAACGCGGTATATGAATACAGTCTGATTCATCTCGTACTCAATTATTATACGATAAAAGAAGTACAGGATGAATCGGGAATCATGATACATGATACTTTTCTTTCAGAAACATTGGATCAGATACATACTCTTTTGTTTAAGACTCTGCTGACAGATGAGATAAAAGAGAATGATACTTCCGTGATGGAAGAAATAGATACTATCCGTCGGAAGATAACAGCTAAAATGACAGTGCTTACGGCATATACGGATGCTTTGCAGATTTATGAATATGTATTGAACCGTGTAGAATATGGTATTACCGGGGAGGTATTTGAAGTAGAAGAGAGTGAACTGGCAGCAAAAGTATTTCAGTATCTGTTTCATGATAATGATACAATGGTAATCAACAGTAAGATTCAGATGGTGACTGGTCAGCTGCCGATTCGTATGACAAAGAGTCGATTTTTTGATTATCTGACTGACACGCTTAATATATATAATGGATCCGAAAAGTCCTCAGTTGATGATTTTACGGATATGCTGAAATCTACAGTGTTATTAGAGGTTCCGGAAGGATTTGAGGAGGCATATCCTGAAATCTGGAAAGTGATCAATGTATTAGAGCATACAGAATTTAAGACACTGTCATTAGACAGCTATCAGGTGTTGTCAGAACAATTCTCCATTACGACAGCACATCTTACGGAATTGGTTAGTGATTATCTTTTAATGATGGAGATTGTGAACGATTTTTATGCGGCATTGTTGGCAAAACCGTTTGAGAAAAATGAAGAGGCTGGTGTTACGGTATGTATTTCCATGCTGAAGGGACTGCACGAAGCTTTTTTGTCAGATAGTGATATTCCGGAAAATGTAGACGAAGGTTTTATAAAAATTGAAGGTTTGCAGGAGACACTTGGAGAAGATATTTTGCAGTATGAGAGTATATTGAATGATGTAATGATGGATCATAGTGATACGATCTCATGGATGATGACAGATAAGATATTTGCTAATTTGTTAATGATATCCAAGCTGTTATCCGGCAGTTTGTTTATTGATCTGACGGAGGTAAAAGCAGAGGAAGAGATAGCAGATTCTTCTTACATAACTGCCAAAAGAGATGAGCTGGTTGGAATGCTGGCGGATTTTTTTGATAAACATACCAAGGAAGTAAACCGTGCGGTTATGGCGGCATTGTTTTCCAATATGCCGGTATTGTTTAATTCCCAGCAGGAGATTAAGGATTATATTGAATATAGTCTGAATCATTGCGGTAATTCAAGTGAATTAATGGCATGTGCCAAAATTTTAGAAGAGATGATGGAAGAGGAATAGCATATAGAGGCAGGTGGAAAAATGGATATCAGATTTCATGAAAAATTTTATACTGATGGTCTGTCCGACAAGAAACTTGCTTCCGTTAAAAAAAAGATAAAAAGAAAGTCACCTAAAATAAATTTGTTTTTGATTACATTGCCGGTTGGAAAACAGGGGATATTAGAGATATACTGGTATCCGGAGTTATTACAATCCTTTTATCAGAATATGGATATAGAGATGACTGTGGTTGGAATCGCACGCAGTAGGGAAACGGCTTTTGAATTGATTAAAACAGTGATAAAAGATATAGGATATGATAAGGGGCAAATTCCCCTAAAACAGTTTTTTAAGGAGTGTAAATGATAGTACCTATTTTAAAGATAATCGGAATCGTTCTTCTGGTTATTTTGATGATTATTATTTTTATATTGACCCTCGTGCTGTTTGTTCCTATCCGTTACCGTTTTTCCGGCAGCCGCTATGATATGTGGGAAGGTACAGTTTGTGTTCGATGGATGCCGGTTTTCTTAAAGATAGAGGCATTTTTTAAAGAGAATCGTCTTAGATATACGGTAAAGCTGTTTGGCGGGGTAGTCATGACGAATACAGGTGTGAGACTTTCCTGGATTGGGAGAAGATTTTTTTCTTTTGAAGAAGAAACAGATACCGTAGAGGAAAATGCGAAAAGAAATGTTTTACATCAGGAACCCGAAAACAGAGATGATCCGCTTGAAAATAGGAATATAAAAGATACGAATCATAATACAAATATAAAAGAGCAGGGAAAACAAAACACTTATTCAGATAATAAAAAGGAGAAACAATCTATTTTTGAGAAAATACAAAAAAGAATAGAAGAACGGAAACGAAAATGGAACCATCTGAAAATGAAACTGAAAGAAATCAGCCATAAAAAGGATGCGTTGCTAAGGGTATATCATTCAAAACGGTTTGAAGTTGTCAGGCAGGACTTAAAGATTTACATGAAAGAAATTTTTAGGATTTTGAAGCCCGGACAATTAGAGGGATATGTGCATTTTGGTACGGAAGATCCTGCTTTAACCGGAAAGATTCTTGGAGGATTGGCACTATTACTGCCGTTGTATCAGGGGTTTTTGGATATCCAGCCGGATTTTGAAAAAACATGTTTTGATGGAAGTCTGAAAGGAAATGGAAAAATATATATTTTTTCTATTGTAAAACTGGCATTAAAAATTATATTAAATAAAAATCTTATAAAAGTAACAAAGAAAGTGCAAACTATAATAGAAGCATAGGAGGGTCAAAAAAATGGCAAATGATTTTAATTCAACAGTAGGTTCTTTATTTCAGGGAATGGATAAGTTTCTTACAACCAAAACAGTAGTGGGAGACCCCACCACGATTGGCGATACGATTATTCTACCGCTGGTGGATGTAAGTTTTGGCGTGGCAGCAGGTGCGTTTGCAGACGGACAGAAGAATAATGGTGCCGGCGGACTTGGGGGAAAAATGACAGCAAGTGCTGTTTTAGTAATTAAAGACAATCAGATTCGTCTTGTCAATGTTAAGAATCAGGATACAATTACTAAGGTGCTGGATATGGTTCCGGATTTGATCGACCGTTTCCAGAAGAAAGCGGAGACGGAAGAGAGTTCAGAGGAAGTTGATACTGCCGTATCAGATATTTTGGATAAGGAATAAAAAGTTGTCACGAAAGAAGCAGAACCCGAATATACTGTTTTATAGCAGGTACATGTATAGCATGGAGGATATATGAAACGAGTGTGGGGTTTTGCTTTTTTCTGGTTCAGTGTTGGAATGATCGTAGATTTACTCTTGGAAGGTTTTTGGAATTTTTTTGTATTAGTGGTTTCTTTGTGTGTCGCATATATTCTGTTTTGCAGATGCTGAAGCGGCAGCTTATTTTGAAATAAAAAAAGAGAACCGATGGTCCTCTTTTCGTTCTTATACTAAGCTCTCTCTACTTTTCCGGATCTTAAGCATGAAGTACAAACATAAATTCTCTTAGGTGTACCGTTAACATTTGCTTTAACCTTCTTAATGTTTGATTTCCACATCTTGTTAGATCTTCTATGAGAATGGCTCACCTTGATTCCGAAATGAGCAGCTTTATCACATACTGAACACTTTGCCATGACTTGCACCTCCTTGAATATATTAACCTATCGGTTTACAACACGTCAATTCTAACAGAAGTGCCAACAGAATGCAAGTATTAATTTAAAAAAATGTTTCTTTTTTTGATTTATACTTGCGAATGATTTATAGGAATGGTATGATAAGCATTATCAAATAATAATATTATAT
>JAIDOW010000067.1 GCA_029063085.1 Lachnospiraceae bacterium
TTAGTAAGACTAATAATAAAATTTTCAAAAACTTTTCCATGTACATCCACCTCTCCTATATAACATCACTAATTAATAAAATTATAACATTTAATCAGCAATACCTTGTACTTTTACTTTACACGATATCTTATCGTTATGCAAGCTTAACTTGCTCTTTTGATATTATATTTTATATCCCAAAACAGCAGACAGCTTTTAATATCACTGTCTGCTGCATATAGACCAGCATCCTTGAGCAATCGCCATATATAATCTGGCTCGCTGCTCGCAAAACTCAATGCCCATACAGGTATATTCACCTGTCTCATCTGAAGAAATCCAGCATTACGCTTATTTCTTTATCTTCATCGTTTTCTTAAATCCGGTAGAGCTTTTAAATAATTTCTTATATTTTTTATATTTCTTCTTCGGAACCTTGACAACTGCTTTCTTTGAAATTCCCTTCAAAGCATTCTTTCCTACTGATTTGAGTTTTGTGGATTTGATGGTAATCCGTTTTAATTTCTTTGCACCGTTAAATGCATTCTTACCAATCTTAGTCACATTGCTTCCTACCGTAATTTTGGTCATTTTCGTACATTTCTTAAAGGCATTGGCAGCTATTTCTGTCACCTTAAAGGTATAACCTTTATATATTACAGTAGCACCAATTACAGCGGATTTTAATTTCTTGGAATTTACGCCGCATACTGAAACCGTTCCATTCTTTTCACTGGACTTGATTACTTTATATTTTAAATCTCCTACAATAAAGGTCTCACCCTTTAACGGAAGCTTTCCCTTAATAAATTTCTGAGAATACTCATTCTGGGAAGTGTCTATATTTTCCTGATTGGCTCCTGTAAAGCTGCTGTTGGAAATATACTTAACACTTGGCGGAATTACCATTTCATGAATATTCTGACAGTCTTTAAATGCATTATCCCCAATAGTAGTAACAGTATCCGGAAGAATAATCTTATTCAGATTCTGACATCCGTCAAAAGTATCGTTTTCAATCGAAGTCACTCCACTCGGGATTACGATCTCATGAAGATTATTACAGGTCTGGAATGCACCAGTTCCAATCTTGTCCAAGGTTTCCCCCAGAAAATAAATATTATTAAAATTATTGCATCCATAAAACGCATATGCCTCAATACTTTTTAAGGTTACCGGCGTCGTAAGGGTATGCAGGTTATCACATTCATAAAATACATATTCTGGAAGCTTCGCAATCTGTGTTTTGGAAATATCAATCTGAATGTTGGAACAGTATGCAAAAGTATAAATCCCAAGCGTAGTGACGCTGGCAGGAAGCGTAATGTTCAAATTACTGTTCTTTGCAAATGCATAATCTCCAATCACTGACACGACAGACGGTTCTGTAAAGGTTACCGTATTCAGATTCCCACATTCATGAAATGCATAACTGCCAATCGTCGTAACCGTAGACGGAATCGTAAACCCACCATTCAATCCTACTGCTTCCAATGCATAATTACCGATTACCGCTAATCCCTCTGGCAGTGGATACAATCCCTGTCCGGTATAATGAAATCCTGCTGCAAAACGATATAATATCCCGCCGTTTTTGCTTAACAGCATCTCTCCCTCATTGTAATCTCCTTCGCTTTCTGCTCCTGAGACATCTGCTGCTTTAAACATACCATTCGATTTTGCAACAGCAAACCGGCCAATGGATTTGCAGGTTAAAAAAGCACCTTCACCTAGTGCATTCAGATTCGCCGGCAATGTAATGATTCCGCTCCGGTATTGTGCAAATGTCACACCATTACTGTCATTTAATTCCTCACTATTATAAACTTCCATAGTAGACAGAACTTTACATCCATTAAATGCATAACTGCCAATGGATGTCACAGTCTCCGGCAGGATAATTGTATGTAGCTTCTCACAACCAGCAAATACATTATCCCCAAGTCCTCTCACACTTACAGAACTGATTGTCTGTGGAATGACAATTACTTCATCCACTTCCTTATTCCCGTTATATGCAGTAATGATTCCGTTTGCATCACAGATAAAATTCCCCTCTGGTGTAAACGGAAATGAGATCTCCTGTGCTCTCGCAACCAGTCCGTTTCCAAGACCAAACAAAAATCCCATCATACATGACAATACCACCACCATAACTCTTGCCATTCGTTTCTTCTGATACCTTTCCATCGTTACCTCCTTCATCTTTGCAGTCTCTGCAAAAGGAGTGAACATTGATCAATACCATTGCAGAGTAGTTTTATACGCCATAACTCTTTTTATTATATATTAATTCTGCACATAAAACCACTCCAATTTGAAAAAATTTTATCTATTTTTCAACAGAACCCCCAGCTGTTCCAACAGCCCTGCACTGCCGTTTACGGAAATCTCTCCTACCCGGTCACAGATTCTTTCCAGATATTCCAATTCCTTCAGTTTATATAAGGTCTTATTCTCATCCATCAGTTTTGCCGTATTTAACAAAGACCTGGTAGATGCAACCTCCTCTCTTCTGGAAATCACATTTGCCTGTGCCGTTTTTTCTGCAACCAGTACGGAATTCATGATATCTTTAATTTCTCCCGGCAGGATAATATCCTTAATTCCCGCAGATATAAACTCCACATAAAATGTCTTCTCATTTTCTTTTAGTTTCAAAAATATTTCCTTGGAAATTTCTTCTTTTAATTCTAAAATCTCATCCAGCTTATAATTCCCCGTCAGTTCTCTAATCACAAGCTGGGCAAAGGAATACATCTGCTGTTCTAAATTCTTAATATTTTCAGATAATGCTACTGCATCCTGAATCTTATATGTGCATGCCACATTCATGCGGATTCCTATTTTGTCCTTTGTGAGAATTTCCTGCCCTGCAATATTAAGCTCTGTCTGTTTCATATCTACAATTTGGGCAGTCACAGTATTTTTCTCATTCCAAAAGTAATATGCACCGGAAGTGAGCCTGCGTTCCAGTCTATGATTATAGTAGAGAAGCCCCAGCTCTCCCTCCCGTACCAATACTGTTGTATAATATTTGGTCGGAATCATCGCTAACATCTGCTTTGTAACTTCCTTCCCAATCTCTGTTTTTTCCATGGAAACCAATCTTACTTCATATTTTTCAAATACATTCCAGAATATGTACTCCTTTCTCACGGCAAATGCCCGCAGAGTATTATTTACATAAATTAAACCTAAACATCCATCCGGAATTTCATATCTTACGGTGTCCTCCCGGAAAGTCCGGTCTTTTTCCAGCACCTGATATGGAATATCCACAAAATTTAATTCTCCAAGCATTTCCTCAATATGTACCTGATATCCTAAAGTCTTGGAAAAATAATACTTTCCTGCTGTAATCATTCTTTGAAATATACCGTTTTTTGTCACAAATCCGGCTTCATTTTCTTTCACTACCACTTTCATACTCTATCTCCTTTCACTATCACCATTTATCAGGTAATTGCGAAACTTCTTATTTCAAAACCATAGTTTCACAAATACCTATCACCATATATATCCTGCAAAATTGACTGCTGTTTTGTTTCAGACAGCCTATTCCTCCCATCAGCATTTCATTACGGAAAGCCGGTTCAGCATTGGATTTTACAGGAGGACGCCAGTGTTTTGAAAATTTTTCTGTTTTCTGCCAGGTTTTATACAAAAAACAATTCCAATTTTCAACAGATACCTTTGCTGTCCTGTAAAATCTGTCTGCGATATCCCCAAACTTTCAGGTAATCAGACACTTTCCCTATACTTTTCCTAAAGCAGTCCTGTATCCGCTGCATGAATCAGTAAATAACTGATCTGCTCCGGAAAATCCGGATAGATGGGAGAAATACGCTATCCTCCTTGTTTTTTACGGATTCGAACCGTCTGACTTAAAAAGTCTATGCCACTTTTTTTATTGTGTACTCTACCCACTGAGCTACCGCTTTGGCGGGGTGGAATCGAACCACCAACAACACAAGTAAAACCTATTCCCTTAATAGGTCCGCGTTTTACAAACGCAGTATCGGAAGGACTATGGAATACCCTGTATAATGTACCGGCACCGCAGGGCAGGGGATTTTCCCCGATACCCACGCAAATAGTTCCTTCTATATCTATAATAATCCCGCTTTGCGGGTTATTATCATTTCTCTGTCCGCCTCATATTCCCTTGCGGTCAGAAACTTCTTTCCTGAAATCTTATCCTTTCACCACTCCCACTGTCCTTAATTTTCTGACAGGGGTTACCATATCTTTTTGCTGTTCCATGACTTCATCAATATCTTTGTAGGCAAACCGGCATTCCTCCGCAACATCATTTTTCTTCCGTTTACCAAGTATTACACCCTGTTCCCTCAAATCCACCATTACCTCTTCCGTAGTAAATGCCGCCATGGCACCGCTTCTGGAGTAACACCTGCCGGCTCCGTGGGAAGATGTGTAAAAGGTTTCCGGATTTCCTTTTCCCTCTACCACATAACTGTAAGAACCCATGGCTCCCGGAATAACTGCCATTTCCCCCTCCCTTACTCTGGTGGCACCTTTCCGGTGCACCCAGACATTTTCTCCATAATGGTTCTCAAGGGATGCGTAATTGTGATGACAGTTGATTTGATCCGTAAATTCCACCGTACAGTCTGTATACTTTTCAATCTGTTCTTTTACAATTTTGCAGACTGCCTGTAACATATGCTCCCTGTTTTCAAAGGCATAGTCCATAGCAAGCTGCATCCAGTTGATATATTGTTTTCCCTCCCCGGACTGTACCGGCAAAAATGCCAGATGATATCCATCCGGTACTGCACTGTACCATTTTCTGTTTAATTCCCTTGCCGTCTTATGAAAATAATCGCATATCGCCTTCCCAAGATGACGACTTCCTGAATGAATCATAATACAAAGATAGCCGTTTTCGTCTTCCTGAAGTTCAATAAAATGATTTCCACCACCCAATGTTCCTACCTGATAGTATCCTTCGTCAATCAGATGCACCAGTTCTGCATTTCCCTCATATTTTTCCATTTCTTTCTTAGCACGGTCCAAAACCTGCGATTCCTGCGGCTTTTTATACCTCTCTGTTCCTAAAGGCACCGAACGCATAATGCTTCCAATCATGGACTGAATCAGGTTTCCGTTTCCGGTCTGAATTTCCCTGATATCTGCTACTTTTACATTTGTAGCAGTAAACACCATTCCACATCCGATATCCACACCCACTGCGTTAGGAATGATTACATCCTTTGCGGCAATCACTCCTCCGATAGGCATTCCCTTTCCTGCGTGAGTATCCGGCATCAGACAGACCCATTTATGTATAAATGGAAGGTTTGACAAATGATATGCCTGTTCCAGGCAGTTCTCCTCAATCCTGCTCTCATCCTCTAACCATACCTTTACCGGATATCTTGTGTTTTCATTAAATAATACAAACATTGTCTTTCCCTCCTTACATGTTCTCCGTTTGATAATGCTATTCTATTCTGTATTGGTAAATTTTTCATTTCAAAAAAGTTGCGAACTTAAAATCATACCCATCACGCAGCTGATAATATCCGGGAAAGCTCGCCTGCCTGCACATTTCCTGCGGAAGTCGCCAAATGCCTGCAAGCAGTCACTTGGCTCGTTGCTCGCGGAAATAAACATAATTTTCTTTCACGCATATTATAAATAGTAAAATCCGACAAATCAGGTAATCACATGAACGACCAATTCACTTATAATCTTCCTCCATTTCCCATTCCCAACCGGGATGTTATCCGGGTCTTTTCTGCAAGAATCGAGGAAATTACCAGAGACCGTAATACAACCTTTGTCACTATTTCCTATAGCGACTGCATCGGCTGTGCCAGACCGGAAGACCTGGTTCGCTTAGTGGTGGACAGAAATACGATCATTCATGATGAGAGGGGCAGAAACCTCCGTGCCAATGAACTGGAACGCGGCATGATCGTAGATGCTTCTTTTTCCTCCGTCATGACAAGAAGCATCCCTCCTCAGGCACAGGCATTTCTGATCCGGGTGGTCAGAAGAAATGTCAGAAACGAAACGACAACAGGAAGAATTATAGAAGTAAACAACCGGGGAAATTATATTGTAACCATGAACAATTTCAATCCCGCTTCCGCTATCCGTTTTAATCTGTCACCGGAAACGGTAATCAGCAATTCCTCAGGCAGAAGAATCCCGCTCTCTTTACTGGTGCCGGGAATCAGGGTCCGGGTAGAGCATGCATCTTTTATGACTGCAAGCATTCCTCCCCAGACAACCGCATTTGCCATACAGGTTTTACGGTAACTTCCCTGGTTTAAACCAACCCATTTACCATTTTTCAGCTGATGTATACAAAAAGAACCACCCTGTATTTCACAAGGTGGTTCTTTCCTATGACATTCTATATATCTTACATTTATTCTACATTTTTTACCAGAGAAATATCTGATAATGTGATATCAGAAACGGGTGTTTCCTGTTCTTCTATCTTTCCCATAGAGATAACCATGGTAACTGCTGTATCTGTCATTTCATCCATTGTAAAGGTAAATGAAATATCCTGTTCTTCTCCTGCTTCTAAAGTAATATCCTGACCGCCATAATATGCATACGTACTGCTTAACATAGCCAGCTTTATCGTTCTGGACTCTGTTGACGATGCTTTCAAACTTACTGTGTAACTACATCCCTCTTCCAATGTGAGTCCTGCCTGTTTTAACTGTACATTCCAGTCTGCTGTTCCTACATTTGCGATACTAAACACTGCTTTTTGTTCTGCAAATGTAACCTCTGCCTCACCCGGAGCTGTAACTGCACTCTCCCAGTTTTCTTCACCGTTTGCAAAATCTCCATTTTTAAGAAGATTTTCCCCTGTTGGTATTTCCGGCAGCGGCGGTGCTTCCACTTCTTCTAAGCTGATATCATCAATACATACCCTATGCTGCTGTGTAATCTGGTCTCCATCTACAGCCCCCAGGCAGATACTTAAAAATGCTTCCGGATCTGTATCGGCTGTCATCTGGAATGTTTTGTCAAAAGTCTGGTATTCACTTGTAAGAGAAACTGTATTTTCTCCGGAATAAACTGCCCAGTCTTTATCTTCTCCGCCCTGCATAATAACACGGATTTTTCTTTCCAAAGAAGATTTCGCCTTAAAGCTTAATTTATACCAGGTCCCTTTTATGAGATTTATGTTATTCTGCTTCATCTGGATTTTCCAATCCTGATCACCGGTATTCTTAATAGTAAAATCAGCTGCATTACTCTCATTCAGACTGTCTACAACATGGGTAGCATCTGCGGAAGAATCCGCATACCATTCATATCCTGCAAATCCTGCATCAAAGGAACCATTTTTAATTAAGGTATCCTCAACAAGCCTTATATTATCAAGATATATCGTACCTTTTTCTCCCATATAGAATACAATATCTTTGTTGGTCAATCCTTGTTCTGTTGTGATTTTAAATTCGTATGTTTTCGTGTCCTCTGTAAGTTCTGCCTCTAATTCCTGTCCGGCCACCATTATCTTCATACTTTTAGGAGCATCTGCCTGTGCTTCAAAAGACAGTGCATATTTCATTTCACCTGCAAGGGCCAGATCTGACTGTTTTACCAATACATCCTCTGCTTTTGCGTCTTCACGGTCAACCGTAACCTTCAACCGGCGGTCTGCATTTACATTTGTAACCATAATCTGTGCCTCTGCATTATTAGTAATTTCCCAATATCCGAGACGCCCTTCACCTTCCTGGAAACCACCGTTATAAACATGGTTACCGTCTGCCAGAATGGTCTTTTCTTCTACCTCATTGGGATCAGCAGCTTTTATCTTCTTGATCTTTACATTACTGATGTATATATCATCTGTAGAGCCTGCCGCACCCATGTTAAATTCCAGTCGTCCGTTAGCATCTGAATCATTTGTCATCTTAAACTCATACGAATAAGACTGCTTATCTGTTCCAAGTTCCACCGTCTTTGATGACATATATTCCGCATATCCATAATCCGGAGCTTTTATTGATGTTTTCATCGTTCTGCTCTTAGAAGCCATTGCATCAAACGAAACTTCATAGGTTGCACCTTTCTCAAAAGGAAGGCCTGCCTGCACAAGCTGTACACTATAATCCACCGTACCCTCGTTGTCTGTTGTTATCTTTATGGCATTATCCGCTATCGCTGCCTGTGCTTCACCGCCTAATGCTGTCATAAATGCCCAGTTTTCTTCATCTTCCAAATTCTCTGCCTCTGCAAAATCACCGTTGATAACATAATTTCCATTGGCATCCGGATCCCTTAAGATTACTTCCTTTTCTGGCTTTTTAACATTTTCATCATATTCTGACTCATCCTTCTGATAAACCTTAACATAATCCACAACCAAAGCCGCATTGTCAAAGCTTGTCGTCTCATCCGGATTTCCTACCCAGCTTCCACCTACTGCAAGATTAAGAATCAGATAAAATGGCTGGTCAAATGGTGCCGGATAACTTACAGTACCCTGACCTGCCTTGGCAGAATACCAGTCACTCTCTTCATGATACATCACACCATCTACATACCATCTAATCTTACCGGGCTCCCATTCACAGGAAAATACATGATAATCATCCGAATAATTCCCTTCCGTTAAAATATGAGTGCCCTGGCTCTCTCTGTGCGGTTCTCCATAATGAATAGTACCATATACCTTCTTATTATTTTGTCCCATAACCTCCATGATATCTATCTCACCACACTTCGGCCATTGTCCATACAAGTTCTCGTCTGTCGGCATCATCCAGAACGCAGGCAGAAATCCCTGTCCCTCGGGCACTTTTACTTTTGCCTCAAATTTTCCATATTTAAAATCATGCTTTTTCTGAGTATTGATTCGCCCTGATGTATAATGGATATTTCCCTCTTCATCCACAGTCTTCACAGCCTTAATTACGAGTGCTCCATCTTTCAAAAATATATTTTCCTCACTGTCTACATATTCCTGTAGCTCGCTGTTTACCCAGCCCGGTTCATGATATTCATAATTCCAGTCTTCTGTATTCAGACTGTCTCCTTCAAACTCATCCTTCCAGACAAGCTTATAAGAGTCTTTGGGTGTTTCCGGTTCCGGTTTTTCCGGCTGTGGTTTTTCTGGCTGCGGTTTTTCCGGTGTCTCTGGCTGCGGTTGTGGATTTGACGGCTCATTACCACCTGCATTTTCCTCCACAACTACATTACATACTGCTGTTTTTCCGTTACCATCCATTGCTGTAGCAGTAATAACTGCTGTTCCCTTTTTTAAAAGACTTACGTTACCCTTTGCATCAACCGTTGCCACTTCTTTATTACTGCTCTTAAAAGAAACCTTCTTGACTGTTGCTTTCTTTGGTGACACGACAGCCGTCAGATTCTGTGTCGTTCCTTCTTTTCCTACAATACTTTTCTGGTTTAAACTTACCTTTGTGACAGGTGTTCCGACTTTCACAGTCAGTACATCTTTTTTCTTTTTGTCTGCCTTGCTCTTAACGGTAATCTTTGCAGTACCGTTTTTCACTGCGGTCAACTGTCCTTTACTGCTTACCTTTACCACTTTTTTATTTGAACTTTTATAGGTTACTTTTTTGCTTATTTTCCCTGTTGTTTTTACCTTTGTTGTCAGCTTATATTTCTTTTTCTTTTTTAATACCAATACATTGGTATCTGGTTTTGTTATCGTAACGCTTACAACTTTTTTACCTGTCTTTTTTGATGCTGCCTGCACCGGTGGCATTGCTAGACTACAGGTCAAAACGAATGCCAAAGCAGCTGCCATTACTTTTTTTCCATTCCTCATAACTTATCTCCTTTCTGTACTGCCAGATCTTACAAATCATTAAATCCTGTCTCCGATCAGTATTTCCCTGGCACTGTCATAATGTTTCCCTGCAAACCCAAAATCCTTTTCTTTATAATTCCATAATGCATATCCGATTCCGTACTTCTCAAATAATGTAATGATATCCTGATACCAGCGCCTTGTATCCTCCTCTGCTGCCTGATCAATTACGCCAAACTCACCACAGTACAGTTTTACACCTGCCTGTTTGCAATGCTCAATCGCTGTTTCCATCATTTCTTCATGAAATTCCACACCCATGGTTACGGCTTTTGATTCCGTAACAGGTTTCCCCTGTAAGCCCAGCTGCTGTGATTTTTCTTTATACCATTTCATGTCATCAGGATATGGAATATCTTCATCCGGTTTCATAGCCTGGACCCACGCCGCTTTCTGGTGTGTAAACAAAAGCGGTTCATAATAATGAAATGTATACATAATATTGCTATCCAACGGTTTTTCCAAAAGCGGTACACTTTTAACACTGTTCCACTCTACACCTCCGTATATGATCAGTGTATCCACCGTAACTTCCCGGATTGTCTTGACAGCTCTGTCTATCAGCCGGTTCCATGGCTTTGCAAATTCAGGATTGACTACCTCATTTAACAATTCAAATGCAATATCCTGATTACCGCCAAATCGCCTAGCCAGCATTTTCCATAACGCCAGGAACCGTTCCTGTAGAGAAGAACTCTCAAACAGATTATTTTTCCCTTCTATTTCTGCATCATTAAAATCGTATCCCGGTGTCTTATGCAGATCCAGTATCACACTTAAGTTTGACTGCCTGCACCATTTAAGAAGCCGTTCTAACAGCAGAAAATTTTCTTCCTTTGGCTTTCCCTCCTCACTTTCCAGAAATTCATAATCCATGGGAACACGTACATGGTCAAATCCCCATTTTGCAATCTGCACAATATCCTTTTCACAGATAAAGCTTTCATAATGCTCATTTGTATGTACACACTGTGAAAAATATCCTCCCAGATTGATTCCCTTTTTGTACGACATATTCGCCCTCCTTTCTCAGATATAGGATTAACAGGTATTTTCAGTACTATTTTATGTATCCTTAATCTATCATCCTCATCTTTTTTCATATATCAAATTTTTCTTTTTTTTATCAAAATATTCTTGTATTTTCCCTTTATGGATGTTATTCTTTTTTTATTAATAAAATTTACACTGACCAGATCATAACGCCTGGTTTCCACTATAATCCCAATCACCTATTAAACGAACCTGTGAAAGGAGACATCTGATATGGCACCAGAACCGGATTTCCACTCAAACAGGGCATTGACCCATGCCCAGTTTATACATAGAGAATACAATATTTCACACCTAACCTTTGAAAAAGAATTTGCCTTTTATAATGCAGTAAAAGACGGCAATCTGCGTGAAGTCAGACGTCTTATGCTCCCCCTTAGAAATGAACAGCTTGGACGGCTGTCTGACAACGATCTGCGCAACCTGAAATACCATTTGATCATCACGATCGCCCTGATCACACGTTTTTGCATTGAAGGAGGCATGCTGCCGGAGAATGCCTATACCTTAAGTGATATTTACATTCGCAAGCTGGATACCTGCCAGAAGGAAGCCGAAATCGACCAGCTTCATGAACTGGTAATCACAGATTATACAAAAAAAATGAAGCAGCTGAAAAAAGAAACAATTCTTTCAAAACCTGTCATCCTGACCATGGATTATGTCTACGAACATTTACATGAAAAGATTAAATTAGAAGAAATCGCAGAAACTGTTGGACTGAATAAGACGTATCTTTGCGGATTATTTAAAAAAGAAACCGGCATGACCCTTGGAGATTATATTATGAAACGCCGTCTGGAAGCTGCACGGAACATGCTGGCATACTCTGATTACTCTTGTGTGGATATCGGAAACTACCTATCCTTCTCCTCCCACAGCCATTTTATCAGTGTGTTCAAAAAAGAGACCGGCATGACGCCAAAGCAATACCGGGATTCCTGCTTTCGTATTCATTTTACGGAACAATAACTTAGGTAACATCAGTATTTTTTATTTTTGTCTATTGTGTTACAATATCCCCATATTATGAACGCATTCATTTATCAAACTTTATGAAAGGACAGTTAAAAAATGTCAGATTTCAGGGAACTAATAAAAAGCTTTCCAAAGACAAGGGAATATGTACGTGACTTCTTTGTATATGGCTTTAAGACCAGGGACGAGTTCAAAGAAAAAAGCCCCAGAACATATGACAATGAACGCCGCCGGATTGAAAGCTGGCTGGCTGGATTTGTCAAACAGGACTATACTGAAAAAGGGAAAAATATCTCCCTTGGCATTGACAGCAACCTGCTTGACACCAATCCTCTCTACCGTGTCTGGAAAACCAAAAGCTTTACGGATAATGATATCATGCTGCATTTTTTCCTGCTGGACTTTCTCAGTGATAAAAAAGGACTGACTATTGAAACTATAACCGACGGCATATTGGATACTTACGACGTATTCTTTGACGTACAAATGGTACGCAGAAAATGTAACGCCTATGTAAAAGAGGGTATCCTTCAAAAAGAAAAACAGGGAAAGGAGCTTCTATATCGGAAAAATCCCGATTTTCAAAACATTTTGAATACATTTCCCATGCTGGAAAATGCCATTCGATTTTATCAGTTTAGCACACCCTTGGGAATTGCCGGCAACACAATTTTAGATACCGTTTCCATGGAAAACCATATATTCCGTGTGAAACACAGTTTTTTTGTACATACATTAGAAGATGAGGTTTTACTGGACATATTAGAAGCCATGCAGGAACATTGTATGGTAAGACTGTTTACAAAAAGCTCTAAAAACAGCAAGGAGCTTATCTATAACGGTGTTCCCCTTCAGATTTTTATCAGTACCCGGACTGGAAGAAGGTTTTGCTGCCTGTATTCTGTTAAATCCAGACGTTTTCACTGTCTGCGCATGGACTCCATAAAAAAAGCAGAGATAACAAAACCCGCGGAAGATTATGATGAACTCCGGGCCGCATTAGAGCGGAACCATCCTTATATATGGGGGGTATCCTTTGAAAACGGTCAGAAACAGCATACCGAAACCGTTAAGCTTACCCTGCATATCTTGGAAGACTCTGAAGCCTTCATTATAGAACGTCTAAAACGAGAAGGAAAAGGCGGCATCATAACCCATATAGGCCGGAATACCTATACCTATGAAAAGGAAGTATTTGACAGTAATGAAATGCTTCCATGGATCCGTACTTTTACCGGACGCATTATAGATATCAATTGCAGCCATGACCGTTTAAAAAATCGCTTTTATGGAGATATGGAAAATATGTACCGGCTCTATGATATTTAAAATATTTATATGATTATGAAACTCATCACTTTGAAGTATAGGCAATATCAGCCCAATATAGGAGAATTCCATGAATCTATTTTCAGAGACATATAACTGCTATTATCAGATTATGCAGTCCATATTGACAAACCAGTCCGCATTTACCCTTACAGAACTTCAGACTGGTATTTCAGAAATCGGTTATGAAGAAAGTCTTTTATACCTTATCCCCAAACTCAAAAACAGGGAATGGGATTTGTTAAAGGAAAAAGATGGTGTTTTTTTATCCAAAATCTCAAAAGATTTTTATGTTCCCCTAACCCTGCTCCAAAAAGCTTACATAAAGACGATACTACAGGATGAGAGGATACAGTTGTTTTTTGATGCAGATGAATTAAAACACTTACAGGATTTATTTGAAGATGTTCCCGTTCTCTGGAAACCCGGTGACTTTTATTATTATGACCGGTTTTCAAACAGAGATGACTATGAAAATGCGGACTATCAGAAGCATTTCCGTACCCTGGTAACTGCCATTTCCCATAACCAATATGTGGATATTTCCTATGAATCCAAAACAAACCACCGGGTACATCATCATTATCTTCCCTGCCGTCTGGAATATTCCATTAAAAATGATAAGTTCCGCCTACTGGGAATCGAACAGTCTGCCAAAAACAAAAACCGCATTGAAATCCTTAACCTAGACCGTATGAGAGAAGTAACGCTGCTGCCTGCTTTTGCAAAAAAGCTTCCGGACATCAACAAAAGTATTCGTACCGATTATTACAGGGAACCTGTCAGGCTTCTCATTCACACTGAACGCAACACTCTGGAACGCACAATGCTTCAGTTTGCCAACTACGAAAAAAATACAAGAAAAATTGATGCACATACTTATGAATGTCTCATCTACTATAATAAGAAAACCGAAACAGAACTGCTGATTGAAGTTCTATCCTTTGGTCCTATGATAGAAGTACTTGGCAATGAACCTTTCTTGCAGCAGATAAAACAACGGCTTCAGAAGCAAAAACAGTTACAAAATGCTTTCTGTTCCGGTCAATATGAAAATAACAATATATGAATTCTGCAATTTTTTCTTGCCAGTTGTACTATTGCTTGTTATACTCTATTTTGGCAGAAGTCAGTACCCATGCCGCAACGGGCATGTTATATCTGCTTTCATCAATTGCCAATAGAAATAATGGATACAAGAGGAGAAAATCATGGGTGGATTTTTTGGAGTTGTCGCAAAAGAAGACTGTATGTTTGATTTATTTTTCGGAACGGATTATCATTCCCATTTAGGTACAAGACGCGGCGGTCTTGCAGTATATGGAGAAAAAGGCTTTGACCGTTCTATTCATAACATTGAAAATGCCCCTTTCCGTACCAAATTTGATAAAGATGTTCAGGAAATGGAGGGATATATGGGCATTGGCTGTATCTCAGACTATGAGCCTCAGCCCCTGATTGTACGTTCCCACCATGGAACCTATGCAATTACGACCGTCAGCAAGATTAACAATACGGATGACATCGTAAATACCATTTTCAGTAACGGAAATTCCCATTTCCTGGAAATGAGCGGAGGCGATATCAATCCCACGGAACTGGTTGCCGCAATCATCAATCAAAAAAAGAATATCATTGACGGTATTCACTATGCTCTGGAACTAATCGAAGGTTCTCTGACCATAATGGTCATGACGCCAAAGGGCATCTATGCTGCAAGGGATAAATATGGCAGAACCCCACTTGTAATCGGGAAAAAGGAAGATGCCTACTGTCTTACGTTCGAAGATTTTGCCTACCGCAATCTCGGATATGAAGACTACAAGGAATTAGGTCCTGGCGAAATCGACATTATAACCAAAGAAGGCGTAAAAACCTTAGTAGCTCCGGGAAAAGATATGAAAATCTGTACTTTCCTGTGGGTATATTACGGTTATCCGTCCAGCTCCTATGAGGGAGTCAGCGTGGAACAAATGCGTTATAACTGTGGTGCCTCACTTGCTAAGAGGGATAACGTAAAACCGGACATTGTTGCAGGCGTGCCCGATTCCGGAACTGCCCATGCTGTAGGATATTCCAATACTTCCGGCATTCCCTTTTCCAGACCGTTTATCAAATACACACCAACCTGGCCCCGCTCCTTTATGCCTACTATTCAGAGTAAACGGAATCTGATTGCCAAAATGAAGCTGATTGCCGTCCATGACCTGATCAAAGATAA
The DNA here is from genome assembly GCA_029063085.1 of Lachnospiraceae bacterium. Classification (GTDB taxonomy): domain Bacteria; phylum Bacillota; class Clostridia; order Lachnospirales; family Lachnospiraceae; genus CAG-590. Next base: position 15,408 of record JAIDOW010000067.1, read on the forward strand.
AAGCCTGTTATTGATCGATGATTCTATCGTCCGGGGAACCCAGCTTCGGGAAACCACCGAATTTTTATATCAGAGCGGTGCAAAAGAGGTTCATATCCGCCCTGCCTGTCCCCCTCTGGTATATGGCTGTAAATATCTGAATTTCTCCCGTTCTTCTTCCGAAATGGATTTGATCACCCGACGGGTAATCGCCAAATTAGAAGGTACGGAAAATGTCTCCGAAGAAATATTACAGCAATACACAGACCCGGAATCACCAAAGTATGACCAGATGGTAGAGGAAATCCGTAAAGAACTCAATTTCACTACCCTTCGCTACAACCGGTTAGACGATTTATTAGCAGCCGTAGGACTTCCAGAAGAAAACCTATGTACCTACTGCTGGAACGGAAAAGAATAAAAAATCATAAAAGAGAGCCGCCGTATTAAAGTTTTATCCTGCTTAATACGGCACTCTCTTTTTTACATTTTTGAACTTGATTCTAACGTCCTTCGTTGATGTAAGTCTGTGCACGTTTTTGTATAATCTTTAACGTTTCTTCTATATTTCTATCCCCTGAAAAATATACCTTTGCCTCTTCTTCAATGATTTCCATCAAAGCACTGTCACTGCTGTTACTGGTTCTGGTATTCTTGATCAGTTCCCGAAGTTTCCTTTCTCTCTCCTGTGTCAACGGTTCTACCTTTATGGTCATGCTTTCATAATCTAAATATTGACCACATTCCTCACACCCCTGGTTAAATTTTTGTATTGCCAGATCAAGACAGTCTTCCCTAACTGGAATATCTATAGCTCCTCTTCTTTCAAAATATTCCTTTGTCATGAACCTCCTTATAAATTCCCATGCCCCCTGCTTGACTTCCGACTTATAATAAATTCCCATTTGATTACTAAATGTAAAATATGATCCCTGTTTCTTCTCATTTGGATATCCGATAAATGTAATGTCACTTCCAAACAATTCCTCGCATTCCTGCATCTGCCACCATACGGAAGTTCCTCCCACTAACAAAATCTTCCCATCTCTCATCAGTCTGACATACTCCTCATTGTTCCATTCACTTTCTGCATCTTCTCCCGTATTACAAAGCTCTAAAATGTTTTTAAAGTCTTCTCCGTCAAAAAAACACTCCCCTTTATCCCAATCCACATAATCATCCAGTCCGCAGTCAAGAAATGTTATTAACAAAATTTCTTTATTCTGCATATAAAAAATTCTGGTATCTGTCCCCTTTTTCTCCAATAACTTCTTCATATCATCAAATGTCCATCCGCTTTCTTCCCCCACATCTTCCGTTTTTCCTATTATGGTATTAATGGAAAAGCCTGGCGCCGTATAATAAAATCTGCCGTCTATTTTCATGGCCTCCGCAACTGAATCTATCAAATGCTCCCCTATCTCCGGATCATTTTCAAAATACAGTGTCAAATCCTCCAGTACCCCTTTCGATACATAATTTTTAACCGGCAGATCCTGTAATCCCACGATAATATCAGGTGCTCTTCCTGCAAGAATATCCAGGTTCATTTTCGTTTCATAATACATTTCCGGATATTGTTTCACTTCTATCTTATACTCGGTGCTTTCTTTATTAAATGCAACTATTTCTTCTTCAATAGATGTATATGTTTCTTCTCCCAGTCCTATCGTAATTACCTTTTTCACCTGTTCTCCCGAAAGATCAGCTTTACTGTACAGAATCAGACCCATGGAATTTTCCCCATTATCCGTCCACGCCCTACCAAGAAACTGCTCCTTTCCAATCGGCAAAATTTTGACCATACCTGATGAGTTCAGATTGGATGCAATATAATCCATCACTTTCACTTGTCTCGCTTCTTCTATATCATATCCGTATATTCCGGCACTATCTTTATAATAAAAATCATATTCCTGTCCATCCAGCAAGGCATCCGTACTCTCAAAATTCTGCAAGTCCAGTGTAAAAGTATCTCCCCATTTTTTCCCATCAATATCCAATACTTTTACCTGTGCTCCCTCCTGATTATTAAAAGCACAAGCAATCTGACCATTCTTCATTCTTGCAATTCCTGATATCCGGGAATCTATTTTCACCTTCCAAAGGAATCTGCCCTGTTCATCCAACACTTTTATCTCGTTATCAAATATATAGACCAGCCGTCCTTTTCTGTCCATAATGCTTCTGTCACTGTTATCTATATTCTCTTTTTCTATCGTGTGTGTAATATCCTCATGAAATACTTCCTTTCCCTGCATATCTGTTTTCACCAGACATTCACTGCTTTTATCTTTCCCATCATACGTGCTTACCAAGAATACAATATTGTTGTCTTCTCCTCCGGACATAAACTTCATATCCACATTTTCATTTTGCTGTGGCAGAGAAATTTCTGTTACATTACCGCCATCCAGATCAGCCGAATACATTCTAAAAACAGCAGAACTTCCATCTGAGATATCATCTCCACTGCCTTCTTTTTCCGTCCATTCTGCCGTGAAAACATATAATTTTTCATTTTTCACAAAGAAGTCCCTGATATCTCCCTCAGCACCTTCTAAAAGAAGTACACACTCTTTATATGCCGTATTTTTTTCTTCCTCCTGTTTAACCTCTTTCTTTTTGCCACATCCCGCCATTGTCAACACAAACACACCTGCAATAATCAGGAAGCAAAAATATCCCTCTCTTCTCCTTTTCATATGCATCCCATCCTTTCATTATGCTTTACCGCTGCCTGTATTTTCCCCGCTAAACTCCTGCTAATGAAAGTATAACATATCAGACTTGTGCAATTTATCAACTCAATAAATTCTTAAGAAGATTGACAGATTTTCGTAAGTTTTCTATACTTATGACCCAGATGGATTGTACACATCACTTATTCAACAATATATCTATATTGTATACCTCAATGCTTCTATTGGACGTTTATTTGCTGCTTTATATGCGGGATAAATTCCAAATACAATACCAATCAGCATGGAAAATCCAATGGCAATCAATATAACATCTCCTGACAGGCTTGCAGATAAAGATGTCGACATATGATTAATGCCAAACACTATAAGCGCAGATAATCCAATCCCTATAAGGCAACCCATAACACTGACAAGCAGAGCTTCAATTAAAAACTGTACTAAAATTGCTTGTTTTCTGGCCCCAACCGCTTTTCGTATTCCGATTTCCTTCGTCCGTTCCGTAACAGATACCAGCATAATATTCATAATCCCAATTCCGCCCACCAATAGAGAAATAGCAGCAATACCTCCTAACATCCATTTCATGGTATCATTTACACTGCTCATAGTTTCCAAAATAGTAGATGCATTCACAACTGAAAATGCATCGGTATCCCCCTGCAAACGTTCATACATATATTCCGTTATCTCTTTCTCCACATAATCCATACTGTTTTCATCCGCTGAAGAAACATAAAAACTGCTCACCTCCCGGCTCGTTCCCTTTATTTTAGATAACACATTAAATGGAATATAAGCCTCCAGACGTTCCGATTGATTGCCAATGGCAGTATCCTCCTCCTCCAGCACACCGATAACAGTGAAATGATAACCATCTATAGAGATGATTTCGTCCACTACATTCGTATTTCCAAATAATTCTTCTGCCGCTGTTGTATTTATAACTACTACAAAAGTCCCCTGACTGATATCTGCATTTTTTAAAAAACGCCCTTTTGCCAGAGAAAGTCCTCGAATGTCATAATAAGCTCCTGTCGTACCATACAAAGTAGCAGAGGAATTATTCCTTGCATATTTTACAGTTCCGTTTCCCTGTGAAATGGGAGCTGTGCCTGCCACCGACTCCTTTTGTGCCAACGAATTTACTTCTGACAATGTAAAAGGCGAACCTTTGTCATCCTGTATCTGTATGGTCAGCAGATTGGTACCAATCCTGGAAATAGAGTCCGTCACCTCATTCGTGGCACCATTTACGATAGATACCAGTACCACTAAGGACATAACCCCGATAATCATGCCAAGCATGGTAAGAAAGGAACGCATTTTATTGGAAAGAATAGAACTAACTGCCATTTTTACCGACTGAATTATCATATATCAATTCTCCTTCTTCTATATCTTTTAGATAATTGTAAACTCTGTTTTTTTGTCCCTGAAAATATACAGTTGCAATTATCATTTATGCCCCATTTGGAAATCAACATCCCCGCGGCTGTCACCAAATATTTGTACAGGTATGCCTGCATGACTTTCTGCCACGGAAATGAACTCCTGTACCCGCCCATCCAGAATCCGGATTTTTCGCTCCGCCTGATCAGCCACCTTCTCATCATGGGTAATCAGAACAATTGTATTTCCTCTGGCATGGAGTTCATGAAATAAGGACATGATTTCCTCCCCTGTTCCAGTATCCAGATTACCGGTAGGCTCATCTGCTAAAATCATGGCAGGACTGGTTACCAATGCTCGTGCTATGGCAACTCTTTGCTGCTGTCCGCCGGATAACTCCATAGGTTTATGTTCTTTTCTTTCTTCCAGCTTCACCTGGCTTAAAGCCTCTGACACAAGCTGCTCACGCTCTTTTTTTGCCATTTTCTTATATATTAATGGCAATTCCACATTTTCCTGCGCCGACAGTTTATTCAGCAGATTAAAGTTTTGGAATACAAATCCAATCTTCGCATTCCGAATCCGTGCCAGATCGTCCTCGGAATATTCTTCAATCGCAATTCCGTCTAAATAATAACTGCCTTCATCTGCTATATCCAGACAACCTATCATATTCATTAATGTGGATTTCCCGCTTCCGGAAGGACCTATAATACTGACAAATTCACCAGCTTTTATATGGAGAGATGCATGATCAAGGGCTTTCACGATTTCTCCGCCAACCTCATAGGTCTTGCAGATATTATCTAATACAATCATTTTATAATCCTCCCATTCCGCCTTTCGGTCCTCTTTCCTGCTGTCCACCGCCCTGCCAGTCGCCATTTTGCTTCATATCCGGTTTATCAGAAGGCATTCCTTCCATACCGTCCGGCATGCCCGTTCCCTTCATCCTGTCACCTTCATTTTTACTGCTCTCTTCACTCCCCATAATCTGATAATAAATGCTATCACCCTCTGACAGACCAGATCGTATTTCCACATTCTTTTCATCCGAACATCCAAGTGTTACTTCTACTTTACCAGTCAACTCCTCTTTTGATTCATCATAGCCGGTATATACATAACTTTTCTCGCCTTCATCCGTCACGGCAGTAAGAGGAACCACTAATACATCTTCTGCCTGTTCTATGATAATTTCTACAGAAGCATTCATTCCCGATAACATATCCTCTGTCTTATCCAAAACAATCTCTACCGGATATTGTGCAACTCCTCCGCTGGCACTTGCATTCCCACTGACCCTCATTATTTCACCGGAAAAAACTGCATTTTCCACTGCATCTAACGAAATCTCAGCCGAAAGTCCTTTTTTTATAGATAAAATATCCAGTTCATCTACATTCATGGTCACTATCATTTTATCACCTTTTGCAATGACAAAACCGCTGACGGTTTCCACCAGAGATGATGTGGAACTGGCAGAAGATGCGGATGCCGTACCAGAACTGCTGACAGAAGCAGAATTGCCGCCAGAACCTGAATTGCTGACAGAACCTGCACTACTGTTTTTCCCTCCTGTAACTCTATCCGTGCCACTACTTCCTGATTTACCCTCTCCACTCTCTGCACTGTTCGTTCCGGCTGGTGCTGAGGTATCCTGCTCCGTTATCGTTCCATCCTTTATGTTATCTCCATTTGTTTCTTCTGTGGAATCTGTTGTCTCCTCTGTTTTTGTCGTTTCCGTTACTTCTACTTTTGCAGTGGAGCTTGCATAAGTATCTTCTGTCTCTTTAAATCTTACATACCATGTACCAGCGGCTGCCTTTGTATTTCCATCGTTACAATTCATCCATACCACTGCATTTTCCGAATCCGCATATTCCATATCCGCAGTTGTTCCGGTAATCACACCCTCTCCACCAACCAGATTTTGGGGTGCTTCCGGTGTTTCCTTTATCTGTGATGTACTGCCAGACCGGGTAATCTGTTCTACAGCAGACATCTTAGCAAATCCGGAATCCTCTGACTGTACCGATACTAACATTTTTTCTTCCTTTTTATTTTCCCCTATTGCCTCACCTGTCTGGACTCCGATATTTTCTGATGCAGCTGATGCAGAAACCGAAATACTCTCTATCATACCCTCTGCTGTCGCTGTAATCCCTCCGTTTGCCTGAATGGAAATCAGCATATCCAGCAGGGACACCAGCTGTTCCCTTTCCTGCACTGCCTGCAAATAAGAAGCTGTTTTCCCCTGACTTTCCAAGGTATATACCTTTGTAGCGGCACTGACAGAGCTGTTTTGTGATACATTTAAAGAAGAAATTGTACCACTAACACCAACCACCTTAATCATCTGATGGATATATGCACTGCCTTTCCCAAGCTCTACTCCATCTGCACTGGTCACAGTTACCTCCTCTTCATAATCAAACACACTGTCATCAAAGATAATGACAGCCGACTCGGAATCTGCTGTTTCGATCGTTCCTGTTATTTCAGTATTACTGCTGCTGACCACCACCTCGTCACCCGGATTCATTTTTTCTCCCAAGTCAATCTTTACTGCCATAAAACCATCCACGGATAACAGCATCAATGCCCCCTGTTCTTTCATCACATCAACTATATTATCCTCCTCCACAGCATAAATTTTCTTTACCCTGCCGGATACTCCCGCTTTTATACTCTGATTAGTACTGCTGCTCTGTTCAGAAGTAATCGTACCATCTAATTCACTGATTGCTTCCTCTACTTCATTTAAACAGGTCACAAGAGAAGCTTCTTCCACGGTTGCAAGTAATTCTCCTTCCGTCACGTAGCTTCCCTCATCTACCAGCATCTTTTCTATCATTAAGGCAGATGGTAAGACAATCTCCGTGGAATCCGCATAAGAAAGTGTTCCCGTACCGGATACACTAGTCGCAATCGTTCCTTTTTCCACAACAGCCTCTCTGCATACTGCTCCCTGTTCTCCCTTCACTCTTGATTTTCTGATGAAGAAACTCCCTGCTGTGATAACCACTGCAAAAAGCACGGCTCCTCCTATTATTACTTTTTTCCATGTCCCTTTTTGTTTAACCATAATCCTTTTTACCATTTCTGCCTCCATTCTTTTCAACTTTTTAAACTTCCATATACAATGAAACAGAGTCTATTTTGTAATTTTAGAAAATCGTATCAATCCTTTCTTAAAAAAACCTTGAAATATTTTGAAAAAAATTTGAAAATGCTTCTCACTCTTTTCAACCTTTTTTCAAGATAATCATGCTATAATGTAAAAAAATATTCTATCAAACAAAATATGACAAATTGAATACAGGAGACATGAAATGCGGCTATTATTAGTAGAAGACGAAGAAGGATTTGCAGAAGCACTCTGTGCTTCTTTAAAAATGGAACACTATATTACAGACTGGGCAAAGAATGGAGAAGAAGGATTATCACAGGGATTATCTAATATCTACGATGCCATCATCCTGGATATTATGCTTCCCGGTTTGAACGGTCTGACAGTCCTGCAAAAACTCAGGGAACAAGGAATTCATACACCCGTTCTCCTGTTAACTGCAAAATCGGGACTGGATGACAAGATTACGGGACTGGATCTGGGGGCTGATGATTATCTTACCAAACCCTTTCACCGTGAAGAACTATATGCCAGACTCCGTGCCCTTACCCGAAGGCACTCCACTACCTCTTTACAGGAACTTTCCTGTGGTGACCTCTATATGATACAGGGAAGCAATGAACTATGTTGTAAAACCAATGGCAGTCATTTACCTTTAAATGGCAAGGAATACCAGCTTATGGAATATCTGCTCCGAAATGCAGGACAGATCATCAGCCGGGAACAGATTATTGAAAAAATATGGGGATATGACACGAATACAGAATACAACAATGTGGAAGTGTATATTTCCTTTCTCCGAAAAAAACTCCTCTATTTAAAATCAGAAGTTTCAATTCAGACGATAAGGAAGCTTGGCTATATGCTGAAAAAAACATAATGCATGCAACAAGAATATTTTATACCCGGAATGGAACGAAAGGAATGAATACAATATGACAAAAAAACTACGCTGGCGTATCATGTTTATAATGATGCTATTACTCTCTCTTACCTTTATCAGCATTATCACTGCCATCAATATATGGCTCCGGGCCGATAACCGGGCAGAGGCAGACAATAATCTGCGTTTTTTACTCCAGCGGGAAACACAGCCGGATAGAATAAGACCAGATGATTCCCATCCGGCTTCCGAAGACCTTTCCAAAACAGATCCTGATAATCTGCTACCGGATTCTGACACAACATCTTCCAGAGATAAGAATATGCAAAAACCGAATATACCGGAAAACCGTCGTATGGAAATTGCCACCTCCCATTTTATCCTTGCCAGATATTCTTCCGACAACCAGCTCATCTCTATTCAAAACACTCTGTCGGAAAGCTACAGTGAAGAAGAAATCAAACAATACTGTGATAAACTCCTTGGAAAAAGCAAACAGCAGGGAACCCTTGGAAATCTGCGTTATATCATCCGAAAAAATAAAGATGGTACTGTCATCGCTTTTATCGACCATACCCAGGGTGCACAGAGCGGAAAAAAACTGCTTATGATTTCAATCGTATTAGGAATCACCGGTTTAATCATCTTTGCTTTTTTATCTTATATATTGTCCGGACTTATGGTTCATCCGATAGAGGAAGCCTTTGCTAAGCAAAAGCAGTTTATCTCGGATGCCAGCCATGAATTAAAAACCCCTATTGCTGTTATCTTATCCAATAGTGAATTATTGGAGGATCAAATTGGCAAAAACAAACAACTGGCTTATATAAAAAAAGAATGTGACCAGATGCACCATCTGGTTACCTCATTACTTACACTATCACATCTGGAACAGACCCCATATGTGGAGGAAGAAAAAAATACCTTTTCCCTCAGTGATGCCCTGTTAGAACGGATTCTCCCTTTAGAAAGCATTGCTTTTGAAAAACAAATCACTATGCAGTATCACATTATTCCAGATATTTCTTTTTATGGAGTGAAAGAACAGATTCAACAGACTGCTGTCATTTTAATTGATAATGCCCTGACCTACACAGATAAACCAGGGCAGGTTGACATTACACTGGAACAAACTTCTCATCACATCATTTTTAAGGTAAGTAACACCGGTGAAGCGATTCCTAAAGAAGACAGGGAAAAGCTGTTTGAACGTTTCTACCGGAGAGACAAAGCACGAAACCGTACCAACGGACACTATGGCCTGGGACTGTCTATCGCCAGAATGATCGTGCACAATCATAAAGGACAAATTCATGTTGAATGTAAAGAAGGTCTCACTTCCTTTGTTGTCACATGGAAAATATGAATTAGATGCATATATGGACAGGCACCTAAGTGTTTCTATATACATATTTTAAATTAGAGAACTGTTTTTGAAGGGAATCACTATGAAACAGTATGATATCGCACTACTCGGTGGAGATATACGAAATGCTTACATGATACCTTATTTTTTAAAAAAGGAATACAAAGTAATCTGCTATGGAACCCAAACGATACCCCTGAAAGAAAAGGAACTGCTCACATACGCAGAGACATGGCAGGAGGCCGTAGAAAAATCGGACTGTATTATTGGCGGTATTCCATTCTTTAAGAATGGGACTGTTTTTTTTAAAGAAAACCTGCCGCACTTAAAACAAAATGACTTATACCTATGTTTAGAAAAAGGGCAGACTTTATTTGGCGGAGTCATCCCTAAGGATTTTATAGCTTTATGTGATAAAAAAGAAGTGAACTGTTATGACTTCATGGCAGATGAAACGCTTGCTATCTTTAATGCAGTAGCAACAGCAGAAGGCACTATCTTAGAGGCTCTAAAGCATCAGACAACTAATATCCAGGGCAGTAAAAGCCTTATACTTGGATATGGCAGATGCGGTAAAATCCTTGCAGAAAAATTAAAAGGCATGAATGCCGATGTGACTGTATGCAGCCAATGTGAAACAGAGCTTGCATACGCAGAAGCATTTGGATTTCATACCCTTCCTTTCTACCATTTAAAAGAAAAAATTCATAAGTATGAATATATCTACAATACAATCCCTTCTGTAATATTAAAAAAAGATATACTAGCACAAATAAGCAATGATGCATTAATCATCGACATTGCTTCCGGTCTTGGCGGTGTGGACTATGCCTCCGCAGAAAAATTAGGGCTTAGAGCATATCATTGCCTTGGTCTGCCCGGGAAATATGCACCAAAGATATCCGCAAAAAAATTAGTTGATTTTGTAATTCATAAAATAGAATGATTAAAGGGGATTTTTAAATGGAATTAAAGGGAAAAAAGGTTGGTGTTGCACTGACCGGTTCATTTTGTACCTTTGATAAAATATTTGTGGAATTAAAAAAGCTGGTGGAAGCAGGAGCAGATGTCTACACTATCTTTTCTAATGCTTCTCAACAGATTTCCAGCCGTTTTGGCACTCCCGAGGAATTCATAAAAAAAGCAGAAGAAATTACAGGGCGAAAACCTATCTTTACCATTGAAGATGCCGAACCGATCGGGCCTCAGGCATATCTGGACATTTTAGTTATTTTTCCCTGTACCGGCAATACCATCGCCAAGCTTGCAAACGGCATTACCGATACCCCTGTATTGATGGGGGCAAAAGCACATTTAAGAAATAACAAACCACTTGTAATCTCCATTTCTACCAATGATGCCCTGGGAATGAATATGAAAAATATCGGATTATTAATGAATGCCAAAAACATATATTTTGTTCCTTTTGGGCAGGATAATCCAATTAAGAAAAGCAATTCCCTGATTGCACATACAGATAAACTGATACCGGCTTTGGAGCTTGCTCTTGAGGGACAACAGTATCAGCCAATTCTGGAAGCTTTTTAAGTGATGAAAGATATGATAACAAGGAAAGGATATATTGATTATGTGTGGCATAGCTGGTTTTTGCAATTTTTCAGTAAATTATGCAGCCACGCCAGATAAATGGACCAAAATATTAGAGAAAATGAATCGGCAGCAGGAACATCGCGGACCGGATGACAACGGAACATTTTTACACTCCCATTGCGGATTGTCCCATGTCCGGCTGTCAATTATAGATTTATCCACCGGACACCAGCCTATGACCCGTTCTTTGGGTGGACGCAGTGTGACCATCGTATATAACGGAGAAATCTATAACATGCAAGAATTGAAAAAAGAACTTCAACATAAAGGAGTGCGTTTTCATACAACCAGTGATACTGAAGTAATCCTTGCAGGATATGAAATCTATGGTGTAGATATCGTAAAAAAATTGAACGGTATCTTCGCCTTTGCCATATGGGATTCCTGGAAACAAAAATTATATCTGTTCCGGGACCGCTCGGGAATCAAGCCTCTCTTTTATACGATCAAGCAAAACACCCTCGTCTTCTCTTCGGAAATAAAAGGATTGTTCTGCTATCCCGAAATAACTCCGGAAGTAGATAAGGAAGGCCTATGCGAAATATTTGGTCTTGGTCCCGCAAAAACATATGGAAAAGGCGTCTTTAAAAATATATACGAAATTCTTCCCGGTCATTTTCTGGAATTTAGTAAAAATAGCTGCCGGGAGCACTGCTACTGGCAGCTGGAAAGCCGCCCACACCAGCAAAATTTTGAGGAAACCTTAGAGCAGACCCGGACTCTGATCACTGGATCGATCAGGGAACAAATGCTGTCTGACGTTCCCATCTGCACATTTTTATCCGGCGGTGTGGACAGCAGCTTTGTAACGGCAATATGCAGCGAGGAACTTCAAAAAGAAGGAAAACAGCTGGATACCTACTCTTTTGATTTTACCGATAATGATGTAAACTTCAAGGCAAATGCATTCCAGCCGACACAGGATCGTCCCTGGGTGGAAAAAATGGTTCAATTTTCAAATACAAATCACCATTTTCTGGAATGCAATAACAAAGAATTATACAACTATCTATATGATGCCGTAGATGCCAGAGACCTCCCCTGTATGGCGGATGTGGAATCTTCCATGCTATACTTTTGTAAAGAGGTTGCAAAACACAATAAAGTTACTTTGACCGGTGAGTGTGCTGACGAAATCTTTGGAGGTTATCCATGGTTTCATAAAAAAGAATGTTTCGAAGCAGACATTTTCCCCTGGTCAATGGATTTTGCACCCCGCACAATGCTGCTAAAGGATGAAGTCTTACAGGAACTTCCCATAGAGGAATATGCCAGGGCAGCTTATGAAAAAACTATCCGGGAAACTCCCGTATTACCGGGCGAAAACCCGGAAGAAAAAAGAAGAAGGGAAATTGCGTACCTGAACCTTAAATGGTTTATGCAGACACTTCTTGACCGTATGGACAGAACCAGTATGTATAGCGGATTGGAAGCACGCGTACCGTTAGCAGACCACCGGATCATTGAATATGTATGGAATGTTCCATGGGAAATGAAATGCCATAACGGAATCGTAAAAGGGCTCCTCCGGGCAGCGGGAGAAAAATATCTGCCGGAAGAAATTCTTTATCGTAAAAAAAGTCCTTATCCCAAAACCTACGATCCCGCCTATGAAAAACTCCTGCGCCAGGAAATGACGGAGCTTTTACATGACGGAACTGCTCCCCTCTGTACTCTGATCGACCGAAATAAAGTCATGGGCTTTATGAAAAATCCAACTGATTACGGAAGACCATTCTATGGACAGCTGATGGCAGGACCACAGCTTCTGGCATATTTTTTACAGATCAATTACTGGCTTGCAAAATACAAGATACGATTAACAGCATAGTATGTCTTCATAGCACACCATCTTTTAATGGCACGGTACCGGCAACTCATATTTTGCCGGCAGCGTGCCATTATAATATCTAAACAATGCTATAAATTGTTCTTATTTAAAGGTTCTTTCTGCATCAATCACTTTCTGAAAGGCCTTCATCTCTTTTGCGATTTCTCCACTAAGGACCAACAGGCAGATCAGGTTCGGAACTGCCATCAGGGCATTGGCAATATCCGACAGATTCCAGACAAGTTCCAGTGCCTGTGTTGCTCCTATGTATGCAATAAGCGAAAATCCAATCCGGTATACCATATTATACCGATATGTCCCCATCATATATTCAAAGGCTTTCTCTCCCTGATATTCCCATCCAAGTATGGTGGAAAACGCAAACAACGCAATTCCCACAGATATAACCCAGCCACCGGCTTTTCCCAGCACTGTTGTAAAAGACTGGATAGTCAAGGATGCTCCCTTTATCAATTCATCACATACATAACTTCCATCCCTTCCAAAATGATAGAGATTCCGGTCATCTCCCTCCCATGTACCCATCATAACACCATTTGTAATAACTGCCTTTTCCACACCGGAAGCAGCTTTTTCATAGCTTCCCATATACGGTGTCAGCATAAGGGGTATATGGTTCTTATCCCTCAATATAACTCTTCTTCCATCTATCTCCATATCATATACATTTATGCATTTCTTCCCATCATAGGATACCTCGGTTATCAGCTGATTTCCTGTTACTGCATATGTACCTGCCGCTTTTTGTGATGTCATGCCCAGTACTCCGGACGAGGCAATCGCCAATCCTGTAATCGTACATACAACGATAGTATCCCAAAAGGTTCCTGTCATATTGATATAACCCTGCCGGACCGGATAATCCGTAGCCGCTGCTGCTGCCGTAATTGCTGCTGAACCCATGCCTGCTTCATTGGAAAATATCCCACGGGCAACACCATAACGCACCGCTCCCATCATGGAAGCCACAACCGTACCCAGAGCTCCACCGGTCACTGCCTTCACGCTGAATGCCATTGAAAAAATATCAACAATCCCGGAAGGTATATTTTCAATATTACCTGCTATTACAATAATGCCCGCAACCACATAAAAGACCGCCATAATAGGCACTATGATGGAAGATATCTTCGAAATTGTCTGAATCCCGCCCACAATAATGAACAGGACAAGAACCGTAATGATAATTCCGATCATCTTTGTGGGGAAATGAAACGTTTCATGTAAAGCGGATGCTATAGAATTTGCCTGTGTCATGTTACCGATACCAAAGGATGCCAAGACAGTAAAAAATGCAAACAGCCAGCCAAAGAGCTTTCCAAATGTCTTATGCCTAAATGCCTTTCTCATGGTATACATGGGTCCGCCTGACATTTCTCCCCTGTCATTTATCTCCCGGTACTTAATGGCAAGCATACACTCAGAAAACTTAGATGCCAAACCAAAACAGGCAGAAATCCACATCCAGACCAATGCTCCCGGACCTCCAGCTACCATTGCTGTTGCTACCCCTACTATATTACCGGTACCAATCGTCGCTGCGAGTGCTGTGGTAAGTGCAGAAAACGGAGAGACATCCCCCTCTCCACTGCCTTTTGTCCGTGCCTTCTTACTTAAGGTGCTTTTTAGTGCATATGGAAGATTCCTCCATGGAAGAAAACCGGTACGGACTGTCAGAAAAATACCGGTTCCCACCAGTAAGACCAGCATCAACGGTCCCCAGACAAAATCATCCAATCTCTTAATAATCTCTGAAACATTCATTCCCTGACACCTTCATTCCTTTTACGTTTTCACCTACATAAACTTTATGCGGTTTAGAAAAATGTCTGATGTTTCATGTATATCGCTATTTCCTGTAAAATATACCTGTTCTTCTTCCTTTACCTATGGAGGCATACAGCATTACTCGACTGACTTAAGGGATTCTGCCATATCTATATTCTCAAGCTTCTTTGACATAAAAAGATTCACAATCTGATTAAATAAAAATGTCAGGATGATGCTCAGGATAAAACTGAAACCTGTAACATGCACATCAAACGCCACTGCATCAATCTTAATCTGGCTCATAACAAACCGGTGCAGGTAATGTCCCAGTAAAACTCCCACAAGACTTCCAAATAATGTTAATACAGTGTTTTCCCTGAAAATATAAGAATTGGTTTCCTCCTTATAAAATCCAAGCACCTTAATCGTTGCAATTTCCCGTATCCTCTCCGTAATATTAATATTATTGAGGTTGTATATTACAATAAATGCAAGCATGGCGGCACAGATAATTACGAGAATTACAACATAATCCAGGCTGCCCATCATATCAGATACCATCTGTTTAATATCTGCACTGACTGTTACCATACTGACATCTTCCGCTTTCATCAGAGCAGAGGCAACCTCATACACATCTGCATTCTCCTCAATATTTACATACATTTCATTGTATTCAGCCTTTTCTTTAAAAAGCTGTTCATACGTATCGGGGGTCATAATTACATAATGGCTAAAATAATTCTGGTAAATACCGCTGACCATAACAGTTCCACCCTTTAAATCACTGTTTTGCAGGGTAACAGTGTCCCCCACGCCAATACCATAATTCTCTGCCAGTTTAGAGGAAATCACTGCTTTACCGTTTTCCGGAAAATCAATCTGTTCTCCCTCTTGTGTATGCAAATCTACATATGAAGAAAATCCTTCTTTTTCAGCAGGCACCATCAGGTAAACACTCTTTACCTCCCCGCCGGCCTGCAAATCCACACTCTTTCCTGCAATCAGAAGAGACTCCTTTATACCCGGAACCTTGACCTCGTCCTCCCTGATATCCGCTGCTATATCATAAATAAATATTTGTTCAAACTGGGTATCTGCAATATTTGCTATAGAATCCCTGACACCCATTCCTGTAACAAGTAATGCTGTACACCCGCTGATTCCGATAATCATCATAAAAAACCGCCTTTTATAGCGGAAAAGGTTCCGTACCGATACTTTATCTAAAAATTTTAAATGTTTCCAGATAAAAGGAATCTTTTCTAACAGCACCCTTTTACCTGCTTTAGGTGTCTTCGGTCTCATTAATGCCGCCGCCATTTCCCGCAGCTCCTGATAGCACACTACGAATGTGGTTCCCGCAGAGCATAAAAGTGCCACTAAAACAGAAATAACTGCCAGTCCACTGTTCAATACATAATGCAGGGAACCCATATCATACATCATTTTATATGCATTCCATATAACGATCGAAAATGTCCATGTGCCTGCAAAATAACCACCAACCGCACCCGTCAATGCCCCACTTCCAGAATACACCATATATTTCCCTATAATCGCTGCATTAGAATATCCCAGAGCCTTTAGCACACCAATCTGGGTACGCTGTTCTTCCATCATCCTTGCCATAGTAGTCATACATACCAGTGCTGCTACCAGGAAAAAAAAGATAGGAAATACCTTTGCGACTCCCTTGACAATCTGGGCATCATTATCAAAACCTGCATATCCTGTATTGGTTTCCCTGCCTAATACATAGATTTCCGGTTTTTTCAAATTCTTAAGTTCTTCTCTTGCATCTGCAATTTCTTTCCCTGCATCCGCTATCTTTTCATCATATTCCTTTTTGGCATCATCATACTCTATCTGCCCGTTGGCAAGCTCCTTTTCGGCAGACACCAACTCCCTTTCCTTTTCTGAAATCTGTCTTTCGGCCTGGGAAAACTGTTTTTTGGCTTCTTCGATTTTGATACCTGCCTCGTCCAGTTCCTTTTTTGCCTTTTTTAACTGTTTATCGGCCTTGCTCAGCTTTTTCCCTTCAGTATCAATAGTTTTCTTTGCTTCCTTTAATTCCACAGCTCCCGCATCTAACTGCGATTTTACACCCGCCAATGTGCTCCCTGTCGCATCTAATGTTGCTCTCCAGGCTGCAAATTCCTGTTCTTTTACCTTCTGCTCCTGCTCACTTAAATATGCTTTCCCGCTTTCATATTGTCCCCTGGCTTTGGCATATTCCTGCTCACTTTCATCATAAGCTTTTTTATTGGTTTCATAAGCAGTAAGATTTTTTTCATACTCCGCATACTGCGTGTTATAGGTACTTACTCCCTTGTCGTATGCCTTTTTTCCCTTATCATAGACGGCTTTATTTTTCTTATATACTTTAAGACCTTTCTTATATTCTTCTTCTTTTTTCTCCAACGTATTTTTGTTGTCTGATAACGTTTGTTTTGCTTTACTGATTACATTTTTCCCATCTGCAATTTGATTTTCTCCATCAGTAAGCGTATCCCGTGCCTCAGCTAATTCTTTCTCCCCATCAGCTTTTTTCTCCTGTAATGTCGTATCCGCATCCTCAATCTCTTCCTGCGCCTCTGCATAAATACGATGATATCTGAAGTCCGCCTCCCTCTGGCAGATTTCCTTCCATTCTTCTTCTCTGGAATCCATGAGATTGTCATATTCTTCTGAATAGATAGCTGCATCTTTATCGAAAGCAATATAGATTTCCGTATCATAATCCATATCATAGGCTTCCTTCATCAAATAAACAAAACCATCTATCGCTCCGTCACCAACAGAAGTATTTCCCCGACCATAGTGTATATAAAGTGGAGATCTTACAAGCCCTACAATCGTATATTCTTTTACCGAAAATTTATCCTGATCTTCTTTTTCATTCGATTCGGCTATGGTTAATTTCTTTCCGATATCTGCTTCACTATACGCATGCCTGTCCACAACACATTCATTTTCCGCTTCCGGCATTCTCCCCGCAGTTAAATCCAACGTATTTACCTTTTGAGGAAAGGATATTGTTTTAACCACTCTTTCTGTACCGTCAGCTTCCGCAATCAAAACATCGGCACTCTTTGCTCCTTCCGCTGCCAGAACACCCTCCTCTTTTGCAAGCACATCTGCCGATTCCTCATCAAATCCCAATGTGGAAAGCAGACGGTAATCAAAGAAATTCAAATCATCCAGATAAGCATCCGCTGTATAAACCATTGCATCATACGCTACCTGCAAACCTGAAAAAAAGCCCACACCAAGAGCGACGATCAACAAAATCGCCATATATCTTCCAAAGCTTCCTTTTATTTCACGGATTGTCGATTTTATCATTCCCTTGTTCATTTTGTCACCATTCCAACTCTGATACATCCATAGGCTGTTCATTCATCCTCATCTCTGCGATTTTCCCACTCTTAACTACGATAATACGGTCTGCCATTGCCGTTAATGCCTGATTATGTGTAATGACAACCACTGTAGTTCCTGTATTTTTGCAAGTATCCTGCAAAAGCTTCAA
Source organism: Lachnospiraceae bacterium (assembly GCA_029063085.1). Lineage (GTDB taxonomy): Bacteria > Bacillota > Clostridia > Lachnospirales > Lachnospiraceae > CAG-590. Next base: position 33,631 of record JAIDOW010000067.1, read on the forward strand.
CACCGACTTTCCGGTCCGGTAATCCAATGCTCCTGTGGGCTCGTCACAAAGCAAGAGCTTAGGATTTTTGGCCAGTGCTCTTGCAATTGCCACTCTTTGCTGCTCCCCGCCGGAAAGCTGTGCAGGAAAATTAGACATTCTTTCCTTTAAGCCCACCTCTTCTAACACCATTGCCGCATCCAGTGGATTTTTACAAATCTGGGAGGCAAGTTCCACATTTTCCAACGCTGTGAGATTTCCTACCAGATTATAAAACTGGAATACAAATCCTACATCATACCGACGATAGGTAGTTAACTCTTTTTTATTCATTGCTGATATCTGCCTGCCATCTAATGATACCTCCCCACTTGTCAAGGTGTCCATTCCCCCTAAAATATTGAGAATCGTTGTTTTCCCTGCTCCGGAAGCTCCTACAATAATACAAAATTCACCCTGCTCAATTTCAAAATTAACATCCTTTAGTGCGTGAATGGAAACTTCTCCGGTATGATAACATTTACTCACATTCTTAAACTCAACAAAAGCGCTCATTTACATTCCCTCAATCTATTAATAATCCTATTCACTAACGAAACCCTGTTAAATGGAGTCATAAAATAATATCCGTCTGCAAAATCTGAAGCCTTACAGCCAATTTCTACACTTAATCTTACAGCCGTCTCTTCCGCTTGTTCCCGATTCATATCAGGACGATAACAATCGACAATTTCATCCGGAACATCAATCCCCGGCAATTCGTTTTTCATAAACAGTGCATTTTTATAACTTACAAGCGGCATAATCCCAAGAAGAATTTTGGCATTAGTCCGTTTCTTCAATTCTCTTACTCTGTTAATATCCGAATCGGAATACACTGGCTGGGTAAGAAAATAACTGCATCCTGCCGCCATTTTTTTCTCCATCCTGTCCACAATCGCTTCTATATTAACTCCTGCATAATTAAGGGCCCCTCCATAATAAACCGGATCCTCCATAAAAATTTCCTGATTCATGTTCCTGACATATTCCATCAATTTGATGGAATTCACATCAAATACCCCTGAAATGATATTCCGGTCATCTCTTGCCACCGGATCTCCTGTAACGATCAGCATATCTCGAATTCCATTAATATATCCACCAAGTATAGCAGAACGCAGAGCAATCAGATTCCTGTCCCTACAGCATATGTGAGGCATTACACATCCCCCTGTCTTATTAGCAATAAAAATCCCCATTTCAAAGGACTCTGCCCTGGACCTTGCCATTGGAGAATCAGAAATGGTAATTAAATCCACATTATTTTCATGCAGGCGGCACGCTGCCTCTAAGAATTTATCTGCTTTCTGGTCAAACGGAGAATCAATTTCCACTGCATATACCCTGTCTCCCCTGTTTAACTTTTCTATAAATGGATGAGGCGGTTCTGCACACACTGTTTTTCCCACTACCGGCATAATCCTTTTGTTTACAGGACTCTTTTTCTCACCTAACATCTCCGATAGTGCCCTGATATATTCTGGTGTAGTTCCACAACATCCGCCAATCAGGTTCACACCACTTGACAAAACCTGCTCCATAATAGAAGCATAATACGAAGGATTATCTATGAACAACTGCCTTCCCCGCAAAATATGCTCATACCCTGCATTTGGCAAAACACTTAATGTACAATCTTTTGAAAACGTAATTTTCGTTAACAACTTATTCATATGTGCCGCCCCAATGCCACAATTAAAACCAAAACCTGACAAAACCGTTTGGTTCTCCAATTCATTTACCAGTCTCTGCATACTGTATCCATACTTGGTATATCCCATACGATTCACGGAAAACTGAGCCATTACAAATACGTCTTCCAACAGGGTATCGGCAGCTAATTTTTTAATATACTCTGCAATCCTTATAACCATTGCAGTATCCGCAAAGGTTTCCAGTATAAAAATGCGGATTCCCTGTCCTGCCAGAACATCACAGATATATTGATACTCCTCAAAAACCTTTTCTTCTTCCTGTTCATTATCACAGCGGACAGGTCCGATAGAACCAGCAATCCATATTGGAGCACCTGCTTCCTTTACTGCATCCTTTGCATTTTTTACTGCCGCAATCAGATTATCCTCTATCTCTTCTTGCCTGAACAACATATGGTTAACTGCAAAAGTGTTGGTTCTAATGAGTTTTGCACCCGCAAGAATATATTTTTTATGAATATCTTTAATCCAATCCGGGTGCGTAATATTTGCACTTTCCGCCTCTCCTCCTTCCGGATGTATTCGGCTATAATATGTTCCCATTGCACCGTCCATCAATACAACCTGTTTTTTCAGAATATCCTGTAAATCTGTTACCGGCATCATCAGCTTTTCAACCTCCTAAGTTAGTAACTCTTCAATATATTTTTTATCAACTATTATTAAAATAGTATCTTCTTCCCTCAAAGGAGCATCCGGATCTATATCTGTTGTCAGTTCCCCATCCTGCCTTATCGCTATTACATTAATCTTATGTCTCTTTCGAAGAGAAAGCTGCTTTAAACTTTTACCTGCCCACTCTTTTTTAATCGCCAGCTCCACCATGCGGAGACGGTTTGATAATTCAAAGAAATCCAAAAAATTGCCTGCTATAATATTCCTTGCCAGACGTATACCGCCGTCATGTTCCGGTGTCACGATCTTATCCGCACCAATCCTTTGAAAAATCGTAGTCTGTGTTGCGTTCTGTGATTTTGCAATTACAAATGGCACACCGGCTTCCTTCGCTGCCAGAATTGCCATGATACAGGCATCCAGACATCCCGTCATCGCCACGATCACTCCATCCATATTAGACAATCCCAGCGTTTCCAATGCGTGCATTTCCGATGCATCAATCTGCATAGCAAGCGTTACCTTATCTGCAATATCTGATATTTGTTCCTCATCTTTATCAAGAACCATAACCTCTGCTCCTGCTGCTGCCAGTTCCACTGCAACACTTCTTCCAAACTCTCCCAATCCAAATACGGCATATGATTTTTTATCTTCTTTCCTTTTCATACTCTATATCCTTTCTCTTGTAACCAATTTTGCTTTGCAAAATTGATTGCCTACTTGCCCGCCTATCTGCGAAGCAGATTTAAATGCGGGCAATTCCCGTCTCGCAGATTTTATAATCTACTTTATACTACCCAGTAACCAATTTTGCTTTGCAAACTTTATTAGCCGACTGTTATCTTTTCCTCCGGCAGTCTCACAGGAGACTGTGTATCTTTCATCGTAAAAGCAATCACCATCGTAATAGGTCCGATTCTTCCTAAAAACATGCAGATACTGAGAATCAGTTTACCCGCCAAGCCCATAGTCATCGTATAATCTCTCGATAACCCTACCGTGCCAAGTGCACTATACACCTCATAGATAATATCAACAGAATCTCCGTTTTCAAATATCAGCATTGCAATAATGGCACCTATGCTGGCGATAAAGCTGATCAATATAATCGATAATGACTTCCTTACTGTTTTCTCTGAAATACGTCTGCCAAAACAATTTACATCTTCCCGCCCCTGAACAGTAGAAATAACTGCCAGTATCAGAACCGCAACGGTAGTCGTCTTAACTCCACCGGCAGTTCCCACGGAAGAACCTCCTGTAAACATAAGGACCAATGCCGTAATGACAGAAGGCGTAGTGAGCCCTTTTTGTGAAATCGTCGCAATTCCTGCCGTTCTCGTTGTCACTGACTGAAACAAAGATTCCAAAAGCTTTTGTCCCAACGAGTCATTCCCCATAGTTAATGGATTGTCATACTCAAATAAGAAAAAGAAAAAGGCGCCGGAAAAAATTAAAAATACCGTGATACTTAACACAATTTTTGAATGCAGGGAAAGATTCCGCCAAACAGATTCTTTTCGAATTTCCATATTTTTTTTCTTTTTCAGCACTCCTATCACGTCCCACCAGACAACAAAACCAATCCCTCCCATAATAATCAACGTCATGGTTACGAGATTCACCCATAAATTATCAGCATATGGAACGAAACTGCTATCTCCTATAAGATCAATCCCTGCATTACAAAAAGCCGATACTGCATGAAAAACAGAAAACCATATTCCTTTTATCAAACCATGTTCTGGTACAAAAACGGGCAAAAAACAGAGCATCCCGATTCCTTCCACCAGAAAAGTACCTTTAAATACCCTCCTTAAAAACTGAACCAGTCCCTTTAATGTGTCCAGGTTAAAGGCAGCACCTAACAGCATACGGCTGCTCAGCGAAATCTTTTTCCCCAGTATCATCAAAATCGTAGTCGTAATCGCAATCACTCCAAGACCACCTATCTGAATTAAGCCCAGAATAACGATATGTCCAAAAAAACTCCAATGCGTTGCTGTTGGTACAACCACAAGACCAGTTACACATACACTGGTAACCGACGTAAACAAAGCATCAAGAAATGGTGTTGCCTGTCCGTTAGCTGCTGCCACCGGCAGACTTAACAAAAAAGCACCAATCAAAACTGCTGACAAAAAACTTAATATGATAATCTGTGTTGCTGTTAAATGTATTTTTATTAATTTCATTGTTTTCGTTTCCTTGCTTTTGCTTCCTTTATAAATAAAAGTATATCATTTCTATATATTTTTTCAAAGTAGATTTTATTTTTCTTTTCGTTTATACTGTAAGCAGTATCTAATACATTTATGCAATACGGACTGCACTGCCATCCCAATATATGTAAATATTACTACATATAACGCTATATAACAGACTTTGTAAAAGGAGAATTCCATGAAATTATATGACGAAATCAAATCCCATTTTCTTCTGCCAGATGCCTATAAAGACTGGACATATTACCGGGATGCTCTAACCCGTTATCTAATTTCCCAGACTGACCTTATTTCCCTTCCCCTCTCCTTCCATGCCGGCATGAAACAATCAGAAATGCTTCCCACTCTTGCCATTATAGGAGCCGGAGCCTGCAATGACATTGATCTGTCCCGTATCGCTCCTCATTTTTCCAAAATAACATTAATAGATAACGATGAAACTGCCATGAAAAAGGCACTGGGTATTTACCATCTTGAAGACTCGCCATCTATCTGTCTGCTGCCTGTCAGCCTCAATGGCATAACGGACTCGGATTACTGGCAATTTTGTGATTCTCTTCAAACATATATCCAGCTTCCATCCTTTACTCCTGAAGAATTTGAAGCATTTGCCATATCCCAGATAGAACATATTTTTCAAAGAAACAGACTGACAGCCATTCCTCTTGCCCCTGTTTCCTATGACTACATCTGGTGTTTTGGCGTACACAGCCAGTTACAGGCTATGTTTTCCTATATTTATCATGTTTTTACTGTAAATTTGCAAAATATGCTTTTTCAGAATACGGCAATTCCTGTGGAAGCTTTTTCCAACCGCCTCAAAGAAGAAAATGATTCCTTCATTCCCCGCTTTCATGATGCCCTGCTCGCCAGTGCAAAAACAGCAGTTTTTATTGGCTGCGAACAAAAACGCTCCGGACAGGAAACACCTATAGAGGGGGCCTGTCAGGCCATCCACGATCTGAGAAGACGCAGCCTGTCCATAACAGAAAGCACCATTCTATGGAATTTTTACCCCGCCGGCGGCATATCTTATGAAATGCTGATTCAGAAAATCACCTTCTAAGCTTCGCTGCCTCCGCTTCCCTTTCCTGCTTCTTTTTCCTGCGTTTATCAATATCCTGCTCCACGATCGCATATAAAACTGCTGTGAACGGAATCCCTAAAAACATGCCGATCACACCACCAAACTCTCCTCCGATCACAATAGCCGCAAAGATTAAAATAGACGGAATTCCAATCGCATTTCCTACAATATGCGGATAGATCAGGCGGTTATCAATTTGCTGCAAAATCAAAAATAATGCAAGAAATGTCAGTGCTTTAACCGGCGAATCCATCACCAGCAAAACAGCTCCGACCGTTCCTCCAAAAAGAGCCCCCACCACAGGAATCAATGCCGTCACTGCTACAATCACACCAATCAGCACAGGGTAAGGCAGTCCCATAATCCCCATACATACAGTAAGAAGGCATCCCAGAATAACCGCATCCAGACATTGTCCGGATATAAAATTTGCATAGGTTTCATAAATAATGCTTCCAAAATATACAATCCCTTCTGCCGTCTTTTCAGGCAGATAAGTTTCCATCAGTTTACGAATATATGCCCCAATGGACTCTTTCTTTGCAAGTATGTAAAACGCAAAAAAAAGACCAATAAAAAATTTGGCAAAAACAGAAAAAACACTGCCCACCACATTACCGCTTGCTTTTATAGCTTCAATAAAGGAGCGGTTCTCCATCAATCCAAACATATTAGTGACAAGCTCTTCATCCAGCTTAAAATTCTCGGCAACATTTGAAATCTCACCGGATACACCGAAATTTTTTTGTAAAAATTCAAGAACTTTGTCTATTGCCTGTGGCACTTTTTCTGCAATCTGTTTTACGCTGTCTATGATTCCCGGTATCATATTAAAACAAACAACCGCAATGATACCTGCTACAATAAAAAGAGAGGTCACAATGGACGTAGTTCGTTTAATGGTATGATTTTCAAAAATGCCTTTTGTCATATGCTTTTCTAATTGAACAACAATCAAATTGACAATAAATGCGATTACAATACCATAAATAAGTGGTGAAATGGCATTATACACTGAAGAAAGAATCTCCTTTACCAGTGTAAAATGTTCTACTACCACATAGAACAATACAATAAAAAATAATCCCTTTAAAAAAGCTTTTTCCCGATTTCGAATCATTTTTTCACCTGATTTCTAAACATATGATAATTTCCTTAAACATAAAAAACAGCTGTCACAAAACATGAAAACTTCTTACTGAAATCTGTTGTAAGAACTTCTATCCTGTGACAGCTAAACATCCTTATTTTATAATGGTTCAAAGTCTTCTGCACCATGCTTACAGATAGGACATACAAAATCTGGTGGTAATGTATCTCCTTCATAAATATACCCGCATATTTTACAGATATATCCCTTTTTCTCTTCCTGCTTTTCATTTTTCTCAGTTTGTTTCCTGGCCGGCTTGATATTGGCATGATAATAGGAATACGTCACTGAAGGATTCTCTGATAACACTTCGCCTCCCGTTACATCAGCAATAAATGCAGTATGTGTTCCGAGATCTACCATATCTGCTACTTTACCAGAAATATAGCCGTTGCTCTCCTTTGTCAGATAGACAATCCCGTTCTCTGCTCTTGAAAAAGAAATTGCAGCAAGCTTATCCGTATCCCTTCCGCTTTGAAAGCCAAATTGCTTAAAGGTATCAAATGTAGCACTCTCATCCAGTATTGTCAGATTAAACTCCTTTGTTTTCATAATCATATCATGTGTATAATTATCCTTATTAACGGCAATCAAAACACGGTTCGGTGATGTAGTAACCTGTATCGCTGTATTGATAATACAACCATTATCCTTCTCACCTTCTTTTGCCGTCAGCACAAAAAGTCCATAGCTTAATTGGTTCATTACATGACTATCCATTATCTCTCTTCCTCTCTATACCTCTTTATGATATTCCAAGCGACGAAAAAACATTTTGTGAATCCCAGCATTTATGGCCATGGACTAATCAGAATATAAGCATTCCAATCTGTCTTATACCTTCACACATATGCTATCTCTCATCGATTGGTATATAGGATTGCTTTTTCTTGACAGCTTTATACGCTGGACGAATAATCTTACCCTGATTAATCAATTCTTCAATCCTATGTGCACTCCAGCCTGCCATTCTTGCCACAGCAAATAATGGTGTAAACAATTCTGTAGGGAGATCCAGCATCTGATATACAAATCCTGAATAGAAATCTACATTGGCACTAACGCCTTTATAGATTTTCCTCTCCTCTGCAATTACTTCAGGAGCCAGTTTTTCTACATTAGCATATAACTGATACTCTTTTTCATAACCTTTTTCAAGGGAAAGTTTTTCCACAAATCCCTTAAACACTTTGGCTCTCGGATCTGAAATGGAATATACTGCATGCCCCATACCATAAATAAGACCTGCCTTATCAAATGCTTCTTTATGCAAAAGCTTCTTCAGATAATTCTTTATCTCTTCTTCGTCATTCCAATCCTTTACATACTCCTTCATATCGGCAAACATTTTTGTCACCTTGATGTTAGCACCGCCATGCTTAGGTCCCTTCAAAGACCCCAGTGACGCAGCCATTGATGAATAAGTATCTGTTCCAGAAGACGTAACAACATGTGTCGTAAAAGTGGAATTGTTACCACCTCCATGCTCTGCATGCAACACCAGTGCCAAATCCAAAATTCTCGCTTCCAATTCCGTATAACTGCTATCCGGCCGCAAAAGAAAGAGCAGATTCTCTGCCGTTGATAAATTCGGCTGGGGTGTATGTATATATAAACTGTTTCCGTCATGATAATGCGAATATGCCTGATATCCGTAAACACACAACAATGGCACTACGGAAATCAATTGCAGACACTGCCTTAATACATTTGGGATTGACGTATCATCTGCCTTATCATCATATGCAAATAAAGTCAGTATACTTCTTTGCAATGTATTCATCATATCCTTGCTTGGTGCTTTCAGAATAATATCCCTTACAAAATGCGTCGGCAGTGACAATCTGTAATCAGATAAAATCTTTGTGATCATTTCCAGTTCCCCTTTATCAGGAAGCTTTCCAAATAACAAAAGATATACCGTTTCCTCATAACCAAACCGCTTTTCCTTAATAAATCCTGCAACGATATCCTCCACATCTACACCCTGATAGTACAATTTTCCTTCACATGGAATCATATCATTATCTTCTACTGTATATGACTTTATCTTTGAAACATCGGTAAGACCTGCAAGTACACCCTTACCGTTAATATCCCTAAGACCCCTCTTTACATCATATTTGGTGTAAAGTTCCGGATCAATCTGAAAATTTTCAAGACACAATTCAGATAACCCTTGTATCTCCTCCGTAATTTGTGAATAATAATTAATTCTTTCCTTGTGGTTGTTCACGCAATCACCCTTTCTATTTATAAATCGCTTGTTCTCCGCAGATTAGTATATCATAAAATTTCTTTCAACCCTAGCTTTTTTTTTAATTTCATAAAACTTTAACATTTACCAGATACTTCCTTTGTGAAATAAACACAAAAAAATAAGCAGCTGCACACCAAGTTTCATTCTCTCTGCTTGACTTAAGCAAAAAGAAAACTTTTATTCGTGCAGCTACCTCTTATCATTTATTTAATTTATACATTAATCTCTGCCGTCATACCAAGCAGACTTTTATTTTCATCCAGCACAGGCTTTACAACCTCTGTAATAAATTCTTCTGTCTGCTGTGGTGCACGTCCTACAAAATTCTTTGGCTCCAAAATGTCTTCTATCATTTCTTTCGTCATTCCAAAAGCAGGATCATTTGCGATACGCTCCACAAGATCATTTTCTTTTCCTTCCTTCTTTACCACCGCTCCTGCTGCCATAGAATGCTCTCTGATCTTCTCATGCAGCTCCTGTCTGTCACCGCCGCGCTTTACAGCATCCATCATAATATTTTCTGTAGCCATAAAAGGAATCTCTTTCATAAATCTCTGGTAAATCACCTTATCATATACTACCAGCCCATCTACCACATTCAAATACAAATCCAGAATACCGTCCACTGCCAAAAATGCTTCCGGCACTGAAATTCTCTTATTTGCAGAATCATCTAAAGTTCTCTCAAACCACTGGGTTGCAGAAGTAATAGCAGGATTTAATGCATCTACCATAACATAATTTGCCAGAGAAGCAATCCGTTCGGAACGCATAGGATTTCTCTTATATGCCATTGCAGAAGATCCAATCTGATTCTTTTCAAAGGGCTCCTCAATCTCCTTTAAATGCTGAAGCAAGCGGATATCATTAGAAAACTTGTGTGCACTCTGTGCAATCCCACTTAAAACATTCAGGATTCTGGAATCCACCTTACGGGAATATGTCTGCCCTGATACCGGATAACATTCCTTAAAGCCCATTTTTTCAGCAATCATGCCGTCAATCTTGCGAATCGTTTCATGATCCCCATTAAATAATTCCAGAAAGCTTGCCTGGGTTCCTGTTGTCCCCTTTGAGCCAAGCAATTTCTGCTGGCTGATCATATAATCCAGATCCGATAAATCAAGCATTAACTCTTCTAACCAGAGAGTTGCCCGCTTACCTACAGTAGTTGGCTGTGCCGGCTGGAAATGTGTAAATGCAAGCGTAGGCAGAGCTTTGTACTTCATGGCAAATTTGGAAAGCTCATTGATCACGTTCAAAAGTTTCTTACGAACCAGTTTCATTGCTTCCGTCATAATAATGACATCGGTATTATCTCCCACATAGCAGCTGGTAGCTCCGAGATGAATGATGCCTGCTGCTGCCGGACATTGCTTACCATAAGCATATACATGGCTCATTACATCATGTCTGACAATCTTTTCTCTTTTTCGTGCTACATCATAATTAATATCATTCTGAAATGCCTTTAACTCTTCAATCTGTTCCAAGGTGATGACCGGCTTCCCGTTTTCCGAAAGCCCCAGCTCATATTCTGTCTCCGCTAATGCAATCCACAACTTTCTCCATGTCTTAAACTTCATATCCGGTGAAAAAATATACTGCATCTCCCTGCTTGCATATCTCTCTGACAATGGACTTACATACTTATCTTTCATCTTTCTCCTCCTGTATTAAACATTTTCTGGTTACAATCTGTTTTCTTAAATATAACCGGCTATTTTTCCGCCTGTTTTACGTGTTGTTCTATCGTAATGAGATCACTAAAACCTGCCAAGCCCTCTGTTTTTGCTTTGCCCGGTAATACTATTCATATTCTCCCCGAATATCCTCCTCCGGCGGCTCCATCGGATAATTACCACTAAAACAGCCGTCACAATACTGCCTTCCATTGGATAATTCTTTCAATCTCTCGATCCTTAAGTATCCCAGAGAATCTGCTCCGAGAATTTCACAAATTTCATCCACGGTCCGATTATGGGCAATCAACTGCTCCTTGTTGGGAATATCCGTTCCAAAATAACATGGGTGTAAAAACGGTGGCGAGGAAATACGGACATGAACCTCTGATGCCCCTGCCTCCTTCAACATACTGACAATGCGGTCTGAGGTTGTTCCCCTTACTATGGAGTCATCAATCATGATAACCCGTTTACCTTTTACGGCATCCTTTAACACATTCAGTTTCACCTGTACACTGGACTCTCTCTGACTCTGTTTTGGCTTGATAAAAGTTCGTCCTACATATCCGTTTTTAACAAATGCTGTTCCATAAGGAATTCCTGATTCCAATGAATAACCAAGCGCTGCCGCATTACCGGATTCCGGAACTCCCACAACCAAATCCGCTTCTACCGGTGAATCCTTTGCAAGACATCTACCTGCAATAATGCGTGATTCATACACGCTCATTTTGTCAAACACACTGTCCGGTCTTGCAAAATAAATGTATTCAAATATACACCTTGCATGCTTGTCCTGACACATATCTTTATAAGAAACAATTCCATTTTCCGGAGTAATGGCAACTACTTCCCCCGGCTCCACATCCCTTACAAACTCTGCTCCAATAGTATCCAGTGCACAGCTTTCCGATGCAAGCACGTATGCATTGTTCCGCTTTCCGATACAAAGCGGGCGGAAACCGAAAGGATCTCTCGCCCCAATCAGTTTGCGGGGACTCATCACGATCAGGGAATATGAACCTTTTACTTTTCTAAGTGCCCGCATAACAGCATCCTCTACCGTTGGCGTATTCACCCGTTCCCTTGCAATATGATAAGCAATGACTTCTGAATCTATAGTAGTCTGAAAAATCGCTCCTGTCAGTTCCAATTCCCTTCTAAGTTCCGGTGCATTAACCAGATTCCCATTATGTGCAAGACCCAGCGTTCCCTTTACATAGTTTAGTACCAAAGGCTGCGCATTTTCCCTGACAGATGCACCTGCGGTTGAATACCTGACATGCCCTACTCCGATATTGCCCTTTAACTTCTCCAAATCTTCAGGAGTAAATACCTCATTTACAAGCCCCATTCCCTTAGAAGAAAGAACTTTCCCCTTTGGCCCTTTTGTATCCGAAACAGCAATCCCACAGCTTTCCTGTCCCCGGTGCTGCAATGCAAACAGACCGTAATAAATGGAAGCCGCTACATCACTGCCGTCAAAATCGTAAATTCCAAACACGCCGCATTCTTCATGCAGTACGTCTTCATCAAAACTATTGTCAAACACTTCGCCCATGTAAATCTCCTCATGTTGTAAACTTCATTCCATATGTTATTCATTTCTATATTTCTTCAGGTGTCCCTTCTGACATTAATGTGAACAGACACCGCATACATGGTATCCTTTTTTTACAAAACTGTCAATGGAAATGAGGATATTATTGTTATTTTTATCTTTTTATGTTACAATGTTTATATGATAATTATTAATACAAACGGAGGGCATTACTATGCAGGAAAAGAGAAGATATAAAAGACTACCTATTCAATTGACACTTGAAGTATCAGAAGTCTTTAAGCAGGATAATGATGTCATTCGGGATTTAAATGCCGAGATTAAAGTATTTGATATTTCTAAGGCCGGAATCGGATTCACTGCTAACACCTATATTCCGGAGAATTATTATTTTAATGCTACAATTGTTTTGGAAACCTCAGAGCAAAAGATTCTTACCGTCGTCAAGATCCTACACAGAATTGAGTTAGAGAATAATTTATACCGGTATGGCTGCGAATTTACCGGTCTTGCCGGCATTTTTGATTTTATTTTTGATGAATATGAAAAATCCATTGAACAGTAATGCTTTTTATTTAGAACCATTCCCGAAAAACCTCTTTCAGGAATGGTTCTAATCAATTATTCTGATTTTTATAGATTATCTTCACTTTAATTCGGATAGAACGAAACCGGATATATATCACCTTTTTTCCGAAGACCTATTTGTATTTCATAATCCATCAGTTTTTGATGTGCCGTTGATATGCTTCCTGGCTGTCCAACCTGAATATCCGCATCTCCTTCATAAGTAAAACGATTCAGCCAGTCACATTTTCCAAAACCAATCATAGAACCTTCCGCATAATTATATCCTGCATCATATCCTGCTTCATTATATGCGCCAATATAACATAATCTATAATTTCCAAGGGACAGATATTCCGGGATATATCCCTTTAACCGGTGTGTCCCCGTCACAATACTTTCTGACTGTTTTAAAAAAACAGAAGCCGTTTCTCCGGTATCACCATTTTTATATACCAGATAAATGGAGTGAATCCCTATTTCATCCTCTACCGACACCTCATATTCGGCAATTCCTGGTGTTTTTCCATCATATTCCATCAATCGGATTCCTGTGATAAGCGGTGCTTCAAAATAATCCTGCTTCACAGCTTTCGTTGTGCCTCCATATACCTTCGCATGTTTTGGTACTATTTTCGTTCCATCCGTTTTTTCAAGCCCATAATAAGCGGCAATTCCGTTTGCATCGGCCCTGGCAAGTGTCTTCAAACCCTCGTCCGATTGAAGAAATTTTCTATCTGTTTCTGAATCCATGTAACAATGCTCTATGATCATAGAAGGCATACCATTATTATACGAATGTCTGAGAATCCCATAGTAATCATCAAAGCTTCCGTCCGACCGCCTTCCTCCCATCTGGGTAACTCTTGCAAATGTTCCTGCATTCTGAAGACCTGCTGCCTCGAATTCCCCTAACAGTAAATCTGCAAATTCCTGAAGCTTCTGCCTTCTGCCTTCCCCTGTACTAATATATATGGAGGCTCCTGATGATTTATGGGAAGCACTGGCATTGCAATGTACACTCAGTAAAACATCTGCTCCTGCTTTTGCTGCCCGTAAAGCCCGCTCGGACAATCCTACTTCTTCATCTTCCTCCCTGGTCAATACCACTGACACATGCGAATACTGTTCCAATTCCTGTTGTACCAATTTGGCCAGTTTCAGATTAATATCCTTTTCCTTTAATCCATAGTAATAGGCTCCGTCTTCCCCTCCTCCATGTCCGGGATCCAGTGCAATCGTCACTGTTCCTTTTTGAGCACATACAGAAAAACAGAACAGACCCTGTAGGAAAAAGACGGCTATTATGAAAAACAGATATCTCTCAATTTGTTTTACAATTTTTATCATATTCATTACGCTCCTTTTCAAAAACATCAGTCTCTGTAACAAGTATACGCTTTTACACGCATAAACATTAACATAGTTTATTAAGAAACGCAAGAATCCTGTCCCCTTCTATTTGCGACGGGTTTTCTGACTGGAAATAATGACCAGCGTAATAGCAAAAATGACTAATGCATATCCAAACACCAATCCTATCTGAGAAAAAATCTCACCCGAAAGTCCACTGCTAAGCTTTTTCATTTCTCCAATCATTTCATTAGTGGCTACATACCAATAAGTTGGAAAGAACCTGGATACCTTCACAATCGTGTCACTGAAGAATTGCTGCGGAACGAATACTCCGCCTAAAAAACAAAGTCCAAGACTTACAATGTTTACCAGACCATTCACCGCCTCATTGTTCCCTGCAACTGTTCCGGTTAAAAATCCAAGACTCAGTCCAAATACCAGCATAGAAAACAGGTTCAACAGGAAAAACGGAAAGCGCATATCCGCATAGATACTCCCTCCTGAAAGAATTCCCGCAATCACAAGAATTACCGCAAACATGATTAGCCCGAATACCAAAATACCTGCACTGATTCCTGCCACCCTCTCCTTCATAGTCAATGCACTGCACTCCATTCTGTCTTTTACATCTCGGGCATTAAACCGGAGCAGAATAACTCCAACCCCATTCATCCCAAGAGTAATAAACAGATACGGGGCATAAATAAAAAAGATCGTACACGCATCATTCTGTTTTTTATTTACAAAAGAAGCAAAAGAAACCTCCGCCTTTTGTGATTGCAGCCTGCTTAGTTCTTCTTCTGCATCTTCCATGGAATATCCCGCTGCCAGCAAACCTGTGAGTTTCTGTACATACAGTTTCAGTTCCGCTTCAAAGTAATCTGCCTCAAACATCCCCGGCACTTTCATACTTTCAAAAGACATTGTTTCCACGTTGTCATTTAGCAGACTTTCTTCCAGTCCCTCCGGAATTACCAGCACATAATTTATTTTTCTCCAATAAAGCTCATCTAAGATTTTCTCCTCTTCATATTCTATGTCTATCAGATTATGAGTTTCACCAAAGTATCCCCTGAGTGCCGTTCCCAATGTCCCACAATCCTTATCAATAATGGCAATATCCAGTTTTGTCACTTCACTTGACATTTCACTGTTCGTTGCAAGACTACTATTACTTGTCATAACCAGAGCAACTGCAATAAAAATCACAAAGTACATTATGATGATTCCCTTATAGGCATTAAACAATCTGAAATATGTTTTAAAGACTTGCATACTTTGTCCTCCTTAATTTCAATATACTTATGATAAGAAGCAAAACACCTATCGCCAGAAGTGTAATCATATTCACCGCATACTGCTTATAGTCCCCAAAAACCGCCAGACTTTTAAATGCATTGACAATCAGCGTTGCCGGGTTGATCCGGTTGATAACAGGACAGTTTTTTTCCAAAACATAAGTGATATCTCCCCATTGCAGTCCTCCCAAAAAAGAACTCGTCATAAAAAATGCAACATTAAGCCCCTCCTTTTTGGTCTTGGAACCTTTAAAGACAACCGCCATCATGTTACCTGCGGCAAGACCTACAAAGCTTCCTGCCCATGTCCCCAGTAAAATAAAGCCTGCATTGTTTCCAAAATCCTGTTTATATACAAATACCAGTACTGCCAGAACACCGGTCATCATGATACAATAGATAAATAAAGATGCCAAAAAATCTGTCATGATCTGTTGCATCTTTCCGGTTGGTGCCACATTTCTTCTGGCCCCCACTGCTGACAGATCTGCCTGGATCTTTAATCCATTTTCAAGACCCACCATAGATGCAATCAGACATGCCATGGCAAGCAGTGCATAGAAATACTGGGTATACGGAGATTTATCCTGTCCCTTTAAAGAAATATTTTCTACTGCGACCCCTTCATCAGAATCAAGACTCGTTATCAGCTTTTCCATCTGTTCCGGCTTGTTCTTTGCGACATCCTCTATCATCAAATAATTCTGCTTATATTGGTCCAGAAATGTCTTAATTAAAGAACTGGATATGTCCATTTTTTTGACCACCAAAGAAAAGTCCTCACCTTTTACCAGAATATATCCGCATATTTCCTTCTTTTGCATTGCGTCCTCTGCCTTTTCCTTACTGTCATATTCATAAACCTCAAACATATTGAGACCTTCTTCCATCTCCGTCTCTTTTAATAATTCTATAAATATATCATTTTCTTTCTCTAAAATGACACCTACCGGCACCTCTGAAAACTGCTCTGCATTACCAAGATTTCCAAACATAAAATAGAACACCATTCCAAGAAAAATCGGAAACAGCACTGCCCAGAAAACAGCAGAACGTGTCCTTAGCATCATTTTAATACGATACCAAAAATGCTGCATATCTTTTCCCCCTTAATCTCTTAATTCTTTCCCCGTAATCTCCAAAAATACATCATTTAACGTTGGCAGTTCCGAATGTACCCCGCCAAATCCTGCTTCCTTCTCTTTCAATAAGTCCAACAGCCTTAATAAATTATGTTTTCCCTTAGAAAACTTCACTTTTAGCAAGTGGTTTTCATAATGAACCTGAATCACATGGGGAAGATGGGTAATCTCCTCCTTCAGTTCATCCGGCAGTTCCAGCACCTCAACGCTGATAGTTTCTCCAAGGTCGATCATTGCCTTCAATTCATCCTTTGTGCCTATGGCAACATTTTTTCCCTTATCCATAATAGCAATGCGGGTACAGATCTGTTCCACCTCTTCCATGTAATGGGAAGTATAAATAACTGTTGCACCCTCTTGGTTCAGGTTCTGGATGCCCTCTAATATTTTGTTACGGCTTTGGGGATCAACTGCCACCGTAGGCTCGTCCAAAATAATCAGCTTAGGCTTATGTGCAACTCCGCAGGCAATATTTAATCTCCGCAGAAGTCCGCCGGATAATTTCTTGGGAAGAAATTTCCGATAATCTTTCAAATCCACAAATTCAATAGCTTCTTCCACCATCTGTTTTCTTTTCGCCTTATCCTTTACATAAAGCCCGCAGAAATAATCTATATTTTCATATACGGTAAGCTCTTCAAATACAGCTACATTCTGCATAATAACCCCGATATCCTTTTTTATATCATAGCTCTTAGGTGTCATTTCCCTGCCAAATATCTCAATGTTTCCTTTATCATATTCCAAAAGAGCCAGCAGACAGTTAATCGTGGTAGACTTACCGCTTCCATTTGGTCCCAGAAGTCCAAAGATTTCCCCTTCCTCTATCTCCAGATTAAAATGATCCAAGGCAAGCAGATCACCGTATCTCTTTACCAGATTCTCAATTTTTACGACCATCTATTATTCTCCCTTCCTGTAACATAAACCACCTGATGCTGCATATGCGGATCAAATGGTTTCTTTTCAGTCCCTGACCGACTGTTTATCCTGATATTACTCTATACGAATAAAGAATTGTAGTGTAAAATGTAAAAAAACTGCATGACAAATGTCACTTTTTTTCTGAAACACTTGCCAAAATCATTGAATTCCATTATCGTAAAACTAGTTTTATCCGAAACTCACGATAACAAAGAACGGAGATTACATTATGTCAACCTATATAGATTCCATTATCCTGCTCCTGCTCTGTGGTGCCATATATCCTTTAAACCAGCCGACAGCTTTCCATATTATGTGCATTCTTCTGGTATTGTCAACATACTGCTTCGAATGCATTATCCAAAACAGTAAAATTCTTACTGTCCTTGGCTTGATTCCTTTTTTTCTGTGCCTGCTGATACCGGACTTATCCGTATTTCTGCCCATGTTGTGTTATATGTATTTTTATCGCAGACAGTACCATTTGCCTTGTCTTTATATAATACCGACACTACAATATCTTTATAAGACCGGTCTTTCTACAGGACTTCTCATTTTTTTGCTCGGTATGCTCAGCTTTTATCTTGCCTGTCAAAACCGCCTTCGCAATACCCTTTCACAGACAGTCAGAAAATTTCGTGACAACAGTGTGGAACGGGAATATCTATTGAAAAAACATAATACAGAGCTTTTGGAGCAGCAGAATAACCAGATTTATATCGCAACCTTAAAGGAACGAAACCGGATTGCAAGAGAAATCCATGACAACGTAGGACATATGCTCTCTCGTTCTATCTTGCAGGTAGGTGCTTTGCTTGCGATATGCAAAGATGAAAAAATCCGGCCACATCTAACCGCATTAAAAGAAACACTAAACGATGCCATGAACAGCATTCGGAACAGTGTCCATGACCTGCATGACGAGTCCATTGATCTGCATGAAGCCATGAACAGTCTCATAAGCAGTTTTTCTTTCTGCCCCGTCCAATTTAACTGCCAGACATCAAGAAATATATCAAAAGAAGTAAAATACTGCTTCCTTGCCATTACAAAGGAAGCACTGAATAACACAATGAAACACAGCAACGCCACCAGACTTTCCATTACAGTAAAGGAACTGCCCGGATATGACCAGCTATTAATTGAGGATAATGGAACCACAACTGCTGATTCTGTTTCCAATCTTACACAAACCGGAGGCATTGGTTTATCCAATATGACAGAACGTGTTCATGCCATACATGGAATCATCCATATCAATACACAAAATGGCTTCCGGATTTTTGTATCCATACCTAAAAAACCGGCCGCCTGATCGCTGTTTTTTCCTTCATACCATAATCTCTTTTATTCCTTTTCCCTTACAAATTTTCACAATTTTAACACAGAATTTTAATATTCATTAAAGCTTTTGGGGATATGCTATATTCAGATAGGAAAAATCCAAAACCATGGTCTGAGTCTTTTTCCATCACCCAGAGCTGTAAATACTTAACAATAAATCCACAGCGATTTTAATATTATACAAGAATGCATGAGTTCTTCAATATAATCAGTCAAATACCCCGCAGTAAGCTACGGGGCATGCCCTAACTTCTCTTTAGCAAGTTCCCCCAAGAGGCGGGGTATTTGACCCTCGCGGCATTCGTCAAATGCTCGTGCAAGCACGGCACTTGGCACATTGCTTGCGGGAATAAAATGTAGGAAAGGAAAAATAATCCATCACTTTGTAAAGGACAATTGGATTATACGAGAATGCTTATGAATAAGAAATATATTGCATTAATAGTAACCCTTATACTTGCTGTTTCCATATTAGGAGGATGCTCCGGCAGCACTGATAGCAATGCTTCAAACAAAAATACATTAGATTTCAGCAATACCACAATTCACGCTACTGTAACCGGCATAAGCGATAACAAAATCACACTATCACTTACCGGCAGAATAAGTACCGACCACATTCCAAATACCAACAAGCCTTCTGAACCAGCTCCAGACCTGCCTGAACAGGCTGACGGAGAAAGTACAAACCAGTCCTCTCCCAAACAGCCAGACAATGGAAACGATGATCAGGCTCCCCCCGAACAATCGGACGACGAAAACGGTAATCCGACTCCCCCTGAACAGGCAGACAACGGAAGCGGCAATCAGACTTCTCCCGAACAGGCAGATAACGGAAACGGCAATCCGTCTCCTTCTGAACAGATGAATAATAACACTACAACTTTTACATTAACCATAACTGATGAGTCTGTTCTTCAGGGCATCTCTCTATCCGATATCACCGAAGGCACTTTTTTATCTATTACCTTTGGTGACAAAAACACCATTACTTCCATTGCACAGGAAGTAATTTCCAATCCAAACGGCGGCAACCCACCTTCCGATAATGCACCTGGACAGACTGCTGTCAATACTGGAAGCGGTGCGGTAACTATTGACAAAGATACAACGGAGTCCGGCATTTCCTATTCTTCTGAAAATAAAGATGAAAATGCACTACGTATAGAAGGCTCTGTCAGCTACAATGGGGATTCCCTTACCATTCAGAAAAACAGCGGTGATACCAGTGATTCGGAAAGCAGTGATTTTTATGGTTTAAATGCTGGTATTCTAAGTCTGGACGGAGCAGATACCACCATAACCAATTCTGCCATTTCCACAGATGCCAAAGGTGCAAACGGTGTCTTCGCTTATGGAAATGATACCAGAGTAAACATAAGTGATACAAGCATTACCACCAATTCTGATAACTCCGGCGGTATCGACGCAACTGGCGGGGCATCTATAGAGGCCTCTAACCTCAATATTGAGACAAGCGGCAATTCTTCTGCCGCTATCCGCAGTGACCGTGGCGGCGGAACCCTCAATGTATCCCAGGGAACCTATACCACCAATGGCACTGGCTCTCCTGCCGTTTACTGTACTGCGAATATTACCGTATCAGATGCTGTTTTAACCGCAAATGCTTCCGAAGGTATCGTTATTGAAGGGAAGAATTCCGTTACACTGGAAAACTGTAAAGTTACCGGCAATATGCAGGGTACCTATCACGGAGATAAAAACGAAAATTTACACACAATCATGATATATCAGAGTATGTCTGGGGATGCTGAAGAAGGGGAAGGCACTTTGACAGTAAACGGCGGCAGCATTACCGGGCTAAACGGAGATCTCATCTATACTACTAATACAACCTCCGTACTAAATTTAAACAACGTGGCGTTAACACTGTCAAATGAGGTTTTGCTCCGGGCGACAGGCAATGACAGTTCCCGTGGCTGGGGCAATGCCGGAAGCAATGGTGCCGATATGAGTCTTTTTGCTAATAATCAAATATTAAATGGTAAGATCATTGTAGATGAAATTTCCTCTCTGCTTCTCACCCTATCGGAAGAAAGCTCTTTTGAAGGAAGCATCAATTCCGAACAAGAAGGCGGCAAAATTACTGTAACGCTTGATGACAGCAGCACATGGAAGCTTACTGGCGACAGTTATATTACTTCTTTTGAAGGCTCCCTTGATAATATAGATTCCAATGGATATACCCTGTATATTGACGGCACAGCACAAAACATTGGGTAAGCAAAAACAAGCAGTGATTATTATGTAAACTTACTAATCACTGCTTATCCGTTATCCTGAACACCCAAAAGATATTCACAAGATACCTGAAAAAACTCTGCTAATGCAACCACTTCATAATCCGGTACAAACCGTGTTCCCCTCTCTATCCGCAATACTGTCAGATCACTAAATTCATATCCTGCAAGCTGAAGCTTTTCGGCAAGCGCTTTCTGGGATAACTTCCGTTCCTTCCTCAATTCATGAACCCGTTTTCCGATAAGATTCTTAGAATTGTTCTCTTTATTCCAATAAATCTTCATGTATTCCTCCACTCTTCTAAAGATGAAACATTATTATTGATTTTACGAAATAATTCTGATAATATACTTCTAATGGTGAAGTGATGAAGATATTTTTAAAATAGATATTCTGTTAAAAAGACTGACAGGATTAGGACATTCCAGTGGAGAGTTTATTAACCTTGATAATATTTTTGAAATAATTTGTAATAATGTACATCGTTCTTATTATTCAAAATATAACAAAACCGAATATGAACTAAATGATAAAATATATAATATCCTCACCGCAGAAAATATGACAGCAGAACAAAAGCAACTATCCTGTTACAGGAACAATAATTTTCCACCTCAGACACATGATTCCGATTGTAGAGGGCAATAATCAATGCTATAATGGGAAATGCAGAAATATAATACCGAATTGAAATTCAGGAGATATGTAAAATGCGTGTTGTATTGATAGATGATGACCAGCTGGTCTGTATGTCGCTAAAAATTATATTAGAAGCAGATGAAACGATTGAAATTGCCGCCATTGGAAATGACGGTTCACAGGCTCTTCCTCTTTACAGAGAATATATGCCTGATGTCCTTTTAATGGATATCCGAATGCAGAAAATGAACGGAACAGAGGCATTGGAAGAACTGCTTAAGGAATTTCCCACCGCCAAAGTATTATTTCTGACCACCTTTGTGGATGATGAGTACATTATAAAAGCTTTGGAGCTGGGAGCAAAAGGTTATATTATCAAACAGAATTTTGAACACATTGTACCGGCGCTGAAAGCCGTTTATTCTGGTCAGAATGTTTATGGTGATGAAATTGCTGCCAAGATTCCCGATCTGATCAAATCCTCTGCCCCATTCAACTATGCTGCCTACGATATTTCAGAAAAAGAATATGAAATCATCACTTTGGTAGCAAAGGGCTTCAGCAATAAAGAAATTGCATCTCACCTGCATCTGGGGGAAGGCACCGTTCGGAACTATCTAAGCACCATTCTTGAAAAGCTTAATCTTCGTGACCGTACCCGGCTCGCAATATTTTATTACCAGCATGAGGGATAGCTATCCCTCATTTTTTTCATTCAATATCTTCCCAATCCTCAAAAACAGAGTACTTCCACATATTATAGCCGCCAAAGCATCTGCAATGGGTTCTGCCCAGTAAATTCCCATAACACCAAACAACCTTGGAAAAATAATAGCTAACGGAATCAACAGAATCACTTTTCGGAGCAATGCCATAAACAGGGAAATCTTAGCCTGTCCCAGTCCAAGAAATGTCGTCTGGGAACTCAGCTGTACACCAAAAATCAGACAGCCTGCCACAAATACCGGTAATACCTTCTTCACTAATGTAATCATTGCCGCATCCGTTGTAAACATTTTTGCAAACATTCCCGGAAATCCCATGGCAAGCACAGTCATGACCACTGAAGTCGTGACATTGATTATCATCAACCGCTTCATAATTCCAATCACTCTTTCTTTATTGCCTGCACCGTAATTGTAACTGATAATAGGCTGAACACCCTGATTAAAACCGGAAACCGGGGTCAGAACCAGCTGCATGACACTTTGTAAAATCACAAGGGAGCCTACATACAGATCCCCGCCATATTTTTGCAGATTAGAATTAAATACCACCGAAATCATGCATTCCGTACTCTGCATGATAAATGGAGAGACTCCTAATGACGCAATCCTGCCAACAATACCTGCCGATAATTTCAAATACTGCCTTCTGATTCGTATGGAAGAGCTCTTTGACGACAGAAATCCAACAACAAACACTGCACTACAGCACTGAGAAATCACTGTGGCAATCGCCGCTCCTGACACACCCAAATCCAATACAAAAATAAAAACAGGGTCCAAAATAATGTTAAGCCCCGCACCTAACAAGACGGAAAGCATTGCAATCCCTGTTTTCCCCTGTGCCGAGATAAACGGATTCAGACCAAGTGCAAGCTGTACTACCAATGTTCCCCATAAATAAATCGTCAGATATTCCACTGCATAGGAAATCGTCGCATCACTGGCACCAAACAGATAGAGCACCGGCTCCTTCACTGCCTGAAATAACGCTGTCAATATTACGGAAAAACCTATCAGCATTAAAACCACATTTCCCAATATCTCTTCTGCACGTTTACGTTCCCCTCTGCCCAGTGCGATTGCCGCAAGAGGAGCACCACCCGAACCTGCAAAAGCACTAAATGCAGAAACAATAATTAAAATAGGAAGGGTAACTCCCACACCCGTCAGTGCCAGGGAACCATCCCCTTCCATATGCCCAATATAAATACGGTCCACAATATTATAAATAATATTAATCAACTGTGCAATCATCGCCGGTATGCCCATTTTAAACATTACCTGTAAAAACGGTGCCGTTCCCATCATTGCTTCAGAAGAAAATGCTTTACCGCCATCCTGCTTTTGTTCCTTCATAATCAACTTTCCACCTTAACATAACCTATCCAATCGTAAGTGCTGCTGCACCGATTATCCCTGCATCATTGCCAAGCTCAGAGGTAACGATACGTGCAATCTCCCCATGCCTGCCACCAAAACAAAAACGCTTTACTTTTTCTTCCAGAGGTATTGTAAGATTCTCCTTTTGTGCTGCAACACCGCCCCCTAAAATAACAACCTCCGGACGGAAAATATTAACCACATTCACAATCCCCGTTGCCAGATTATCTTCATACTCCTCAATCACTTTTTTTGCAGTTGCATCCCCCATAGCTGCTGCCTCAAACGGTATCACACCATCCATATTCTCCAACCGGTTCTCACACATCCGGTTCATAATTGAAGATGGATTTTCACCTGCTGCCTGTTTTGCCATCCTGAGAAGTGCAGTGGCCGATGCATATGCTTCAAGACACCCTTTCCTCCCACAGGTACACTGCTCACCGCCTGCCTTAATCACCATATGCCCTAATTCCACGCCCCCGTTTAGCGGGCCGTGAAAAATTTTTCCGTCCAGTATGACACCTCCGCCAACTCCGGTTCCCAAGGTCAGCATAACCGCACTTTTTACACCTTTACAAACACCGGCACAGACTTCTCCCAATGCAGCAGCATCTGCATCGTTTGCAATCTTTATGGAAACCGGCAATCGTTCTTGCATTTGTGTCACAATAGCAACATTTTCCCACCCAAAATTATTGGAATACAGTATCTCTCCTCTCCTATCATCCACTGTTCCGGGACTTCCGATTCCAATCCCTGCACAATCTCTGATATTTAATCCATGCTTTTCCAATAATTCCAAGACAGACTCTGTCATATAATCTACCATTTTTTCTGCGGGAATATCCAGTCTGGTCGGAATGACTATTTTATCTACAATCTGATTTTTTTTATTTACCAGACCAAATTTAATTGACATACCGCCCATGTCAATTCCAATCCTCATGTACTTCTTCTCCTCTTGGATTATTTTCTGTTTAATCTCTATCACACTAATAGTTTACATAATCTTACCGAATAAAATTCGTTCTTATTTTTTCCTCTGATTCGGGATGTTCCACACCATTTGCTTTTCCTGTTTCCAGAACCTTTAACATCCATGCCATATTCTTCCCGAGAATATGCATAACCTGTAATCCTTCTAAATCTTTTTTTACATCCTCAGGTCTGGTACCATGGACCATGTTCCAGTAATTTGCCGGCACCATGAGCATATTGTTGATTCCGATATATTTGTTCAGAACATCATAGGTTGCTGTCGTTCCTGCACGTCTTGCAGAAGCAATACATGCCGCCGGCTTATACTGCATATACTTTCCTGCACTATAAAACAACCGGTCCATAACTGCTAACATGGCACCATTCGGCGATGCATAATAAACCGGAGAACCAAATATATATCCGTCAGCTTCCTTCGCCTTTTTTGCCAGCTGATTCACAATATCATCATCAAAAACACAACCCCTGCTTTCTTCCCTTTTACAGCCGCCACATCCAATACATCCCCTGACTGGCTTATTGCCGATATGAAAAATCTCCGTTTCAATCCCCTGTTCCTCTAAGGTCTTTGCAATTTCCGATAATGCTGTGTAAGTACATCCTTTTTCATTTGGACTCCCGTTTACCAATAATACTTTCATTTTTTCTCTCCTTTTCCATTCCTATACAGGTATTTACAATATGATATGCCACAAAAATGCATTTAAGTATATTACTTGGAAAACTGGCATTCACCCTTGGCTTATGCCTTCCTCACAAATGACAACCGGGAGCTGCCGCATTAAAGATTTTCTCTTCGTTTTCTTAACACGACAGCCCCTGATAATGTCATCATATTTAATTCATATACCTGATACAATATACAATGCATATTAAGCTGTTAACACCCTGATTTATTATTCACTGCATTGGATATATCTTACCACAGTTTTATCTGATTTGCCACAAGAACATTATGCCCAGTTATCTTTCAGAAATGTCTCCCCTGCATTGTCATATCTGCTATCCATCTCCTGCAGGCATTTCTGTACGATAACCGAATCTGTCTGATAAAAACACAGTCCCTGTCCACATTTTTGATATTTTTCATTTCCCTTTCCTAAAACGAGAACCACAGTATTGTCTTTCGATTTCCCGATGGCAGTCCGTATCGCCATCTCCCTATTTTCTATAAATTCATATCCAACACCAGACTGTTCTATATATTGTCCAATTTCTTTTGACATTTGCTCCGGAGATTCCGTTCCCGGATCATCTGTAGATAAATAAACCTTATCGGAAAAATATCCAGCAATGGTTCCTAATTCCCTGCGGCGATTATATGCCTTATCTCCGGGACAGCCAAAGACAGATATAATGGAACTGTCCGGATATTCCAGCCGTACTGATTCGTAAAGTCTTTTAAAGCTTAAATAATTATGGGCATAATCTACAATAACAGAGATATTATTTCTTCTGCTTCTGTATTTCTCCATACGTCCTTCTACAACCGTATTTTCCAGTCCTTTTACAATATATCTGACCGGAACATGATATCTGTAGGCAACACAAATGGCCGCCAGTGCATTTTCTACATTAAAAAGACCGTCCATTGCCAGCTGTATTTTCGTCCAAAAGCGGTCACAGGACACTTCGAAGGAAATCTTCCCATTCTCCACTTTTACATTACTTCCCCTGATATCTGCTCCTTCTTTCATGCCAAAAGTAAGAATATTTTTACATTTCCCCGCCTCTTTTAATATCACATCCGCATAGTCCGAATCTACATTTACACATGCATAGCCTGTCTGTTCAAATAAGGAAAGCTTCGCATGAAAATAATCATCAAAATCCTTATGTTCCACGGGACTGATATGATCCTCAGAAATATTCAGAAAAACACCTGTATCAAAGGAAATCCCCTTTACACGGTTATATTTTAATGCCTGGCTCGATACCTCTACAGTCATATGGGAAATATCATTTTCTTCCGCAGTATGCATATATCTGTATACCTCCAGAGCCTCCGGTGTTGTCATTACAGATTCAGCAAAACGTACACCATCATACGTTTTAATAGAAGAAATCATTGCAGTTTTCTTCTTTTCCAGAGAAACCATATATTCATCCAGAATTGCTTTCACATAATATGTAGTTGTCGTTTTCCCTTTTGTTCCTGTAATTCCAATGGTTCGCAGGGAGATATTATCAAAATCATAAAATTCTCTTGCCAGTAAAGGCATTGCTTCCCGAATATCACTTACCAGAATATACGGCAGATGAACACCTGCATAATACTTTTCACTGATATAGCATACGGCTCCCCATCTTGCAGCTTCCTGTAAATATTCTTTTTTAAATCCGGCACCCTTACATATAAATATCGTATTTTTTACAACCCTCTGGGAATGATATGTGATATTTTCTATTTCCTGTTTTTCCTCACATACAGACGACATACGGATCAATCCCGCCTTTGATAATACATCAACATATTCTTCCAATAATTTTCCCATTTGCAACCTCTCTCTTCTTCATCATTTTGACCATGTATCATTTATCATATTAAGCTTCTTTTGCTTCTTATACCTAAGCATTTTGAAACGCTAATAAATGTATACAGATTTTTTGTATCATAATATTTATTTATTTGTATCATCTTTGTATCAATCATTTTCTCCTTATTCCAGCAAAAAAAATCGGATAATCACTCCAAAACCACTTGACATTAGTATGAAATCATACTATATTACTTGGTACGATTTCATACTAACAGGAGGAAGCTGCCCTATGACCATTCATATATCAAAAGAATTAAAACGTTACAATCATCTGATAAATGAAATTGATGCCGAATATCATGCAATGTCCCTAAAATTCGGAATGTCTGACAGCGCTATGATCATTCTCTATACAATCTGCGAAAAGGGAGATTCCTGCCTGCTTCAAGATATATGTCAAACTGCGGGGATCAGCAAGCAGACGATAAATTCTGCTCTGCGCAAATTGGAAGCAGACGGGATACTTTATTTAGAACCTGCCGGCACAAAAAATAAGAGAGTTTGTCTTACCGTCAAGGGAAAACAACTGGCAGAACATACTGCTTTAAAGATGATAGAAACAGAAAATGATATCTTTTCTTCATGGTCAGAAGAAGATGTGGAAAAATATCTTACATTGACCGAACGCTATTTACTTGCATTTAGGGAAAGAAGCAGAAAAATGGAAACATAACCAAACTTTTGCATGGATTTTATTTTACTATGCAACAGTCAAATACCCCGCTACAAGCAACGAGGTATGACCTAGCTTCTTTTTAGCAAGTCCGCCCCAGAGGGGCGGGGTATTTGGTCTACGCTCCGCTTCGGTCCTTGCTAAACGAACATCCACCGGATGTTCAGCAACCCTTGCGGCAGTCGCCAAATGCCTGCAAGCAGTCACTTGGCTCGTTGCTCGCGGGAATAAATCACTAATTATAAAGGATGAGAAAAAATGAAAACAAATATTTCACTATCCAGCCATTTCACATACAGAAAACTTTTTTATTTTACATTTCCTTCTGTTATTATGATGTTCTTTACATCTATATATGGCGTGGTAGACGGTTATTTCGTATCAAACTTTGCAGGAAAAACTGCATTTGCAGCAATCAATCTGGTCATTCCCTTTATCATGATCCTGGGTGGAATGGGATTTATGATCGGTACTGGCGGCACAGCCCTTGTCTCCAAAACGCTTGGAGAAGGTGATAGGCAAAAGGCGAACCAGTATTTCTCCATAATGGTATATCTGACTCTGATTTTGGGAATTGCACTATCCCTTGTAGGCTTCGCCTTCATTCGTCCGGTTTCCATTTTCCTTGGTGCTACCGAGCAGATGATAAATGACTGTGTTCTTTATGGACGGGTAGTACTCGGATTTACAACAGCGTTTATGCTGCAAAACGTATTCCAGAGCTTCCTGATCGCCGCCCAAAAACCTCATCTGGGACTGGCTGCAACAGTAGCTGCCGGCATTACCAATATGCTTTTAGATGCTGTATTTGTAGGCATTTTCCAATGGGGTGTTGTCGGAGCTGCACTTGCGACAGGAATAAGCCAGTGTGTGGGCGGAATTTTTCCACTCATCTACTTCATCCGTCCTAACAGCAGCCTTTTACGCCTTACCAAAACAAAACTACTGTTAAAACCCATTTTGCAAGCCTGCGGAAACGGTTCTTCTGAACTAATGAGCAACATTTCCACCTCTGTCGTCAGTATTATATACAATTTTCAGCTTTTGAAATATATAGGCGAAGACGGTGTTTCGGCATATGGCGTCATTATGTATGTGCAATTTGCATTTGCCGCTATCTTCATCGGATATTCCATCGGCTCTGCTCCCATCATTTCCTATCACTATGGTGCAAAAAATCATGCAGAGCTAAAAAATATGCTGAAGAAAAGTGTACTGCTTACCGCCAGCGGCGGCGTTATACTAACAGGGCTTGCATTTATGCTGGCCAATCCGCTTGCAAAACTGTTTGTGGGATATGATACCGCCCTTTTTAACCTCACGAGCCATGCCTTCCAGATATTTGCCTTTTCATTCGTACTTGCCGGATTTAACATTTTTGTTTCCTCATTTTTTACGGCACTGAACAACGGTGGGATTTCCGCTGCCATTTCCTTTTTACGGACTCTGGTATTCCAGACCACATCCGTACTGATCCTGCCGTTTTTCTTCGATGTCGACGGTATCTGGATGGCAATTACTGTTGCAGAAGTCTTTGCCTGCATCATCTCCATTGTCTGCATTTTTGCCAAACGAAAAAAATACAGATATCTATGATACAGTTTTTACCTCTGTATCATAGATACCTGGTCAAAGTGATAAATCTCCGTTTGCAGGATTATCAAGTACCTTTCCTTCTTGGGAAAATCTGGAACCATGGCAGGCACAATCCCATGTCTGCTCTGCGGGATTCCATTTCAGGGCACAGCCCAAATGCGGACAGCGTTTGGGCGTAATGGTCAGTAAGTTTTTTGTCGCCTCAAATGTATTGAGCAGCAGCTGCGGTCTTAACATACTTCTGGACGGAGAAAATACATCCTGAAAATCATTTTCCTTTCCTGTTACCATATCACAGAGAAGCTTTGCCGAAATCATGGAACCTGTCATTCCCCATTTATTAAATCCTGTAGCCACATAAAGTTCTTTTGTTCTCTTGGAATACTTTCCGATATAGGGAACATCATCTAATGTCATACAGTCCTGTGCCGCCCATGCACATATTTCTTTTGCACTGGGATAATGATTATTTGCAAACTGCCTGATTTCTTCCCAATTTCCACCTTTTTTGCCCGTACGATGAGAACCTCCGCCAAGAAGAAGGATTTCTCCATAATTTCGAAAAGACATCCCTTTTTTATCTTCATCTACATACATACCATCCACCTGTAATTTGACTTTCTCTTCCCCGCTTTGGGCAATTGCCAGCACATAGGAGCGGTCCTGGTACATTTTGAGGAAATAGCTCCCATGTTTATTAATAAACGGAAAATGCGTTGCCACCACCACTTTATCTGCCTTGATTTTCCCATTTTCCGTAACTGCTGTATTTCCTATCATCTCACGTACAAAGGTTTGTTCATAAATTTTTAAGTCCTTTGCAATAAATGATAAAAATTTGAGGGGCTGGAACTGTGCCTGTCTGGTACAGCATACCGCCCCTACCGTTTCCATAGGAAGCTTCGGCGTATCACATAATCTGGCATCATAGCCAAGACGGCGGAATGCCTCCATCTCCCGTTCCAGTTTTCCTTTATCATCTATGGAATATACAAAATTATCTTTTCTCTCAAAATCGCAGTCCGCCTTCTCGCAGAGTTTTTCATACTGTGCAATCGCCAGTCTGTTTGCCTGTAGATACTTCCATGTTCTTTCCCTTCCAAAAGTGCTTAAAAGCTTATCATAAATCAATCCATGCTGTAATGTAATTTTGGCCGTAGTATGTCCGGTGGTTTTGCTGCATATCCTGTCTTTTTCCACCAAAACGCAGTCTACTCCCTCCTGCTTCAAAAAATAAGCTGTAAGAATACCTGCAATTCCCCCACCAATAATCAATACTTCTGTTTCTATCTCACCCTGTAAAACCGGAAATTCCGGCATTGTTACTTCCTTTTGCCAAATTGATTTCATGGTAATCATATTCCTCCTCATGCTTATATATCTGGATAGGAAATATTCTTTACCATAATGAAATTATTTATGCCGGAATAATTTCTCCATTTCTATAAAACGCTTACTTTCTAATTCCGTTAAGAGAAATCGGCTCACCATTCCCATTATTATAATTGAATACTGCATCTTCTAAAGAATCATAGGATTGCGTCCCATTGCCAGTATTATGCATTATATACTCTCCATCTTCCTCAGTTATACATACATAATGTGCCCCTGCACCTAAATCTGTTTTATCATTATAAATCATTAAAAGATATACATCATATTCACCTGAAACAGCAGAAACATTGGCTGGAGATAATTGCTGATCCATAAGCAGTATTGTATCATATCCCTGATCCTTAAAATAATTATTGATAGCTCTTGGATTAGTTCCAAACTCTCCAGATAAAACAATCCCATCATACTGAAATTTATCAACTAAGTCAGGATAATCATCTGGTGAATTCCCATCTGTCAGATATTGCATTGCATTATATGTTGCAATCGTTCCACAACCATTATTATCTTGAGTATTATTACCATATCGCATATCCGCCAAAGCTGATTGGTCATCAATATACATTTCATTCTCATGTTCTTGCAGATATTGTTCCCATGCCTTTTCGTTAATTTCTCTATTTTCTTTAATAACCTCCTCTGAAACACCTCCTATTGAAAGTAGATTTAAAATATTATGTATTGTACGATCAGGTACGTTTTGTGGCACATATTTGTAAAGCCATTCTTGTTCAGATGTCACTCTTTCTCTCGCCAAGCGCATAAGTTCATCCCATATTTTCTTCCAATCAATATCTTCATCTTCAGAAGAATCACTATCACTTTTATTCTGCTCTTCATTGAGTGCTGTTCTAATTTTATTATCTTCTACTCTTATATCCGCATTGACATATTCACTTGCAATATTATGCAGCTGCTCTGACATTGTATGCAATCCATTTCTCAGTACCGCAAGCTTCTCTATGCTGGCAGATAACTCAGCTTTCACAATACCTGTAGAAGAACCCAGAGAGACCCCTGCTTTTATTTTTTCCATAGACGCAATCTGGTTTTCCATCTTTGATCCACAAGATTTTAAAATATCTACATTTAACAGTACATTTTTGGGTATAATTGAAAATTCACTCATTTGTATCCTCCTGTAAAATATATTTTTTAGAGAATACCACATTTTTTTGATTATTTATCATATTTTAGACAGACAACCAGTTTTTGGGACAGATAACCAGTTTTTGGGGCAAACACATTGTTCAACTGATTGAATATCCCAATACGCTACTTCCCCAGCACAGCCCACCATCAGTGTATCCATAATCCCCTCTATTCCTGCGGCTTCAAAGGACCATAGAAGTAAGAAGCCGTTGCACCGCCGTCAATCAGAAAATCTGTCCCGGTAATAAATGCTCCTTTTTCACTCATTAACAGCTCTGCCACATTTGCCACTTCATCCGCAGTTCCCGGACGTCCCGCCGGACATTTTGCAAACATATTTTTATAGAAATCCCCACGGGGACCGTTAAACTCATCAATTGCCAATGGTGTTACGATGATACCGGGAGAAATAGAATTAATCCTCGCTCCCTTTTCCCCCCACTTTACGGACTCTGCCATTACACGCTTTTCATTACAGCGTTTTGCCATCTGGTAAGCATGAAGGGTATCACGAATGTTTCCCGGTTGCAATATTTCCAACGAAAGCAATTCCTCTGTAGGCGTACAGGCAAGTTGCTCATCCATCTCTGGGGTAAGCTGCTGTTGTTACGAACAACTGCCTGATAATACCGAATCTGCCGTATCATTTACTCTTCCAACCTCCATTTTTTGAATCTTTTTCACTCTCTATACAGCACCATTATATATAGAGAAACGAACAAAATCAAGTTGTCACCAGTGTACTCTGACTGATTACCTGCCGGAGCGTATTGGCATCAGTCTCATGGATACGCACAATGTCTCCAACAGATCCTTTAACAGTGGAAACAGATTGACAAAGTCTTGTAAAGAAAATATAATTAAACCGTAGGTTCAATTATTGAGAGGAGGAATACAGATGGCTCGCAGAAAAAAAGAACCCAAAAGCGTACATAGAGAAAATATTGCAGCAGCAGCATCCGCATTATTTATGGAGAAAGGCATTACGGCAACTTCCATGAATGATATAGCGAAAACTGCTGGATATAGCAAAGCGACATTATATGTGTACTTTGAGAACAAGGAGGAAATTATCGGCTTTTTAGTACTAGACAGCATGAAAAAGCTTTACAGCTATATAACTTCTGCGTTGGAGCAACAGGAGGCAACAAAGACAAGATATGATATGATTTGTCGAGGTTTAGTTCTGTACCAAGAAGAATTTCCTTTTTATTTCAAAATGGTGCTAGATAAAATAAATATTGATTTTGAAAGCCGTAAATTTTTGCCCGAAGAAAAAGAAACCTATCTAATCGGTGAAGAAATAAATAAAAAGCTAAAGGATTTTTTAATATCCGGCATGAAAAAAGGCGATTTGCATGATGACTTAAAAATCATGCCTACTATCTTTCATTTTTGGGGCATGCTGTCAGGACTTATTCAGTTAGCGGCAAATAAAGAAGAATATATTGAAAAAACAATGCACTTATCAAAAAATCAATTTTTAGAGTACGGTTTTGATATGTTGTACCGTTCGATTGAAAAAGGGGGAAAGAAATGACTATGAACAGGAAATTGGTACTTGCAATTTTAGGCAGTCCTCATAGAAACGGAACGACAGCAGCTATGATGGATATTGCAACCCGCAGAGCTGAAGAAAAGGGCTATATGGTAACTAAAATCAATCTGTATGAAAAAAACATCTTATTCTGTATAGGGTGTCGTAATTGCATGGACACGCAAATCTGTACTCAAAAGGATGATATGCAGGAAATTGTCGCCCTTTTGCATGATTGTCAAATAGTCTTTCTTGCAGCTCCCGTTTATTGGGCGAATGTACCTGCTCCTGTAAAAAACTTATTTGACCGATTACTGGGAACAGCTATGGAAGTAACAAGCACTTTCCCCAAACCACGCCTGCAAGGGAAAAAATATATGATTTTGACTTCCTGTAATACTCCTTTCCCATTTTCGTGGATATTGGGACAAAGCAGAGGGGCCATCCGCAATATGGACGAATTCTTTAAGACGGCAGGCATGAAACCGATAGGAAAAGTAGTTTGTGCAGGTGCTGCTTCTAAAAAAGAGCTGCCAAAGCGGATAGCCAGAAGGATTGAGAGGTGTCTGAAAT
>JAIDOW010000068.1 GCA_029063085.1 Lachnospiraceae bacterium
TGTTACCATTCTCCTAACTACAATTCACACTTATTATATCAATTATACTGGGACTCTTTCATGCCTGCCGTTCGACATATTTCGACAAATAGTAACTAAATTCTATCCTGATGTCCCAACCTGTTATGTCTGCAATCTGTAACCCTTCACACTGTATTCTTTTGTCCCATTATTTAAGGTTGCCTGGCAGAACGCTTCTTCCGCCTAAAGCCATTATACTTTTATGGTTCAATTCCCGGCAACGCCTGGGTCAGGTATTT
Source organism: Lachnospiraceae bacterium (assembly GCA_029063085.1). Classification (GTDB taxonomy): domain Bacteria; phylum Bacillota; class Clostridia; order Lachnospirales; family Lachnospiraceae; genus CAG-590. Next base: position 261 of record JAIDOW010000068.1, read on the forward strand.
TAGGTGTTCCTAAAGAATTAACTTTGGAATTCAATCTTCTCTTACCATATACAAGTGGTTCCTTGTTTAACAGCTCATAACCTTGACTTTTAAATGAATTTTCATCATAATTTTTGTTTATATAGAAACTCTACTATATTTACGTAGATTGGTATCATAACCATATCTTCTGAATCATTACTGCCTAATATATATGCTACATTATTAGACCCATCTTTAACATTATTCTTAATTAAATGGAGAATAAATTACCATATTATTTCTTGGTGTCAGGTCTTGTCATTTTTATTTTTTACACTTATACCACCAATATATTTTAAATATTCTGCATTTTCTATCTGACCAAAATCTCTTGATAACATTATATAAAGAACCTTTCAAAATCTCTCTAAAGTCCCAAATCCAATCTCAAACTGCAAAAATAGAGAGCCGGAAAATTTTGAACCATTTCAACTGCCTGGCTTTTTCATCCAAAACTTTCCGACTCTTATTTCATTATCTTATACTAATCAGCTATCATGACTGAATATCAATATCATATTCCTCCATATCCCCGGTTATCTCATACTGATATTTCACACCCTCCAGTTCAAAACTGCCACTGCATTTACCGTCTGCAAAATCCTCCGTTATATCAATTTTTAAGAGATCATCACCAATTACCAGATAATTTTTACCCTCTTCACTGATTAAATGATATTCTTTTCCAGTATTGCTGCTTCCAAAAGAAATGCTGTTATCTGCTTCATCATAAGCAGCCTCCGAAGCACCTTCCGGTAGTATGACCTCCAGGCTGTCTGCTCCTTCCTCTGCCTCAATCTCACCATGAATCACATCCCCATTTTCATCTTTATACAGCGTGATGTCTTTCTCTACCTTTTCACCGTTCACATACATGGTGATCTTTCCAATCCAGGTATTACCGGTCGCTGCATAGCAGATTCCGTTGGAAGCGACAAAGCAGACCGCTAAAACTGCCAGTACTGAAGCTGCATATCTGAAAATCTCTCTTTTTTTTATTTTACTCTGTTCCATTTTCATATTCCTGACCTTTCCAAGCACTGCCTCAGGAATGTGTACTTCGTCCATTGTTTCCTTATAAAATTCTCTATTATTCATCCTGCCAATCCTCCTTCAGCATTTGCTTTAATAAATTCCTTGCACGGACCAGTCGGGTTCTCACTGCCGTTTCCCCAATATGCAGTACTCCGGCTATCTCCTTTGAAGAATATCCCTCATAATAAAATAAATGTACCACAACCCTGTATTTCATGGGCAGTTCCATGACCGCATAATATAAGTCACTTTTTTCTTCTGCCGTAAATACCGGTTCTGACGATATTTCATCGATGGAATCCACATTTTTTCTCCAGAACGACTTATGAATATCCTTACATGCATTGACAGCCACACGAATCAGCCATCTCCTTAAATGATCCTCGTCCCGGAAAGAAACCTCTTTTACCAGAAGCTTCACAAATGTATTTTGCACCACATCCTCTGCATCAAAACGGGATTTGGAATAGCTTAATGCCACCCGGTATATCGTATCTGCATACTGGTTCACAATTCTGTTGTATTCTGTATCACTCACAGCTCCATCTCCTGTTCCGTACAAATGTATTTTCAGTTACCACAAAAGGCCTTTCAATAGATGAACGACAGGATTTCCTAAAATGTGGCAGCAATTTTATAATTTCACTCCAAGTCAAATATCCCACAACAAGCTACAGGGCATGATATAGATTATTTTTAGCAAGCCCGCTCCAAGAGACGGGATATTTAACCCTTGCGGCATACGTGAAATATCCATGCAAGCATGGCTATTTTCCTCATTGCTTGCAGGAATAAAAAAGAGCAGCATCTTTATGACTTTTGTAACAGCCATAAAATATGTGCCCTTCGTATACTTAATATATTGCTATTTTTTCCCTGCACGTTCTTTATTGCCAAACTTGGTATATTTTCCCAGCCATACAAGCTCTATAGGACCGGTAGAACCGTTTCTCTGCTTGGCAACGATAATATCTGCAATTCCCGGCTTGGTAGATTCCTTGTTATAATAATCATCCCTGTATATAAACATAATGACATCGGCATCCTGTTCAATCGCTCCCGACTCACGCAAATCCGACATGACCGGCTTGTGGTCCTCACGGCTGTCCACTGCACGGTTCAACTGGGAAAGTGCAATCACAGGAACATTTAATTCCCTTGCCAGCTTTTTCAGGGAACGGCTGATTTCGGAAATCTCCTGCTGACGGGATTCCGATCTCCCGCTGCCGTTCATCAGCTGAAGATAATCAATGATGATCAGACCGATATCCTGTGTCTGTTTTAATTTACGGCATTTTGATCGAAGCTCTGCTATCGTAATACCCGGAGTATCATCAATAAACATCGGGGTTGAACCCACACGATAAGTGGAATCCATTAATTTATCCCAATCAGAGTCTACCAGCTGTCCGGTACGGATTGCCTGAGAATCCACCATGGAATCCATGGCGATCAGACGGGTAGCCAGCTGCTCCTTGCTCATCTCCAGACTGAAAATGGCACATGGTACATTGGACTTCATCGCCGCGTTCTGTGCAATGTTAAGGGCAAATGCCGTCTTACCCATGGCAGGTCTTGCCGCAATCAGAATCAGTTCCGAACCATGCAGACCAGTGAGTTTTTCATCCAGATCGATAAATCCGGTAGGAACTCCTGTTATCTTGCTTCCTCTCTTGGCTGATGCCTCAATGGTATCCAGCACATTCAGCACGATATCCTGCATAGGTACAAATTCATCCCCGCCGTTTCGTTTTTGCACAATATCAAAAAGCTCTTTTTCAGAATCCTCCAGCAAATCTGCCACTTCACTTCTGCCGGCATAACAGGCTTCTGTTGTCTTCTCAGTAAACTTGATCATTTTACGGAGTACCGCTTTGTCCTGCACAATCTGGGCATACTGCTTCGCATGTGTAGACGTAGGCACCACGGCAATAATATCCCCTACATACTCCATACTGCTGACAGATTCCGGTGCCCCCATTTCCTTCAGCTTATTGCTGACAGTCAGCAAATCCACAGGCTTTCCTTCATTATAAAGCGTTACCATTGCCTCAAATAAAAGCCCGTACTGGCTGTAATAGAAATCCTCCTTTGTAAGGATATCTGCTACATCTGCAATCGCATCCCTGTCCATCAGCATAGAACCAATCACAGACTGCTCTGCCTCCACGCTATTCGGTTGTATTCTCTTAATGACTGCCTCGTCCATGCCTTATCCTGCCTTAAAGTAACATTTTACTGCCCGGCTACATTCACCTTAAGGGTTGTCGTAACCTGGGGATGCAGTTTTATCTTAACCTCATGTGTTCCTACTGCCTTAATGGCATCCTTGAGCTGTACCTTTTTCTTATCAACATCAAATCCCAGCTGCTTCTTTACCTCTTCTGCAATTTCTTTCGAGGAAACGGAACCAAACGCCTTGCCGCCTTCACCAACCTTAATGGGTATCGTAATCTCTGAACCTTCTATCTTTTTTCCCAGTTCTTTTGCTGCCGCCAGATTCTCTGCCGCAATCTTATCATCGTTTGCTTTTTTCAGCTTTAAGTCATTCAAGTTCTTACCTGTCGCCTCTAATGCCTGTTTCTTCTTTATCAGTACATTTCTTCCATAACCGTCATTTACCTTGACAACTTCACCTTTTTTTCCAACATTTTTAACATCCTCTAATAAAATTACTTCCATACTTTATATCCGTCCTTTCTGTCATTATCGCCGACACAGAGCTGCTGACTATAAACTGCCTACATCTCCCCATCCGCCCGCATTCTTTCAAGCAGTTCGCGGATCTGCTCTTTGGCTTCCTCTATGGTCAGGTCTTCCAACTGGGCACCTGCCACGGTTCCATGCCCGCCGCCGCCAAACTGCTCCATAATCACCTGAACATTTACATCATCTATTGACCTTGCACTGATATACACCACATTACCAATCTTGGATAATACAAAAGATGCCCTTACATTATCTACATCCAGAAGCTCATTTGCCACCTTGGCTGCCAGCACTGTAGGACTGTCTACCCCCTCTGTGGGTACATCCGAAATCGCAAAATTATCCATAAACAACTCTGCACGTGCCACACCTTCCGATAACTGCTTATAGCTTTCCATATCTGTCCGGTATGCCTTGCGGACTCTCGTCATATCTGCACCGGATTTACGAAGAAAAGAAGCCGCTTCAAAGGTTCTGACACCTGTCTTTGTCACAAAATTATCTGTATCCACCAGAATACCCGCATACATCGCATCTGCTTCTGCCGGCCTTAACTTCGGTTTATCCATACTATACTGTAAAATCTCTGCCACCATTTCACAGGCGGAAGAGGCATATGGTTCAATATAGGAAAGAATTGCATGTTCAATGATCTCTCCGCTCTGTCTGTGATGGTCAATCACCACAATATTTTTTGTATGGGCAAGAAGTTCCTCACACTCTGTATAAGTCGGTCGGTTCACATCCACTACAACCACCACCGTGTTAGGATCCACTGCTTCTAATGCCTGTTCACTGTTAAAAAACATATCATCCGGATACACACTGCTTCCCATAAAACTATTCATGGCCGGGCGGATAGAACTGGTCACCTCATTAATGACAATATGTGCCTTTTTGTCCATCATGGAAGCCAGACGGTAAATTCCCAGTGCTGCACCCAGACAGTCGATATCCGGTTTCTTATGACCCATAATGATAACCCTGTCCTTTGTCACCAGCAATTCCTTTAATGCATGTGCTTTTACCCTCGCTTTTACACGGGTATTTTTCTCTGCCGACTGTGTCTTCCCTCCATAATAAATAATCTTATCTGCCTTTTTAATAACGGCCTGGTCACCGCCTCTTCCCAAAGCCAGATCCATTGCCATATGGGAATATTCATATGCTGTAGTATAATTATCATGCTCCGGGTCAATACCTACCGCTATACTCAGGGTTACCGGAGTATCGTTTCCGATATTGATACTTCTCACTTCATCAAGCAGGGAAAACTTTCCCTGTTGCAGCTGCTCCAAATGCTGCTGCTGACAGACAAAAATATACTTGTCTTTTTCCAGCTTCTTAATAATGGCATCAGCACTCTGCATATATTTTGTAATCTTTCTGTCAATCAATGCCACTAAAAGAGAGCGGCGGACTTCCTCTGTAGAATCCATTGCCTCTTCATAATTATCAATATAAATATGTCCTGCTACCAGCTTGATCTTCTCTTTTTCTTCTAATGCTTCAACCAGTTCCGTTTCATCATAAAGATAAATTGCAAATAACACATCATCTTCCTCTGCATCCCCGGCAAGCTCCCTGTTTAAAAGACTCTGTACTTCCACCTTACGAATCTCCACAAGGTAGTTCCGATCCGCCTGGAAAATGTGCACCGTTCTATGGTTTTCGTCCTCCGGTTCCATTTGAAACAATTCCAATGTAATATCCGTAAAAATATGCTGGATATGCTTACGCATATGCTGTTTATCACTTTTAACCGTATCATAAAACGCCTTGTTGCTCCAAAGAACCCGCCCATTTATATCCACCAATGTATAAGGAATTGCCAGTTCCTTGATCAGCTCACTCTGAACAGAACCATGTGCAAAGCTAAATGCCACCAGATCGGACATGATATTCGGACGCTTTCTAAAATACAGATAACCTGCCGTTGCCAGATGTATTAAAACAAACGCTGTAACAATGATGCCGCTGGTAATATCTACACTATACACCACACCATTCATAACAAGTAATATGATTGTCATGTAAAATGGTATCTTTAAATATTTTTCAATTTCCTTTCGCAGTAAATTCTTCTCTTTCATAGCAGTCTCTTTCATTATCCACCTTACTGTACTATTTATAACCGTCTGCACTATACAGACCTTCTTTTAACAAATATATTCATACATCGTAACCAGTCCGATTATTCGTCGGATACTGTACTAGTATATCATTTTTTCATATTTCACACAACTCATTTATAATCTTCCCAACAACAAAGAATAATTTTCTTTAATAATATATATTTTCCTATCATAATTATAATCACTAGCGTAACAATCAAATTTTTCATATGTACGGTTGTTTCGTAGCTATGACAAAAGCAGTCAAATCCCCCGCTGCAAGCAATGGGGCATGACCTAGCTTCTTTTTAGCAAGTTCGCCCCAGAGAGGCGGGGTATTTGACCCTCGTGGCAGTCGCCAAATACCTGCAAGCAGTCACTTGGCTCTTTGCTCGCGGAAATAAAACAAATTGTACGTAAACTAAGAAGATATGAAATTAATATACAGGATAATCCAGAAGAAAATCTCAAGAAGAATTAAAAGAAAAATCGGAAGCATATGAAAAGGCAGAAAAGACTAAAGAATTATGCAAAAAGTGGATTATTAAATATGATAATTACTTTAAAGTTATAAAAGATGATAGTGAAAATCCGTTAATCCCAATAATCGTCAGTTTCCTGTGTAGTGGTTCTTATACTAAACAATTTCCACATAAAATCTTCCCTCTCATTATAGATATCTGTTATTCTTACTACAGTATCTTCTATCCGATAGAAAACATAATTATGTTGTACATACAACATTCTATAATCACAAGGTATTCCGATAAGCTTTTCTACAGATGGTCCTTTGTTTTCAAACTGTTGTAAATCCCGAAATGACTTCGTCATTTCATGGATTACAGCTTTAGCCTTTTTCTCGCCATATCTGGCAGCAATATTCCGCTTTATTTCGTGCAATTTTTCAATAGCATCCGGAGAATATTGTAATTTCTTCAATCAAATACCCCCAATTCTTTTTCTACATCATCTGCTGAAACCCAACCTTCCTTATCTGCACGTTCTTCTACTTTTTTTAGCTTGGAAAACAACGTATAAGCTGCCCGATAATGGTCAAGCTCATCAATTTCTGCCATAGTAAGAATCCCATATTCACCATGGCCATTTCGTGTAAGATAAACTCTATTTGATGCATCTACCTGTTTTAACACTTCTGTATAATTCCTTAAATCTGATATTGGTTTAATATTGGGCATATCAATCAACTCCTTTGGTTACATTATATACGATATATTATACCCCCGCAAGTAAATTCACATGCAAATTTGTCAACAAAAACTTTATTTACTCTATTTTAGTCATAAGGCAAATTTTGTTTTTTATTTGCATTTTAGTATGAACTCCTTATCTGTGTTTCCATTATGAATAGAAAGTTTCCCCACAGCCTGTTCTATGCGTATATGTCAAATTCCGTCTGCTGCATGGGCATCCCGTATTCATAGATGACCACCTTTTCATCCCAATCCATCTCATAGGCAGGGAGCCTGGCAATCCCGTAAATATTAAAACGTTTCCGTTTCATATACGTTCTGTATTCTTCCTTGGGATAATACATCATTACAAATACACGGCGGGGATGTTCTTCTACGCTCTTAAGAACATTTTCCATAACCTGTTCAAATATATTAATCTCAAAAGGATTGAAAAAATAAAAAACATTATCTTCCGGTTTGATTACATATTCCTCTGCTTTCCCGTTGATTATCTCTATTTTTTCACTACTGCCCCGGAATCTGGTATTAAAATAGGCCCGGTTATCCAGTGCCATCTCATATAGCTCCTCATCTACCTCTATTCCACATACCTCACACTGAAACCTCTGATTTACATAAAACAACACCCTGCCTTTCCCGCAGCCAAAATCCACAAGGCGGTCGTACTTACTCAGAACATCTTCCATTTCATCAAAAGCACAAATGAGCCCACTATAGCTGGTAGGCTCATATCTGTAATAATCATCGTGAAACCGGTTATTATACACGATCTCCGTGCTCTCAATCCCCAGGAAACGCTCAAATTTATCATTTTCAAAATATTTTGGTATCTGCCCTTTTTTCTTTCTCACTGCTATGGCATCTCCTTTTACCCACACTATAACCTGCAACTCGGAAACCATTCTTCTATCACATAAAGATAACCTGTAATCCGTCGGCCACGGCCTGTTCTGGCTCACCTTGCCTGCACCTTAAAATGAACCTCACACTCCGAAACAAAATTATAATTAATATCTAATGTATACTGAATGTTTACCTGTATTTCCTCTTCCTTTTCCACAAGGGATAACCCATGAGTCGCCACATCAATCTGTATCGGACCCGCCACGGTATTGTAAACAGTAGAGTTCTTACGGTCAATGTCAAATAAAAGAAAAGAATTGTTCCCGCCTTTTTTGGTCATCTCAAAATGCCCGTCACAAAATTTTACAAGGTTCCTTGTAACAGGACCATTATCTTCCGGCTGTTCCTCATATAATACATAATGCTTTCCATTTTTTAAATAGTAAGTGCCCGTTGTAACCAATTCAATGGGCTCATCTTCTATATCGAACTGCATACCTGACACTGTAATTAAAACATCCTTTGTCATATTTTGACCTCTCTAACCAGTTTTGCTTTGCAAACTTTGTTTGCTGCGATAGTCTCCAAATGTATATACAAATATCTACGCTTGGCTTATTATTCACACAAATTGATTGCCTTGCCCGTACATTTTTTATAACCAATTGCGAAACTATTTCATGCACATTATACCTTTTAAATAAACAGATGTTAATAATCCTTAAAATTAGTAACTTTCTATATCCACAACCTTTGTATCCGTTACATGACACGGAAGCACGCTGTCTGCAAAAGAAATAAATTTATCCACACCGTCACTGACATAGTATTCATATTCCGGCTTATGTTTATCCATATTGAGAATTCCTTGTTCTGCCAATAATTCCTTCAGACTCTTAGCCGTCTCAAAAGCCGGGTTCACCAGATGAACACGTTCTCCCATAAAACGTTTGATCGTGTTACGAATTAACGGATAGTGCGTACAGCCAAGTACCAGTGCATCCACTTTATATTCCTTCATCTCATGCAGGTATCTCGCCACGATATCGTCCGTAACCCGGTCCTCCAAAAGCCCCTCCTCTACCAAAGGCACAAATAAAGGACATGCCTTGCTGACTACAGTAACTTCCGAATCCAGTTCCCTGATATAATCGTTATAAATACCGGATTTGATCGTACTCTCAGTTCCAATAATACCTACATTACCGGTTTGGGTCGTCTCCACTGCCATTTTCGCACCCGGTTTTACTACACCAATAACCGGTATATCAATCTCCTTGTCAATCTCATCCAGTGCCAGTGCACTGGCAGTATTACATGCTACTACAATTGCCTTCACGTCTTTTGTACGTAAAAAACGGACAATCTGTCTGCTATATTTTAACACGGTTTTCTTTGATTTGGAACCGTACGGAACTCTGGCAGTATCACCAAAATACACCAGATCTTCACTCGGAAGCTGACGCATAATCTCTCTTGCCACTGTAAGACCGCCGACACCGGAATCAAATACACCTATTGGATTATTCATATGGTTTCCTTTCTGGCGTTTTATGACCAATTTTGTTTTGCACACCTTGTTTGCTGCCATAGTCGCCAAATGTATCTACACTGGGCTCATTATTCGCACAAATTGATTACCTGCTTGCCCACTGGGCTGGCTGCTCCCAAAAATTAATATTTCCGCTTAAATGCAAGCTGTATCTGTTTCTCCACCAGCTCTTCTATACTGATTCCCTGGGCTTTCCAGAGCATTGGATACATACTGATGGATGTAAAACCGGGAAGCGTATTAATTTCATTAAAGATAACCTGATTGGTATCCTTCTCCAAAAAGAAATCCACACGGGAAAGTCCGTAACCGTCTACTGCGGAAAAAATAGCCTTTGCAGCATTTCGTATCTCTTCTGTCTTTCCCTCCGGAAGCTCTGGCGAAATCACCGTCTTGGACTCTGCATTGGTATATTTGGCATCAAAATCATAAAATTCAGCTGCGGCTAAAATCTCACCCACCCCGGAAGCCTCTGGCTGATCCGCACTTCCAAGCACGGCACACTCGATCTCTCTTCCCACGATGTTGCGCTCTACCAGAATTTTGGTATCATGCTGTGCAGCAAGTTCCAATCCTTTTATCAGTTCCCCTTTGTCATGTGCCTTGGAAACACCTTTAGAAGAACCTGCTTTACTGGGTTTGATGAAAACCGGATAGTCTAATTTTTCTTCTACACGTCTGACCAAAGCATCCATCACACTGCTATCCTCTTTTGCCTGTTCTGTCTCCTTAGCCCGCACCAGTACATAATCTGCCTGCTGAATGCCTAAATCATCAACGATTATCTTGGTATAAACCTTATCCATGGCCACTGCGGATGCCAGCACACCGCATCCTACATACGGAATATTTGCCATTTCAAATAATCCCTGAATTGTTCCGTCCTCACCATACATACCGTGTAATACCGGAAAAATCACATCAATTTTTTTTGTGGTTACTTCGTCACTCTTGGAAATGATGATCTCCTTTTTAGCGGCATCCGGCGAAAGAACTGCCAAAGTATCTGAATTCACCCAGCTTCCGTCTTCTATCTTTTCGAGAGAATCCACTAAAAGCCAGCTTCCTTTTTTTGTAATTCCAATATATGTGATGTCATATGTATCCTTATTGATCGCTTTTGCTATAGTCTGTACCGAAATACAGGAAATCTCATGTTCGGAGGACTGCCCACCAAAAATAACTGCGATGTTTAACTTTCCCATACGCTATTCCTTTCCAATGAAACTGCCGTCCCACAATGTTAAATGGTGAAAACGGCAGTTCTTTTCCATATTTTTTTAACAAATTTCCGAGCCGTGAGGCATATCCTTTTCCGCTGTCACCAATGCAAGATTACCTTCTGCATCCTCTGCACAAAGAATCATACCCTGTGATTCGATTCCTGCTAATTTAGCGGGTTTTAGATTTGTCACAACGACCACTTTTTTACCTACCATATCCTTCGGAGAATAATGCGCCTTGATACCGGATACGATCTGCCTTACCTCACTTCCAATCTTTACCTTGGAGCAAAGTAATTTCTTTGATTTCTCCACTTCCTCACAGGCGATCACTTCCCCGATCTGAAGCTGAAGCTTATCAAAATCTTCAATGGTTATCTCCGGTTTTTTCTCAATATCGATTCCCGGATTGTCATCCACCGCTTCCGGCTCTGGTTCAGGTTCCGGCTGCATTTCTTCTACCTTAGCCATAACCTCTTCCAAATCCAGTCTCGCAAATAAAATCTCCGGTTGTTCCGTAACCTTCGTTCCCGACTTGTATCCACCAAATTTCACCAAATCATTTACTTTACGCTTTGGAGCATTTAACTGGGTAAGAATCTTTTGTGCAGTCTCTGGCATAAATGGCTCTAACAAGGTTGCGCCTATTACGATACTTTCTACCAGATTATAAAGGACTGTTGCCAAACGGTCTTTTTTGTCCTCTTCCTTTGCAAGTGCCCAGGGCATGGTCTCATCAATATATTTATTACAGCGTTTAAACAGATTGAAGATTTCTGTTATGGCCTCTGCCACTTTAAGCTTATCCATTGCACCCGAAACACGGATTCTGGTATTTAATGCATAATCCATTAATTCTTTATCAACATCTTCATTTACTTTTTTATTATTTACTTCCCCGTCAAAATATTTATTTGACATTGAAATAGTACGGTTCACCAGATTTCCAAGGGTATTTGCAAGATCGGAATTCAGACGTTCTACCATCAGCTCCCAGGAAATAACCCCATCATTTTCAAATGGCATCTCATGCAGAACAAAATAACGGACTGCATCCACACCGAATAATTCCACCAGATCATCCGCATAAATTACGTTTCCTTTGGACTTACTCATCTTACCATCACTCTGGATTAACCACGGATGCCCGAATACCTGCTTGGGAAGGGGCAGATCCAAGGCCATCAGCATAATTGGCCAGTAAATCGTATGGAACCTCAAAATATCCTTACCGATCAGATGCAGATCACAAGGCCAGTATTTATCAAACATCCTGTCACTCCGACCCTCTAAATCAAATCCTAATCCGGTAATATAGTTTGTCAACGCATCTATCCATACGTATATAACATGCTTTGGATCAAAATCAACAGGAATCCCCCACTTAAAGGATGTACGGGATACACAAAGATCCTGAAGTCCCGGTAACAGGAAGTTGTTCATCATTTCATTTTTACGGGATTCCGGCTGAATAAAATCTGGATGTGTATTAATATAATCAATCAGCTTATTCTGATATTTTTTCATCTTGAAAAAATATGCCTCTTCCTTAGCCGGCTCTACAGAACGTCCGCAGTCCGGACATTTCCCATCAACAAGCTGGGATTCCGTAAAAAATGATTCACACGGGGTACAATACATTCCCTCATATTCCCCTTTATAGATATCTCCCTTGTCATATAATTTTTTGAAAATCTTCTGAACCTGTTTCTCATGATCTTCATCCGTTGTTCGAATGAATTTATCATATGATGTGTTCATTAAATCCCAAATCCGTCTGATTTCTCCGGCAGTCTGGTCTACATATTCCTTTGGTGTAACCCCTGCTGCTTCCGCTTTTTGTTCTATCTTTTGTCCATGCTCGTCTGTTCCGGTCTGAAAACGAACATCATACCCTGCGAATCTCTTATATCTTGCAATACTGTCTGCAAGCACGATTTCATAGGTATTTCCAATGTGCGGTTTGCCTGAAGTGTAGGCAATTGCTGTAGTAATGTAATACGGTTTTTTTGCCATCCTTTTTCCCTCCTAATACTTCGAATGAAAGAATTTGCTTGCTTCTTGGACTTCCATGGTATAGAGTTTCATCAGCGAAACTCTTCGCCTGTGGCACGTCGCACAAGCGACATACTTCCAAATCGCCGCAGTGCAATCGTCAGTGGAACGTTTTTAACTTTAGTAAAAAATTATCCCTTCAGGATTTCCTATAAAGTTAAAAATAGCCCGCCTTTATCAACTTTAAAGGCGAGCTTATCTCTCACGGTACCACTTTAATTCATCTGCATATTACTATGCTGACCTTACTAGCTGGCATCTGCCAGCTTACACTATAACGGGTGCACCCGTCACCCTGCTAAGAAACTGCTATTGGATACTCATTTCTTAATTCATCCAATCCATCCTCACAGGAGAAGCTCCAAGACCATCTTCAATCTGTTCCATCTTTCCCTGTTCTCAGCTTATCAGGTTCTCTGTTAAAAACTTTCCAAATCTACTCTTCTTTTCATCGCTCATTCTATTTTCGACTAACTTCTATTATATGCAATTATTCCCATTCTGTCAAGGCTGAAAAACCGCACATTGTCTTTTATAAAATTGGGGCATTCCAAAAAAACATCAGTGTACCTTCCTGACTTATAATACTAACAGTCATTCACAGCACGCTGACGGCTTATCACATCTATTAATCTGGCATTGATGAGTACGTTTCTTTTAATATCCCTCCAGCTCCTTCGTAAAAATTCACAACTTCCGTTTGCCGTAAAGCCCCGGCTTCTGTCTCATTATTCTTCTCTTTTCCAGTAAATATCACAAAAGAAAAAGAAATTAAAAATAAAGCAGCCACTAAAATCGTGAGTACAATTCTCTTTTTCATCTTACCGACCTCCTCCAACTCTCCTATATACTACTTATTATATTGCTCCTTCTTAGAATTGTCAATTACTTCAGTTCAATAAAAGCCGTCAGTGTACTTTCCTGATTTTGTCATTCATAGCACACTGACGGCTTTTATCCATTTCTTTACAGGGAAAACATATCTTCTCCCGTTATTGTACGAAGTTCTGCCTCATCTGATGGATTTTCCTCTTCCAAATCCCTATCATCAACATTCTCTTCCTCGTCTTTTTCATATATACCATCTTCCGAATCTTCTTTAGATACTTCATAATCTTCTGCTTCAGGTTCTTCCTCTTCCAAACTCGCTTCCGCAAAATCCTCATCATCCAAATCTGATTCCTCTGACTGCTCCTCTAAAAGTTCTTCTTCCTGTCTCTTCGCCTCTCGCTTTTCTTCCTGCTTTTCCCCAACCTTCTCAACTATTCCTAGGAAAATACTCTTTGCGGTCCAGGTTTTACGATTCCACAGACCATATATCCATAAAACCAGGCAAATACAAGGGAAAATCAGTAATATCACACGGATGACCAGTAAAACCATCTGTTTCTCCTCTGCTGTCCTTGCAATATTTTCCCAGTAAGGATAGCCGATACTGTTGGTTCGCATACTTCTAAACTCAAGAGTTTTCAGACTCATAATTAACGGCATTGTTTCATAACGCTTTGTATTTTCAATTACTTCAACATCATCAAAATTCAACGGATTTTCATCCTGTCCCAACTGTTCCTCCTCTTCTTCCATTCCAAATGCTTTTTTCAACGCATAATATCCATAATTAGAAATCGGATTCGGAAGTACGGCCTCATAACAGGTAATATTCAGGCTCTCCTGCTGGCTCTTTAGCTGGTCATAGGACATATAAACCCGGTTGCTTCTTCCATAAGCTGTTTTATATAGATCATCCTCATCTACTGCGACCACACCCGCAATTACGTAAATGGTATTCCCCATCCATACCTGCATTCCAATGATATCATTAGAACCGAACATTGCCCATGCAAAATTCTCATCCACTACGATCCGGTCATGGTTCAAATCTTCATCCGAAATATAACCTCCTGAAAGAAGCGGAATCGGATGGAACTGAAAAAAGTCTCCGCCAACCCCTACTGCCGTGACATTTAAAGTATTGTAATCTTTTCTGATATCTGCCTTGCATTCTCCGCTGTATGCGTCAATCCAGACCCTTGCATTTCCTGCTGATTCATTATAGGAATCTTTGGAAAGCGTCTCCATCAGGGAACTCCGAACCGATGACAGATCCTCTTTCTGCATTTTCCGTTCCGGCGAAACAAATGCACTCACCTGTGCATAAGAAACATCTTTATTCTCCCACCGATTGGCACACTGCTGGGAATATAAATCCTTCACTGCATTTCGGGCAAAGGCAGATACTATGATAAACGCAATCAATAGCAATGCATTTATCAGTAGAAGAAGAGCCTGTTTTCGATTCAGATTTATTTTAATAATCCTCATATCATTCTCCCATCTACTCTACCAGGCGCACCTGCATTCCTTCCTCTAACGGTTTAGAAGAATTTGTTACTACATTATCATATTCATATACACCGCCTGTCACTCCCGAAGAATTATCGTCCGAGGCCATTACCTCTATATCTGCACGCTTTACCTTGTAGCGGTTTCCGAGAGGCGTACCCTTTACTGTAACAACCAGCACAAATTTACCCTTGCTGTCTTCTCTGATCGCATTATTGGGTACAACCGTATCATACCGGTTACTTTTTTCTCCCACGGAAAGTGCCAGATTCTGGCCTACATCTATATTACCTTTCACCTCAAAAGTAACAATCATATTCTGATTCGGATTTTCGGTATCCGCTTTAATACTCTTAACGGATGCCTGTGTATCGTCATCCCATATATTTTCAACGGTTGCTTCATTCCCCACTCTGATCAACTTGCTCTGGGCTTTTGTTATGGTTCCCTTCACAATATAACCACTCTGGGCAAGCTGAATCTTTGCAAGCGGTGTATCTGCTGTCACACTGTCGCCTTCTTTAAAGTCAATCTGTGCCACAATGCCTTCTTCTTTTGACTTTACTTCCTTTAAATCATTACTGTTTTTTAATTTTTCAACCAGCTGCTTCTGCTTTTCAATTTTATCCCTTGCCGCCTTCATATCCATATCCTCGGCCTGCTGTGTCAGGGAGTCCTGTTTCTTTTTATCAGTCAGGGCAAGCAGCATCTGGTCTAATGCTTTCCGTTTCTCTTTTACGGCAGCCTTTGCCTCTTCCAAAGTAGGTACTCCGTTTAATTCCTCTACCTTTGCGTTCTTTTCTGCCAGCGTCTCCTGCAATCCGGCTAATGTCTTATTTTCCTTTGCCAGATCACTCTTCAACTGATTATACGTACCGCTGGTCGTCTTCAGCGTTTCTGCTATCTTCTTCTCATTTTTTAAATCCTGCTCTTTATTCGCAATTTCCAGTTCTTTATCACGTATGCCCCGGGTAATCTCCTTTGTATCTTCTCCATTTGCCTGGGCATCCTTTAAATCTTCTTTTAAATCAGCCAATTGTGTTTTCAGAGATTCCAGTTCTTTTGTAGTTGCCGCCACCTGTGCCTGTGCCGTCTCATAATCCCCGATTTCACCATAAGCGTCTATTTTTGCCTGTATGGCATCAACCTTTTTTTGCTGTGCTGCCACATTCTTTTTTGCCGTCTCTGCTTCCTTTTTCGCTTTTTTCAGATTCTTGGAATTGGTAGCAGCCTTTTCCTGAGCCTTGATTGCCGCATCCAGATCATCTTTTGCCGTTTTGATATCCATATTATCACTGGTATAATCCGGCATGGATTTCAGCAGGGATTTTGCATAATCCAGTTCCATCTGATCCAGGGTATTCTCTGCTTCAGTCAATTCCGTATTCTCACCTTCATCAAAGGTAAATAATACCTGATCCTTTTTTACCGTATCTCCTACTTCAACCTTAACTTCTTTGATTATCCTGGAACCACTGACAGTAACCTCATAATCCGAGTTTGTTTCCACCGTTCCCTGTACTCTTACCTTATTGGATACCGTTCCCGAGCTTACCGGTTCTGTTGCCACTTCCGGCAGAGAATAATTCATAATGGTATTTGAAAAAAATGTTAAAACCAGCATCGCAGCCAAAAAAACGATTGCGGCTTTTTTAATAATTTGTTTACGGCTTGTCTTTTTTTCCATCTTCTTCCTCCTGATTACCCTTTCACACTTCCCGAATACGAGATTCCGTCTACCAGATATTCTTCCCCATAAAGGAAGATTAATATCGTCGGCACCATATATATCGTCGCCACTGCAAAAGCCAGCCCCACTTCCCCGGTATTAATCTGTGATAAAAATACCGATAATGGGTGTTTGTCTGCATCTGACAGCATAATCAACGGCTGCTCCACCATATTCCAATAATCTATAAAAACCAAAATTGCTACAGAGGCAATGGAGCCTTTACAAAGAGGTACACAGATTCTGCTAAAAATCTGCCACTCATTTGCTCCGTCCAGCTTAGCAGCCTCAATCAATGAATTCGGTATTCTCCGCATAAACTTAGTCAGCAGATACACACTAAACGGTGCAAAAAATCCCGGTAACATAATGGACCATCTGGTATCCAGAATATGCAGCCAGTCTGCCACCAAATAGTTCGGCACCAGCGTAACCTGAAACGGCATCAGCATTAATGCCACATAAAGAAAAAATATGATCTCCTTAAGCCGTCCCCGGAATCTGGTAAAACTATACGCAGCCCCTAACGCAATAATAATCTGGAAAATCACAATAGGCACCGTCAGAATCACGGAATTCCAAAACTTTAACAGATATTCCGGACTCTTTAATAAAACCGTGGAATACTGCGATAAATCCACCATATCCGGGATAAATTTTAAATTCACTTTTTCCGCAACATAATCCGTATTCCGCTCCCCATACTGGGTTTCCTTATACTGGTTAAAGATTACACCGTAATTCGTGTTGATTTCCGCAGAAGACATAAAAGAATTTGCCATGGTTAAAATCGTTGGCAGTAAAAAGGAAATGGCAAAAAGGAAAGCGACTGCTGTCAACAGTATTTTTTTGAAAATATGCCTGCGCCTTTTCGGTTTCTTCATCCTTCCACATCCTTTCCAAATTTATCCTCTACAATGAATAAAAGACCAATCACAATACACATAACAAGTGCCATTATAATAGCCGCCGCTGACAGCTTCTGATAATCCAGCGAGCGGAATGTATTATTCATAAAATGCTGTAGCATATATAAGGTATCATATGGATAATCCCCTGTCAGCAGATAAACCTCCCTAAACACCTTAAAAGAATTGATCAATGAAAGAATCGCTACAAATAAAATCGTGGAAGAGAGATACCTTAACTTAATGTACCAGAATTTCTGAAACTCCGTAGCACTTTCCAGCGTCGCAACCTCTAATACATCTCTTGGAATAGCATTTAATGCTGCCATAAACAAAATCATATTGTATCCAAGATTCTTCCACAAAAACAGAATGACTATCACAATCTGGCTATAAGAAGATTTAAACCAGTCGATAGGCGATGCTCCCAGGTTCATGACAAACTCATTGATCGCACCATGATAATCAAACAAAACCTGCCAGATTAACACAATAGATGCTACCGGCACCATCATCGGGCTTAAAAAAAATGTCCGAAACTGACTTCTCATTGGAATATTCTGTTCCAGAAGCATTGCCATTCCCAATGACAACACAACAGCAAGCGGTACAGCAACAACCGAAAAAGTCACTGTGTTCTTTGCCGCCTGTTGAAAAGAAGAGTTTTGTAAAATATTTATAAAATTGTCAAACCATACAAATTCATGATTGATCGGATTATCTACCAACGCATAATAAATCACGACAAAAAAAGGAATTACAAAAAACAATAATACACCAAACAGGCTGGGTGACAGGTATATCACTGCATTTTTCCTATCTTTTTTACTCATTTTCGGTTTCTTGTAAGAAATCTTCAATTCCTCTTCTGGCATTTGTTCCTCCGGCATACTTTCTGCCTCCCACTTTTAGTCAATCACCCCGCCGCCTGACCTGCGGGCATCAAACATAGCTTAAAGCCGCCACATTAAGTAAATATCAAAATCATCTTAATGCGGCAGCCTCACACTGTCCTTACAGGCACACCCAACCGGCTTGCTGCCTGTAAGATAAAACTTATCGGTTTTCGTTTACATAGGTTTTAATACGGTTCTGAATAATATCTGCTGTTTCATCCAGACTCTTCTCTCCCGCAAAATAAGCCTTTGCCTCTTCCGTAATAATTTCCATCAAGGCATTATTATATCCACCGGATTTATTAGTATTATTCACTAAATCTTCATATAACTTTGCCTCTTTATCCGTCAGCGGAACAATCTTCACTTCCAGATCATCCCATCCCCATGATGAATCTAACGGCTCAATCTCCTGACCAAATTCATCTGTGTATTTCTCCGTTGTCGTCTTCGCCTTCATCATCATATCAAAGCAGTCCTGTCTGGTAGGATTACCATTCATCATACCCTTCCCAACCTGCTTTCCCTGATATTCCTTGGTCATAAAGCTTCTGATAAATTCCCATGCACCTTCCTTGACATCAGACTTAGAGTAAATTCCCATTGTACTGTTAAAGTTAAAATATGAACCTTCCCTGTCCTTATTGGGATATCCGATAAAAGTAATGTCTTCTCCGAACATCTTTTCATAAAGCTCCACGCTCTCGACATCTATCCAGCCATCATTAAACAGCACCTTGCCTTCCTTGATCAAAGTAGGCATACTGGGGGCATCTTCATTATACTCTGTTTCTTCATTCTTTCCTTTATTGCAAATTTCCAGAATACTCTTAAAGTCCTGACCGTCAAAGCTGCACTCTCCGGTAGTCCAGTCAATAAAATCATTGATTCCGATGCTTAGGAACGAATACAGCATGTCGGATTTGTTTTCAGAATAAAATGGTCTCGCACTGTCACCCTTTTCCTCTAACAAGGCTTTCAACTCATCAAAAGTCCATCCGCTCTTATCTCCCACATCCTTTGTTCTCGCGATCAACGTAGAAATACCGAAACCAGGTGTAACAAAATAGAATTTATCATTTGTTTTCATCGCCTCTGCCACGGAAGGAATCAGAACATCCGGCTTCACTTCGGAATCCTTTTCCATATAAGGAGTCAGATCCTCTAACAGCCCCTTTGCAACATACTGATCAATCGGTATATTATCCAGGCTGATGATATCCGGAACATTTCCTGCAATGATATCAGCATTCATCTTTGTTTCGGGATCCTCCTCATTGGAATAATCCTTAAACTCAATCCTATATTCCTGATTTGTTTTATTAAACTCAATCGCTGCACTCTTAATATTGTCATCCATCCACATTGCACCGAATGTAATCGTCTTTTTATCTTTAATCGTGGTCGGATCTACCTTACTGTACAGAACAAATTTGCTGCCCTCTTCCATCCATGTAGTTCCCAGCATCTGATCCTTTGCAATCGGCATGATATTATAGGAGGAATCCGAATTAATGTCGGATGCCACATAATCCATAACCTTCGTACTCTTCTTACCTGCAATATCATATCCATAAATACCGGTGTTATCTTTGTAATAGAAATCGTATTCGTTGCCATCCATCAGAGAATCGGAACTCTGGAAATACTGCAAATCAGGCTTAATGCTTTCACCCCATTTTTTATTTTCGATATCCAGCACCTGTACTTTAGCACCATTTTCATCACTGGCACCACAGACAACCTTTCCATCCTTTGTTTTTGCTCCGCCGTCTATATAACTATCCGATTTGACTTCACAAATAACCTTGGTACAGGTCTCATCTAATACGATAACATCCTGATCCTTTATAAAAATCAGCCTTCCCTCGTCATCCAATAAAACCTTACTCATCCATGATTCCTGACTAATCTTAAGAAGATCCGTAACATCCTCTTTAAATATTTCTTTGCCGTCTGCATCAAGTTTTTGTACTGTGTATGAATTCTTTTCTGTTTTTTCATCCCACGAACCTAATACCAGAGTATATGTGTTATCTTTACCCACCAGAAAATAATTAATATATTCATTCTCTGAAAATTCAGGAATCGAAATCTCTTTTATATCACTTCCGTCCAGATTCATGGAATATATTCTGGTGACACTGGTTCCGTCTACTTCCACTTCTTCAGAACCCTCTTCTTCCGTTGATTCCTCACCAGAAGTTTCTTCTGTCGACTCTTCATCAGAAGACTCCTGTGTTGTAGCCTCTTCCGTTGTCTGCTCATCTTCACTGGATCCTTCTTCGGTTGTTGCATTCTCTTCACCGGAATTCTCTTCGGTTGCGTCTTCTTTTTCCCCTTCCTCAGAATCCCCCTTGGAACCTTCCTTTTCAATCCATTCATAGGTATTAAAATATATCTTATCTCCCTGAACACTAAAGGCTCCGATATCTCCTTTTACTCCCTCCAGAGTCAGATCCGTACCGGCAAATATCATCTCCTTCGTATCTGCCTTTTTTTCTTTCTTGCTGCTGCCGCCGTCCTTTTTCCCACAGCCTGCCATAGAAAATATCATTGCTGCCGTCATCACGAGAGCAATTGATTTTTTCAGTATTCCTCTATTCATGGTATACCTCCTGTTTCTTATTAGAATAAAGCTATGTACTTCACTTAGCATTACTTCCTTCAACAGACTAGAGTATACCATATCATTTACTCAGAATCTATAACTTTCATAATTTTTAAGAAAAACGTCAGAATTACAAATTTTCGCCGTTCGTTGCAATTACGTCCTTATACCAGTATCCGGAATCCTTGATAATCCTTTCCTGCGTACGATAATCCACATAAATCAGCCCAAAACGCTGGGTATATCCTTCTGCCCACTCATAATTATCCATTAAGCTCCAATGGAGATAACCCATTAACGGCACACCTTCCTCTCCTGCACGCATAAATTCTTTCAGATACCGGTGTGTATAATCTATCCGATAGGAATCATGTACTTTACCGTCCAGACATACCCAGTCATGCTCTGCCATACCGTTTTCGGTTATCAGAATCGGCTTTCCATATCTTTCATATAAAAACTTTGCAGACCAGTACATAACCTCGGGAGACATCACCCACCCCACATGGGTTTCCGGACTTCCCTGATAACGGTTTTCAGGATATCCTTCTGCTGCCTTGTCTGCCTGGGAATAATAAATATTGGTTCCGTAAAAATCTAACGGTTCGGTTATTACTTTTATTTCTTCTTCACTAAATTCAGGTACCATATCCCCGAACTGCTCGTATAATTCCTCTGGATAATGTCCTAAAAATACCGGATCAGACCAATAACTCAAGCTAAACGGAAATGCTTCCCCGCCTATGGAAAAGGTCTTCCTTCTTGCTTCATCTACTGCTTCTTTGCTGTCATTTTCCGGTATATAAGACGGTCCGATTGGCGTAAATCCGATAACCGGATCTCTCTTTGCATTTCTTCTGATATAGCCCGCAGCTTCCCCATGGGATAATAAAATATTACGTCCCATTTTTAATAAATCCACGGTCTGGGCATGGGCAAAAGGTGCGTGGAACCCACCCAGATACCCGCATCCCAGAACACACTGCGGTTCATTAATCGTAACCCAGTATTTCACCCTGTCAGACAGAACATCTACGATCACTTTTGTGTACGCTAAAAACCATTCCGGACTGTCATCATTTAACCATGCACCTTTTCTGTGCAGTGCATACGGATAATCCCAGTGATAAAGCGTAACGATTGGTTCAATACCATTCGCAATCAGTTTATCCACCAATTCCGAATAAAACTGCAAGCCTTTTTGATTGATTCTGCCTGTCCCCTCTGGTATTACCCGCGGCCAGCTGATAGAAAACCGGTAATAAGGGATTCCCAGTTCCACCATCAGTGCGATATCCTCATCTACCCTGTGATAATGATCACATGCTGTCTTTCCGTCTTCATTGTATCTTGTATTTCCGTGATTTCCCGAATAAACATCCCAAATGCTAAGTCCTTTTCCGTCTTCTTTATATGCTCCCTCCAGCTGGTATGCAGCAGAAGCTGCTCCCCAGATAAAATCTTTTTGAAAACCCATATCATATACCTCCTGATTACAGTATCGTTTCTATACCCTCACTATACCTAAGCATGTAAAAAAAGTAAATAAAAATATTGTATATATTTATAACATTCCTGCTTTCCTGTCTGTTATTCATATCTTTTTCCATTTCTTCATATACATACAAAGAAACCTTTTCTCCGGAGCCCTTATGCACATTTTCATGTCCCATAAAAAAAAGGTCATTTTTCTTCTTAGTCTTATTACAATCCTGTTTTGTACATTCCTTTTATCAAACAGCAAAACAGACCTTTCCACCGATACGGAGCAGTTCCATGCCAGACTGTTGGAAAAAATAGAACAGGCTGATTCTTTTGAAGATTTTACCAATGCACTTTTTTGTTACGAGGTCACGGCTGATTCTATTACTACTGCGTATAAATTAAAAAATCCCAGCTCCTATGACATTCCCTCACTGCCTGCGGTGCTCTCTTCTTTTTCCTATAAAGATTATGAAAAAAGCAGTCAGAAAAAAAGTGACGGAAAAATATTTTCCCTTTTATCCTCTACTTTGAAACGTTTCCAATCCGCTGAGCTTTCTTCGCCTGAACAGTTAAGCTTTGAACTTCTCCAAAATCATCTCGCACTGAACCAGAAATTAAGCGGCTATGCATATTATGAAGATCTGCTTGGCGCCTCTACTGGTGTACAGGCAAATCTTCCTGTCACACTGGGGGAATATCCTTTGTATACGGAAGATTCCGTAAAGACTTATCTAACACTGCTCAAACAAATACCCAATTATTTTGATAACGTGATTTCCTACCAAAAACACCGCAATAAAATTGGCTTTACTACCCCTGATTTTTTGATGGAGGATACAAAGGCAAAAATGTATACCCTTATAGAAAGCCTGAAAGAACCCGACAACTGCTTTGCGGCCACTTTTGAAGAGCGGATTGCTTCCACGGACGGATTATCCGCAAAAAAGAAAGCGCACTATACCAGCCAGAACCGCCTGTATATTGAAAAATATATACTGCCAGCCTATGAATCCCTTTATAGCTATGTAGATTCCTTACTTGACACCTCTGAAAACGGATCACAAAAAAAATCTGCCAAAACAGAACAAACGGATACCTCACAAAATACCGATTCCTCCGCTATATGTCGTCCAGACCAGCAGACGGCTTATGGTCTTGCTTCCCTTCCTGACGGTGCCGCTTACTATTCCCTGCTGGTTAAGGATTCCACAGGCTCAGACCGCAGTATGGAAGAATTGATTAGCATGGTTGATTCTTCTTTAAAACAGACTCTCGGCAACGTGCTAAATATTGCCCTTACAGACCCAAATGCTTATTACTACTACTGTGAGCATCCAATTGAAACCTATTACCAGACTCCGGAATCTATCCTGGAAGCACTTTCCCTCATGATCAGGGAGGATTATCCGGTTCTTAGCACCCCGCCTTCTTACAAGATAAAAACCGTGCCTGACAGTCTTGCCGCTTCTTTAAGTCCGGCTTTTTATATGATTCCGGCCATAGATGATTATCAAAACAATACCATTTATATCAATCCCCTTTATACAAACGAAGAAAACGGCAACCTGTTTACCACCCTCGCCCATGAAGGCTTTCCCGGTCATCTTTACCAGACCGTCTATTTTAACGACACAAATCCTTCTCCCATCCGCAATATTCTGGACTATCCGGGTTATGTGGAGGGATGGGCAACCTACGTGGAAATGCATTCCTTCTCTTATCTGGATTATCCGTTAGAAGGGGATTCCCTGTGCCGGCTTTATCAGGCAGATACGATCATCAATCTTGCCCTTTGTTCCCGCATCGACATGGGGGTCAATTACGAGGGCTGGACTCTGGCAGATACCCGGAAATTTTTTGAGGATAATGGGTTTAACAGCTATTACGCAGAAGATGTATATTCTTATGTCGTAGAAGCTCCTGCCAATTATTTAAGCTATTTCATTGGATATCTGGAAATTGAAGATTTAAAACAATGCTATAAACAGCAGGAAATGGAGAACTATTCCGAGAAAGAATTTCATAAGAAGCTGTTAGATATTGGTCCTTCCGATTTTACAACACTGCGGAAATTTCTGCTGGTAAATCCGTAAGCCAGCAGAAATCATTCCTGCAAAACGCCGTTTTTCTCATATCGCAAAAGCTGATACTCCAACACTTCTTTTTCCCTGGAATATGGTTCTGCATCAAGCCACCTGCGGACTCCTTGACAATCTAATGTAAACCCTTTTCCAAGATACTCATACATTTTCTCATGAGAACCGGAAAACGGTCTTGCTATTACTCTTTTTACATTCTCTTCCACCGGAAATTTCCAGTTTACACTTTGGTTAGCAGTAAGCAATGATACTCCATTATCAAAAATAGGTGCACATACAAAATTATCCTTTTTAAAGATCACTGCCAGATTATTCAAGTGCCGGTCTTCATTAAGAACAATCATATCCAGCATAATAACCTTTTTCAGATAATCCCGTATATCCAGATTACAGCTTTGTTTTACAAACCGCAGGACATATTCTATCCGCTCCTCCATCTTATCCATTCCTGCCAAAGCCTGACTTAAATCTTTACCAAACTCATTATAATACAGGCGATAAATAGTAACCAGTTCTTCTCCCTCCCCAAGAAAGTTCTTACTCCTGCATCCCGGAATCTCATTGATATACCCTTGCTCGTATAATACATAATCCGTTTGTTCCATCTCAGAAAAAGTCAAAAGCTTTGATACCAGATACTCTGCCAGTCCCTCTTTTCCCCTGTTATCCTTTTTGTACCAGTAATCGCCTTTTTTGTATTTTATCTGTGTGCCTTCACTGGTTCCTGCCTGTGAAACAATATATTCTTCTTCTACCTTTTCCCGAAACATATTCTACCTCACCAAAACATCTTTTGCCGTCAGCTTCTCACCTGGAAAACGAAACCAAATATAATCATTATAGGATACCCCATGTGTTTTCCTGACCAACTCCTGCGGATTATATTCCGTTAGTTCTAACCGTTCAAGAATCTGCCGGATATCTCCTCTTCCCTTATCAAAACACCGCATTTCCAAAATCCGGTTCAACTGATATCTTGTCATATTCTCCTTTGCAAACAGCTGTTTTAATGGATGACTGGAATACCGGGAAACATGTACTCTGCTCCCTTTAACTGCCACCCGAGCTGTAATCTCATCCCGCCAAAATACCTCAAAAGAATAATCTTCAAGCATACTCTCCCGCATACGCTGCTTCTCCATTCTCTGTAAAGCCTGCCTTAACTGCTCGCTTAAAAGCTGCTGCTCCTTCCTCTGCATCAAGAGCTCCTTTCTTCTGGAAATCTCTTTCTCCTCCTGATACACAGCACCTGGATATACCTTTCCCAAACATTTATACTTTAATACACCATCTTCTCTCCATTGCTCATAATAGTACTTATTTCCTTTAATAGTTTTAATCACAATTGATTTCTGACAGGTTCCCAATTCATCAAGTTCCCTGCCTATTCTTTCCAAATCGGCAAGAACTTTCTTTTCTTCTGCCAAAATGAACTGATAAATCCGTTCAGCATCCTTCACGACCATCACCTCCTGCCACGTCCCCATATAATGTGACGAATTGTTATAATCATATTTTAACATACATTTTATTATTTTTCAATGAACATATGTTAAAGCAAAATTGTTATCGTCTGTTAATTCTCCAAAAACAGAAGACCGCTTTATGGATGTGCATAACTGGCTATGAGATCCCCCTCTGTAACTGCCAAGTATAAGAATGGTTTCATCAAAAATATTGCTTATCTGCGTACACTGGAAATTTCCATTGAAGATATCCGTAATATCATGTCTAATAAAGTGTCTTTGACAGAAATTATAGAAAAGCAGACTGCAACAATTCAAACACAAATCGAGGGCTTAAACAAAGCAAAAACCATGTGCGAAAGAATGCTTGAATCTGAAAATATCAGCTTTGATGAATTACAAGTTGAAAAATATATAGCAGATTTGGAAACTTATTGGAATGATAATAAACCTATTTTCAAACTGGATTCCGTCAGCTTCTTATATATGGGGCAGCCTTATTACATGGACAATCATTACATTACTATGCTTAATAGTTGGCATTTTATCATATACAAAATTGCCATCTGAAATTCCTGTTCAGTGGAATAATGGAATCGCAACCGTAAAGCAATCATCATATTTTTCCTTATTCCATTACTATCACTTTTTAAGCTATGCGGAATACATAAAAATAGCCTAAAATCTTTGAGAATATCCGACAGCGTTGATTTCAATATATATACAAAGAAAAAGAAGGGGACTAGCCCTTCTTCTCTTTTTGTAAAGTATTTAATAATTCCTGACTGAAATTTAGAATGGTATCTTGTGATTTATTATCAAGCTGTTGATATACTTTTGCAATTCCTAAAATAATATCATAAAGTGGATTATTTTCTTTTATTAATAGGTCAGAAACAATCATGGCGGTTTCATCTTCCGGTATCTTATACATTTCACCTTTGCCATTTCTAAGCCATTCTTCATTAATGGAAAATTCTCGGCAAATATCAGATATTGTTCTATCTGAAATGTTCTTTTTATTTGTTTCAACTTGATTTATAAAGTTTCTTGATAATCCAATTTTATTTGCAAATTGTTCTTGACTTAATTTGTTTTCTTTTCTTATTTGGATAATTCTACTAACCATATTTAATACCTCCTAATAAATGGATTATATAACAAAAAAGTTTACAAGTCAACAAAGTTGCGTTGACAATAGTTTTCTTGTGTGCTATTATATGTTTACAAGGAAACAGAAAGGCGGTGTAAATTATGACAGAACCTGAAAAAAAAGATGTATCTGAAATTCTACAAATTTTAATTCAATTAGATAAAGAAAGTTTGCTTTTAATTGATAGTGGTATTAGATTATTGGCAAAAAGACAGAATCTGGAAACAGAAAAAAATGAGGATAGGTGATGGGATTGACCCAATCCGCCGCTTTGATCCCGGTAACCTGACAGCCGATTCAAAAATTCTGCCCCATCTTATAAAAATAAAATGCACGTTAATTCTACGATCAGAACAACGTGCACTTTCTTCTTTTCATGCTTTTTTTTCCTTATGAGAAGAACAAAATCACACCGAAACGGTCGATTTGTATTTTACTATTTTTCCAATACCAGCACCTCATATGGTCTTAATGTGATAAACTCTGAAGGTTCTCTTTTTGCTTCCTCACATCCATAATTTCCAAGAATTTTATGATAATCTCTCCATTCCTTCTGACTCTCTACGACTATCTCATTTTCTCCAAGATTATTTAGAACAATCAGCTCCTCTTCCCCTAAAGTTCTTCTGTATGCCAAAACGTCCGCATTCTCCTCCACAAAAAATTCTATCCTTCCCTTAGCAATCACTTCTTTTTCCTTCCGCAGACGAATCAGTTTCTTATAAAATTCCAAAATGGAGTCCGCATCACAAAGCTCCCGTTTTACATTAATCTGCTGGTAATTATCTGAAACAGAAATCCAAGGTTCTACATTCGAAAACCCAGCATAATTTGCATCCTCCCACTGCATTGGGGTCCTGCTGTTATCACGGGATCTGGCTGCCAAAATGTCCAGAGCCTCTTTCTCACTTTTTCCCTGTTCCGTTAAAATCCGATAATAATTCAGGCTTTCCACATCATGGTATTGTTCAATACACTCAAAATGGGGATTGGTCATCCCGATTTCCTCACCTTGATAAATATATGGTGTTCCCCTCATCAAATGAACACAGGCCGCCAGCATTTTTGCAGACTCCTTCCAATATTTCTTCTCATCTCCCAACCGGGAAACAATCCGCGGCTGATCGTGATTACACCAGAATACTGCATTCCACCCATCTGCTTCCTGCATACCCTCCTGCCAGGTTTGAAACAGCTTCTTTAAGGCATGTTTATCCGGTTCCATTAATTCCCATTTTTTTCCATCCTTGTAATCCACCTTTAGATGATGAAAATTAAAACACATGGACAATTCTTTTTCCGATGGCTTGGAATAACGGATACAATTTTCTAAAGATGTGGAAGACATTTCTCCCACCGTCACCAGTTCTTCTATTCCTGTATCCCTCACCAGTTCTTTTAAAAATTCATGCACATGATGGCCGTCTGTATAAAAATGTCTGCCGTCTCCGGTCAGATCATCTTCAAATACCTCCGGCTTGGAAATCAGATTTACTACATCAAAACGGAAACCTTTGACTCCTTTTCCCTTCCAGAAACGAATCACATTTTTTAACTCTTCACGAACCTCTGGATTTTCCCAATTTAAATCTGCCTGTGTCACATCAAAGAGATGCAGATACCATTTTTGCAAATCCGGTATATACTCCCATGCCGGTCCCCCGAATTTAGACTGCCAGTTTGTAGGGATTTTATCCGGAGTTCCGTCTTTCAATATATAATAATCCTGATATTTTTCCTCTCCTGCCAGTGCTTTCTGGAACCATTCATGGCTTGTGGAAGTATGGTTAAATACCATATCCAGCATAATCCCTATTCCTTTTTGTCCTGCTTTCTCTATTAATTCTTCCACATCTGACATCGTTCCGAATTCCGGTGCCACACTAATATAGTCCGCTACATCATATCCGTTATCCTTTTGCGGCGAAATGAAAAATGGTGTAAGCCACAGGTAATCAATACCCAATCCCTCCAAATAATCCAGTTCATCAATAATGCCACGAATATCTCCCACGCCATCTCCATTAGAATCTTTAAAAGATTTCGGATAGATCTGATATATTACTTTATCTCTAAAATCTGCCATTCCAATTCCCTCCATTTGCTGTGATAACCGCCAAATGTGTATGCATCCCCACACTCGGTTTGTTATTTACACAAATTGATTGCCTGTTTGCACGTAATCTATGATTCATAAGTTAATACAGTTGTTACCTTTTCTTCTGCATGGATTCCATCCTTAAACTGAATATTTTCTGCATTGCCTTCCTCTGTGATGATACATACCGTTACATCCCGCTTTCCAGCCTTTTTTATCTTTTCCCGGTCAAATTTAATCAGTGGTGTTCCGGTCTTTACCTGCTGACCCTCTTTTACCAGATACTCAAATCCTTCTCCCTGCATTTCCACAGTATCAATTCCTATATGAAGCAACATCTCCATTCCGTTTCCCATTGTCAGACCGCAGGCATGGCGGGAATCTGCCATTAAAACTGTCACCTTTGCATCTGCCGGTGCATATAACACATCACTTTCCGGAATGATCGCAAATCCATCTCCCATAACACCCTCTGAAAATACACCGTCATTTACTTCCTTTAATGAAATGACCTGACCTGTTAAAAATGCCTTTAAATCCTTCCCTGTTCCAGTTGCGTTCCCTTCTTGTCCCGTTACAGCCACAGCATCCTCTGTCATATCCATACCTGCTGCCGTATCGTCTGATTCTACAGCTGCTCCATTCTTTTCTTCAGAAGTGAGTTTTTTCTTTCCGATTATCAACGTAAGCCCCAGCGGAATCACTATTGCAATTACCATGCAGATGAAGAAGCTAAACATATACTTTGGCTGAATGGATAAAATACCCGGAATACCACCAACTCCAATTGCGTTTGCAGTAGTCCCTGTTGCCACACAGACAACGGCAGCACATGCAGAACCAATCATTCCACATAAGAACGGGAATGTATATTTAAGATTCACGCCAAAGATAGCCGGTTCCGTAACACCCAGATAACAGGAAATGCAGGCAGGAACATTTACTTCCTGTGCCCTTGCATTTTTCTTTTGAAGTAAGATCATTCCAAATACAGCTGAACCCTGTGCGATATTAGATAATGCGATCATCGGCCACAGCATGGTTCCGCCATAATCTGCAATCAATTGTAGATCAATGGCATTGGACATATGATGAAGTCCTGTAATAACAAGGGGTGCATAGATAAAACCAAAAATGGCACCAAAAACAATTTTAAAGGAACCTGTAATTCCGGCATATACCACTGTAGAAATTGCTGAACCTATTTTCCAGCCAATTGGTCCGAGAATAAAATGTGCGGCAATAACGGCCAATACCAGACTACCAAATGGAACGACAATCATGGAAACCGCCTGTGGTGTGATCTTACGGAAAAACTTCTCCAGATATACCAGTGTAAATGCCGCCAGAATCGCAGGAATCACCTGTGCCTGATAACCGATCATATTGATTTTAAAACTTCCAAAATCCCATACCGGAATATCTGCTGCTGCCGTTCCCGCCACTGCATACGCATTTAAAAGCTGTCCTGATACCAGCGTCAGACCAAGAACGATTCCAAGCATTTGTGTGGTTCCCATCTTTTTTGTTACTGACCAGCAGATTCCTACCGGCAGCATATGAAATACAGCTTCACCGATCAGCCATAAAAAACTGTCAATTCCGGCCCAGAGCTGACTGATATCACACAATGTCTTTGTTCCATTTTCAAAGAAATAAATACTGTCAATACAGTTACGGAATCCTAAAATCAAACCTCCGGTAATAATCGCCGGAATCAATGGTGCAAAAATTTCCGCTAATGCCGTTATGATTCTTTGTAAAACATTCTGGTTCTGCTTGGCTGCCTGTTTTACTGCATCTTTTGAAACTCCCTCAATCCCTGCCACAGATATAAAATCATTGTAAAAATCCGATACTGTATTACCGATAATAACCTGGAACTGTCCGGACTGTGTAAAGCTTCCCTTTACCACCTTCATTGACTCAATCTTTTCAATGTCAGCCTTTCCCGGGTCGTTCAACACAAAACGCATACGTGTCATACAATGAGATACTGCTGCAATGTTTTCTTTTCCGCCCACAAGCTGAAGCAGTTCTTTTGAATCTTCAACATATTTACCCATAATACTTCCTCCCTTTCTTGTTTGCTTGTTTAAACAAGTTTCTATGCTTTATTTATACCATACTTGTTTAAACAAGTCAAGCGGTTTTTTCATCTTGTTCAAACAAGTAAGTGTTTTTCATTCCTCTCTTGATAAAAGGAAAAAAATTAACTATAATCAATATAGATGTTTAAACAAGTATTTCTATATAATAACCCTATTCAGAAAGAAGTGTGACTATGCCCAAATCAAAATTCGAACAAATATATAAGGATCTAAAAAGAAAAATTGAATCACAGGAATATCAGTTCCAGGAACTTCTTCCATCCGAAAATACGATGGTGGGTATCTATGACTGCTCCCGCAATACCGTTCGCCGTGCCATCGCCAGCCTGATAGAACAAGGCTATGTACAATCCCAGCAGGGCAAAGGCGTACGCATTATTTACCAGCCTGCCGATCAGACTTCTTTTACCATTGCAGGTATTGAATCTTTCAAGGAATCAGCTGCCAGAAACAACCGGAAAGCAAAAACAGAAGTTATTCAGTTTACGGAAATAATTGCAGATGCCAGAATTACTGCAAGAACCGGATTTCCAGCAGGAAGTGAACTTTATTATATCCAACGGGTTCGCTATTTAGACGGAAAGGCTTTAATTTTAGATATCAATTTGTTTCTAAAATCCGTTGTTCCCGGACTAACCAAACAGATTGCAAAGCAATCCATCTACGAATATATTGAAAAAGAGCTGAACATGGCAATTATAACCAGCAAGCGGAAAATGACGGTGGAACATACCACAGAAATTGACGAAAAATATCTGGAATTAAATGATTACAATTGTCTTGCCGTTATCACAGGACAGACCTACAATGCGGACGGAATCATGTTTGAATACACACAATCCAGACACCATCCGGATCATTTCTGTTTTCAGGATACAGCTGTACGAAAACACGAATAATCATGCAAACATTTCTGCTTGGTTTATGTTTTCTACACAAAAAGAACTGCCGCACTAAGAAAATTTCTTAGTGCGGCAGCCCTTTTTCCGCAGGCAGTCAACCATGCACAAACATTGTGTACATATTAGGAGAATGCTGCGAGAATATACCATATAATATTAATTAAAGTGCATTTACCAGCTTCTCTAATGCAGCTAATGCTTCATCCGGAAGCTTATCATAACCATCTTTCTTGGTAGAGAAATCTTTTACTGCATTTACACGTGTCTGCATAGCATTCTTTAACTGAGACTTGTAATCTGCATCGTTAAGATCTGGTGCAAATCCTTCCCAATCCATAATCTCAATATCCTCGAAAGGTCCCCACTGTGTGAAGCTTCCCTTTCCTTCTACGATTGTCTCAAGAATTCCCAATGTATCCTTAGGCTGAACCTTCTTGCCCATGAAATCACCAGTATTAATGATGTAGCAGTCTACATTCTTCTCTTCTACTAACTTCTTGAACTTCTCATAGTCATTTACCAATGGATAAGTTCTAAATGGGTTTGCATATGGAACGATACGGATAGCATTCATATCTGTTCCTGCTGCCACACGCTCTGCGGAAGAAGTCTTGGTTGCCAAAGTTGCTCCCATAACAGATGCCAGGGCAGAACCTTTTAACTTAACTACTGGCGGAATAGTCGGGTCTTTCATAATCCAGAAGATTGCATTAACCGGTGCGTCAATCTTATCTACACGGTTTGGAGACCATAACTTAGACTTGATTGCACGTCCGTTACCATTACGGATATCCTCTGTTACTAACTGAATCTTACCCTCTTCATCCTTTGTTGCAGAACAGTTCTGGGTTGTCAATAAATACTTGTTATCCGGACATCCTGTCGGATAATCTGCTGTCTTATCAAAATAAGAAGGCTCTAATGCGATAGATGCACAGGTATCTGTATTGATGATAAATGCATCATCATGTAAAACCTTAATCTCGTATTTGCCGTCATGCTTAGCATGGGTAAGTGTAGATTTACCAGAACCTGACAAGCCGTAAACAGAAGCAACATACTTAGAACCATCTGGTAATAAATATTCTTTCTGTCCACCATGACAAGAAGCATAACCGTTGCGGTTTGCCAGTGCCCATGCCATTGTCAGAGTACCCTTCTTGTGCTCGCCAAAGTATCTCATACCAAGGATTGCTGCACAGTTCTCATCCGTATCAAAATAGCAAAGTGTCAACGGATCGCTTAAGCAGCTGTAATCCACATCAGGTCTTTCCTGTGGGAACCACTGAGGATCAGAGAAGATATAAATATCAGCTTCCTTACCGTCACCAACTGCCTTTGACTCCTTATACATCTTGATATATTCATCTGACATATACTGGAAATTAAGCATCCAGTTATAAAGAATATTCTCTTCTCCTTCCGGAATCAATAAATGAGCCTTTACCATGAACTCCGGATCCAGACCAATAAATACCTCTGCATGATACATCGTTTTCCAACGAGTCTCATAAACAGCATCCATAACTACTTTATCTAACTTAACATCATCTACACCCGGCTCACCCTTGATACGGCGAGCAGCTGCATAACGTCCGGTTACGGCACCATCATTAAATAATAATACCTTTGCATCCTCGTCTAATCCGACTTCCTCTGCACGGAATACCGGCATATCTGTTACGATGGTTCCCGGAGAATTCTTAGCTAATTCATAAGCTTCTCTTAATGTGTTAACCTTTACCACATTGTTTCCGTAAAATGCTGCCTCGATGATGGAACGGGTCTTGGAAAAACCAACTTTACCAGCACCGATTTCGTCAAGTTTGTAATTTGCTTTTGTTGACATGTTTTCATATCCTCCTGCATTTTTATTTTTCACATTCATTTAAATGATGAAATTTTTATTGCTATTAACCTTCGATTATTTAAAAGTTAACCACAATAAGTATATAATTATGGCGGATTGATGTCAATAGGATAAATGCCCAATTATTTAAAAAAAGAGACCACCGTATTCGGAAAATGTGCCCTTTGCTGCACTTCCTTAACTGCCGTGATCCCTTTTTAATGATTCCGTTACTACTCTGTGATTCCTGCAAGCTGGGCCAGTCTTTTAACGGTTTCTTTACTAATCATTTTTCCCTGATATTCAATTAAATCTTCCTGACTGCCTGTAAAAATATCGGCCGGTTCATACTTTTTTAATACAATCTTATCTCCGTCCACAAATATTTCTACCGGTTCCCTGATGTCCATATGCAACTTCCGTCTCAATTCAATTGGCAGAGTCACTCGTCCCAAACTATCCAGATTCCTGACAATTCCCGTTGATTTCATTGGTATCTACTCCTTTCTTTATATTATTTGTTGCTGCCATACATTCATCACGTTATATCTTTTTTGAACATAGCATGAATATTCATTAAAGTCAATCATCAAATAATGATTAACAAAAAATTCATAATTTCTTTTTTCTATGTCTATCTTTTGCACATTTGACATATATTTTATAAAATTACTATTTACTCTTAACAGGTTCCAAACAGGGGTTATTTTCCATGCTAAATTATCTTTGGGCATTTATGATCATCATCGGAATATTTACTGCCGCCTTTACAGGCAACCTTGAGGCTGTCTGTAACAGCGTCTTAGATTCTGCAAAAGATGCTGTTGACCTGCTTATCGTTATGTTAGGGGTCATCGGCATGTGGAACGGCTTCCTTGCCATTGCAGAAGGCTCCGGACTTACCGGACAACTGACCAAAAAAATGCAGCCTTTTATCCGTTTCCTGTTTCCCAGGCTTCCCTCCGGACATCCGGCAGGCTCCTACATATGTGCCAATTTTATTGCCAATATATTAGGGCTGGGCTGGGCCTGTACTCCTACCGGTATAGAAGCAATGAAGGCATTAAAAAATCTTGAACAGGAGCGGGGAAACCCGGAAGGGATTGCCAGCAATGAGATGTGCACTTTTCTCATTTTAAATATTTCCTCTTTACAGCTTATCCCCATTAATATGATCGCCTATCGAAGCCAGTATGGCAGTACCATGCCCATGGCTGTTGTCGGACCTGCCCTTATCGCAACTTCTTTTACTACTATATCTGCTGTTATCATCTGCAAATTAATCTGTCATAAAAAGGAGAAGCTATGAAACTGCTTAATTTTTTATCCGTGTTTCTAATACCCTTTGTTCTTTTTTATATTTTAATTTACGGACTGTTTCAAAAAAAACCCGTTTTTGAACTGTTCATCAAGGGCGGAAAACAAGGACTTCACACGGTATTTGAAATCGCACCGACCATCATCGGCCTTTTAATCGCTGTAGGGGTGTTCCGCAGCTCCGGTGCACTTGATATTCTATGTAACCTCATTAATCCCATCGGCACGCTGCTCCACATTCCAACTCCGGTACTGCCGCTTTCCCTTCTTAAAATGTTTTCTGCATCCGGTGCAAACGGTCTTTTATTTGATTTGTTTAAAACCTATGGAACCGATTCTTATATCGGATTTACTGCTTCCATTTTATTAAGCTGTACGGAAACCCTGTTTTATACTGTTTCCGTCTATTATATGAGTGCGGATATCAAAAAAACAAAATGGACAATACCTGTGGGATTATGTGTAGCTCTGCTCTCCCTGTTCGCCAGCACATTCATTGCGAATCTCTGCATCTAAAAGAGCCTGATAGACATCCCTTTTCCCGATCCCCCGGTCCTTTGCGGTCTTTTTCATGGCATCTTTTTTATCTATTCCCTGCTCCATGTAATATTGTACATGATCGGGAATGCTCATGGAAAGAAGACCTTCCAAGGCCTGCTCTTTCAACTCTTTCCTGTCCGCACCCTCGATCACCAGAACAAATTCTCCCCTCGGCTCCTCTGCATCGTAATGGATGACCGCCCCCGCAAGCGTTGTACAAAAATTTGTTTCATGTTTTTTTGTAAGTTCCCTGCACAACGATATCTTCCTGTCACCTAATGCTTCATACAAATCTTTTAAGGTTCTTTTTAATTTATGCGGTGCCTCATACAAAATTATGGTTCTTGTCTCTGTCTTTAATTCCTGTAAAATTTCTTCCCGATCCTTTTTATCATAGGGCAAAAATGCCTCAAAGCAGAAACGTCTGGTGGACCTGCCAGACAAAGTCAAAGCCGTGACAAATGCTGAAGGTCCGGGTAAAGAAGTTACGGTAATTCCTGCTTCCAGACACTGTTTTACCAGCTCTTCTCCCGGATCGGATATAGCAGGCGTACCTGCATCCGTAATCAATGCAATATTCATCCCTGCTGCCATCTTATCTACCAAAAGCTTTGCTTTATCATATTTGTTATATTCGTGATAGCTGGTCATTGGTGTCTTGATCTCAAAATGATTCAAAAGCTTAATACTGTGCCTTGTATCCTCTGCCGCAATTAAATCTGCTTCTTTCAAAATCCTTATCGTTCTAAACGTGATATCCTCTAAATTCCCTATCGGTGTTGCACATATATATAACATTCCCGCCATCAGCTTGTTCCTCTTTCCTACAGATATTCCGTGTCCGTTTACCGGTCGACGCTTCCATTATTCTTAATTGACTGTGTCTTCCCATATATCCGGCTTATCTCATCATGGTATACACCCTGTTCTTTATATATTATAAGTGGCGGTTCTACCGTAATCCTCTCCCTGCCGCCTTTTAATCCTTCGATTAATACCATGGTCGGCTCTTTGTCTACACTGGGATGCACCAGTCTCATTCTTTTGGGCTCTAAATGGTATTCTTTCATTATTTTAAAAATCTCAGCAAGCCGGAACGGTTTATGTATCATAAAAAAGCTTCCACTTTCCGGCAGTACATATCCTGCCGCTGCAACTACATCTTCCAGCGACACCATTACCTCATGTCTCGCAATCATCTTTGGCTCATATAAATTAGTCAGACCATGATGCTCCGTCATATAAGGCGGATTTACCGTTACAACCTGAAAAGAAGCTGGGGCAAACAGCTTCTTTATATTTTTTACATCTCCACATATAATATTTATCTTTTCTTCCAGTCCATTCATCTGCACACTACGGCTTGCCATATCCGCATATCCCTCCTGTAGCTCCAAACCGGAAAAATAATCTCCCTCTGTTTTCGCTGCAAGCAGAATCGGTATCACGCCGCTTCCGGTACAAAGATCCAGTACCCTTTGTTTTTTCTTTACCCTGACAAAATCTGACAGCAGAACTGCATCTACCCCGAAACAAAATCCTTTCGGTTTTTGAATCAGCCTGTAGCCCTTACACTGTAAATCATCTATTCTCTCATCTCCCAGAATCATATTTTTCTCCTGCCTAATCGATTTTGGAACCGCCCTCTTTTTTCTCCAATGCCTCTAACGCCTTTAATTCTTCATCATTCACCTTTTCATTATTACGGCGTTTCTTCGGTTTAAATTTCAACTCATCTGTTTTGTATTCCCGGATTTCTTTTTCTCCGTCTTCCAGTTCCACGATAACCTTAACCTTCTGTCTCAATACACTGACGCTGTTCACTTCACCCTTAAAACCATCCACTGTCCTTACAAAATCCCCTACGCTTGGAAGCCTGTCATTCAGATACTCATACGTTTCCTGTTCATTCTTAAGACAACACATTAACCGCCCGCAGACTCCGGAAATCTTAGTGGGATTAAGGGACAGATTCTGCTCTTTTGCCATCTTAATGGAAACCGGAACAAAATCCGACAAATGCTTATGACAGCAGAGTTCCAACCCACATATCCCGATTCCTCCAAGAATCTTAGTCTCATCTCTGACGCCAATCTGACGAAGCTCTATTCTCGTCTTAAAAACAGATGCCAGATCTTTTACCAGCTCACGAAAATCGATTCTTCCGTCTGCCGTAAAATAAAATAAAACTTTATTGTTATCAAATGTATATTCTGCATCGATCAGTTTCATCTCCAGACCATGCTTTGCAATTTTTTCAAGGCAGATCTTAAATGCATCCTTACACTTTTCTTTGTTCTCCTCATTCTTTTTATCATCTTCCGCCGTTGCTTTACGGATTACCGGCTTTAAAGCTGAAGTAATACTTCCCTCGTCAATTTCCCTCTTGCTTAAAACCACCTTGCCATATTCCACGCCTCTCACCGTCTCCACAATCACAGCATCGCCGACTTCCAAGTCGATACCGGATGGGTCAAAAAAATATATTTTTCCGTTCGGTCTGAAACGCACTCCTATTACCTCTATCATTTCAAATTCTCCTTTATCGTTAACAGTGTAAGCTCCATGGCAATATCAAAATTAACATTTGCCTCAAGCCGCACCTTTAACTTGTCCATTGCTTCCAGAATCTGTTCCAATCCTTCATAGGAAGCCTTGCTTGCCTGCTTTTTCATCACCGAAAATTCTTTTTTAAATATTATCTTATTCGGTGAATTGGATATTTTTACCATCAGAATATCCCGGAACCACATTGCCATAATATCAATATAATCGGTAATGTCCAATTTGTATTTACCCATGTTTTTAACTGCCAGAATTACTTCATCCAGCTCCATATCCTGAATGCGGCGGAGCAGACGTATACTGTCTTCTCTGATTTCATTATAATCCGTAGAAATAGCAAGCCGCACTGCTTTTCCCAGATTCCCCTGGGCAAAATCCGTACAAAATCTTGCCTTGTCCTGATCCACACCAAGCTGAGTCACAAGATATTCCATCATCTGTAACGGTTGTACCGGTTTAAAATTCAGCACGATGCACCGGCTTAAAATTGTTGGCAGAAACTTATCCATATTATTGGTAAGCAGCATAATGATCACATACTCCGGTGGCTCCTCTAAAGTCTTAAGCAGAGCATTCTGAGCCTGAGGATTCATCATTTGTGCATCGGGTACAATATAAATCTTATACTTACTGCTATATGGCTTTAAATCAATATCATTTACAATCTGTGAACGAATCTCATCCACTGAAATCACATTTGGTTTTTCATGGTTCACCCATATAATATCAGGCTGGTTACCCGATTCTGCCTGCAAACAGGATTTACAGGTACCACATGGATCCGGATCTCCACTTTCACATTGCAGGGATTTGACTACGATTCCTGCTAACGTCTTTTTTCCCGAACCTTTTTCTCCATTCAAAATATATGCATGGGATACTTTGCCCAATTCAATACTGCTTTTAAAATGTTTTACAATATCCTCATGTCCTATTATATCACTAAAATTTGCCATACAGCCACCTCTCACATCAATCAGGTCGAAATATCCAACAGCATTCCCCTGATATCATCTATCGTATTAAGTATTGCCAGATTATCCTTTTCTTCTTTCAATAATTCCTGTGCCAGATCATCCAGTGATTTGTCCACCTCTTTAATAATCCCATATACTCTGTGCCTTCCTCTTCTATCCAGAAAATTTTCTCTGGAAAATGCGTGGGAACCCGCAGTCACTTCATTCATAAACTCCTTTACAAGATTGCGGTAACGTTTCATATCCTTAATATCCATATGTTTCGCAATCTTATTTCCCTGTTCCTCGATATCCTTCATAAGGCTGGAGAGTTTTTCCTGTAATTCATTATTTTCTATATGGCTTACCAGAGTAAATTTGAAGCTGTCATCACCCTTTGGTGCCTGAGTCTGCTGCTCTACTGGTGCCTGCCCAGTCAATTGATTGATTCTCATATCCATAACATTTCTCCCCTTTACTCACTAAAAAAACGCTTCTTTACCTCATTTACAATCATACTATGTATTTCCTCTATTGGCAATGTGGCATCTACTGGAAAAATACGCTCCGGATATAACTGCGCCAACTGCCTGTAACCCTCTACCACTCTCTTGTGAAAACTCAAATCCTCCAGCTCCATGCGATCCAGATCTGTTTGACTTTTCTTACGTCTGATACCATCTGCCGCATCCAGATCCATAAAAATTGTAAGTTCAGGCTTTACCTCACCCAAAGCATAATTATTGATTTCATAAACGGTATCCACTCCCAATCCTCTTCCAATTCCCTGATACACAGCAGAGGATTCTACAAATCTGTCACAAATCACCGCTTTTCCGGACAATAATGCCGGTTTAATCACCTGATTTACCAGCTGTGCCCTGGCAGATGCATATAGTAACAGTTCTGTCATATGGCTCATTTCCCTGTATTCAGGATTTAAAATAATCTCACGGATTGCTTCACCAATTACCGTTCCTCCCGGTTCTCTGGCAATCACAATGTCATATCCCCTGCTCTCTAAATATTTTTTCAGCAGGTCAATCTGTGTTGTTTTTCCGGAACCGTCCGGTCCCTCCATTGTAATAAATATTCCTTCCACAAATATATCCTCTTATCTTCCTTATTAAATCCCGTACCTTGCTTTAACCGGATTGGACTTTTTCCAGCCAACAAATCTATCTATTGCGTTTTTTTCTCCGGGGCAGCCATTTATTCTCCTTAATAACTGCCACCCTGTAATCCCCATTCTCATCAGCAGCCACACCTTTTACATTCAAACCGCGCTCCAATGATTTTTGTATATCGTCTAAGAACTCCTTAGAAAACACCTCTCCGGGCGTAACAATCGGAATACCTGGCGGATAGATATATATATATTCTCCGCTGATCCTTCCCGCTGCCTCAGATAAAGAAATCGGAATCTGCTTGCTCTCTTTTGCTGCTGCAATATCCATTCTTTTTTCGGGCAGTATCTTATATAATATAGTATCGGTTGTATCCTCTATATTTGTTAACTGATTATCAATTGTTTCCATGACCTGATAAAGTGCTTCAAATGCTTCCTTCGAGTCTGCGACAGAGGTCATGGCTGTCACATAGCTTCCTCCCGCCATTTCCATCATCTGCCCGTACTCTCTAGCCAGTATATCTGCAAGCATAACTCCATTCATCGGCACAATCCTGTCTTCCTCCTGCAAACCACAATTCTTCACGGAAAACACCAGTTTCCCGTCATCATATCCGGCTACACCCTGTTTCTTAAAATCTGCCTCATCCACAAGATGGATATGGGCAAGCCTTCCGAAACGCTTCCTGTATTCCGTTAACAATTCTTTGTAAATAATGAATAATCCGTCTCTTTCATAATCCATCTTCTCAATACAGGTTTCCATTGCCGCCATAAAAACATAAGATGGAGATGTGCTCTGATAAACTGATAAAAATTCCTCTAACCGTTCCCTTGATATCATGCTGCTATTTTCATGCAAAATGGCACATTGCGTCATGGCGGGTAACGTTTTATGGAGACTCTCTATCACGATATCCGCTCCTAATCGAATGGCAGGGGCCGGAATCTTTTTGTAATTCGTTGTAGAAATGGTCTCATTGGCATTTGCCATATATTCAAAATGTG
Source organism: Lachnospiraceae bacterium (assembly GCA_029063085.1). Classification (GTDB taxonomy): domain Bacteria; phylum Bacillota; class Clostridia; order Lachnospirales; family Lachnospiraceae; genus CAG-590. The sequence continues at coordinate 42,192 of JAIDOW010000068.1, forward strand.
CACCGTGGGCGGCATCTACAATCAAGGGAATCCCTGATTTATGAGCCAGCTTTGCTATTTTTTCCACATCACTCACAATGCCTTCATAGGTTGGTGATACCAATATGACCGCTTTCGCTTCCGAATGTTCTTTTAACACCCGTTTTACAGCCTCTGGGGAAACCCCCGCGAACATTTCATATGTGTCATTCCATTCCGGCATGATATAAACCGGTTTTAGTTTTAATAGACGAACCGCATCATACACTGATTTGTGACAGTTTCTTGCCAGTATCAGACTGTCTCCCTGGCTGCATACTGCTGAAATTGCGGCTAATATTCCACTGGTTGAACCGTTTACCAGATAATAGCTTTTGTGAGAGCCATAAATTTGTGCGGCTCTTTCAAATGCTTTCTTGATAATTCCTTCAGGGTGATGAAATTCATCCAAATTCCCAACCTCAGTTGCATCGATTAAAAATGGATTTTCCACCATATCCGGAAACACGGTATACAATCTTTTTTTATGCCCCGGCATATGCCAAGGATAACAGCCCTCCGTATTATATGCAATTAATCCGTTCAGTATTGACTGTTCCATAGCAAATATTTCCCCTATAGAATGAAATTATTTTTATTATATCAAAGATGACCTAAAATTGCAAAATTTATCGAAGTTTCTTCTATAAAATTGCTTTAATTATAATTTTTCTTTCATTATATTTTTATAACCCTCGCCATATATTTCATTTGCACTGGTAACGATCATGAATGCCCGTTTATCCTCCTGTTTTACAATCTCTTCCAGCTTTGGCATTCCCCGTTTCTTAATCACACACATAATGATATTTTTTTCATGTCTGCTGTATGCCCCCCGCCCTGTTAGTACGGTTGCGCCGATTTCTAATTCTTCCAGAATTCTGTTTAACAGCTCATCTATTCTATCTGACACAACATATACCATTCGTGCTTCATCTTTTCCATACAACACATAATCCAGAACCTGTCCGTTTAAGACCACTGAAATAAAGGCATACATAGCTATATTAAAATCCTTAAACACGAATCCAGATATCGCAACAATGATAATATCTATTGTCATAAAAAACGTACTGGTCTTAATTGACGGATATTTTCTTCTTAAACTCTTGATGATAATATCCATCCCCCCAGTCGTTGCACCAACCCGTAATACCAGCCCGATACCGGTTCCCACCAGAAGACTTCCCGCAATACATGCCAGTAAAAGATTGTCCGTAACTGCGGGAAACAGCCCAAATATATTTGTAAAAATGGAATTAAATGAAATTGCACAGAAACTCACTATGATAAATTTGCCACCGAACTTCCACCAGCCAAACAGAATGATCGGTATATTTAGAAGAAAATACCATGTTCCGGTATCCCCGCCTATAGAATGGCTGGCTATTACAGAAAGACCCACAACGCCTCCGGGAGCCAGTTCATTTGGATCTAAGAAAAGACCAATGCCTGCGGAATATATACAAGTTCCCAGCATAATGACCAGTAGCTTTTTGATGATTCGTTTTATATTATCCAACTCCTTATACATAAAAAACCTCCAAACTACGTTTTCTTCTAGTTTGTACAGTTTTTAATTGATGTAAACAGGTTTCTCTTATTTTGACTTTATATTCCGATAACCAACAGTACCAAACTTATTACCAGCATAACCACTCCAATAGGCACAAACACTATTCCGATTACACTAAATATACTTTTTCCTATAAGCGATGCATCCTCTGGATTATCTAGATTATAATAAACCGTATGCGTCTGATTCATACTTCTCTTGATCTGTCCTCTATTTCTAGCCACATTATCCGCTCTTTTATACTCTACTCCATCTACATAATATAAAAAAATGGGACATTGTGTTTTTATACTTCGATTTCCAGTAGAAATACCAATTGCCTGTTTTCCATTTCCACCATGATTATAGCTATACGCATTATAACACATGTCTATAATTTTTCCCTCTGTCCGACCACAGCGTTTCCATACAGCTTTACCAACAAAAAAGAAAATGATACCAAGTAAAATAAATAGTACACCAATTCCTAATACAATATATCCTGCTATTAACATAATAATTCCATCCTTATTTTTAAATATTATATAATTACTATCCTATGTTAAAACAGACTAAAATCAGACCAATCAATTTTAACATTTCCACCAATAGGACCAAGCCCTACCTCAAAATCTACACCTGACGTACTGACTTCCCCTCCTGCTTTTGCTTCCACGCCAATTCCTCCTTCAATACCTAAGTCAACTTGAATACCAAAAATTGTAAAACCACCAGAAACCTCTCCTTTTGCCAAATAAGCTTCTGCTCCTGCCGATGCCTTTACAGATGCCGTACCATTTTCATTGATTGTTACACCTGCCTCAGCTTTTGCACCTGCTCCAACCGCAGATCCTTCTGCACTGATATGCACATTATTATTCTCAGAACCGGCACGTCCTTCCACTTTCGCATTTGCAACTGCAGCCTCAGCTGACGCTGACGCTTTTACCTCTCCAGATACTTTTCCATTTTCATACTGAATACCAGCAGATGCACTGGCTGCTGCGGTGGCTGCCAGTACACTTCCGCTCGCTTTAGCTTCTCCATACTTACCTGATATCTCAGCATTACCTTCTGCTGCGGAAGCAGATGCATTTGCTGCTGCACTAGCACTATAATTACCGTCTTCGGCAGTTACCTGAGCACTGGCAGATGCATTTGCTGCTAATAGACTTCCACTTGCTTTAGCATTTCCTGATTCACTTGCCGTGCTACCTGATGATGCTGCTACTCCCGCTGAAACACTATTACTTACATTATAATTCTCTGCACTACTTTTCTCATTGATTGGAATGGCACATATTGCATTTTCTGCTACTTCATATAAATTTATAATATTAGTCAGACCCTCTGACAATTCTTTTGTCCTGTTTTTTATTTGATTGATATTTTCAATTGCATTTTGCAAACTTTTTTTAACTGAATCACCTGCACCACCTGATAAAAGAAGGTTGGATGCTATGCCATTCATTTCCTCTTTTTCGTTCTCCAAAATTGCAATTATTGACAATAATATTTCTGATTCTGCTTTTATATTTCCAATTTCTATTTTAAATAATGACATTTTCTTCCTCCCTTTTTAATCATCTCTGTATAAAACACTATACTCAACCATATTTATACATTATTGAAAATCTATTTTTAATATGTAAATTACTATAACATATATTTTCCTTTTTTTTCATTTTTCCGACGAATAACCAGTTTTGGCGATGAATAACCAGTTTTACATTAAAATAAAAAACTGACAGACTATATTTCTATAATCCGCCAGTTTTATACTTGATAAATTAATAAAAAAACTTTTTTAAATCATTCTGTTTCGGAATCATTTGAGTCCATTTTTTCTTCAGCTTCAATTAATGCCTTACGAAATGCAAACTCTTCTTCATTTTGCATACCAACATAATATAAAATATCAACATCTTCATTATTGAAAACATAAAGCTGATCTTTTCCAAGATATCCTTCCGGAAACAAACATGCTGAATAATCATACAAAACATCGTTGCATACCTGACTACGCCCGATAATCAACATTTTTCTTTCACTTTCCTTTAATGTAACTACTGATCCTAACGGTAAATATTTTTTCATAAAAATCCTCCATTCTTGTATATATTTAATATGATACATAATTTATTATTGTTTGTCCATAAACAATACTTTTCATATATACTATAAAAATAAATCAATGGACAATCAATCCCACGCATAGCAAAACCACAGTAATAATTAATAGTATATTCCTAACAAGCCTAAGAATACCACCATTAAAAATAGTGGCTATTTCCGGCTGACTGGCTTTATAATAAACTTTAACTCCTCTTTTTTTCTTTCTATTTATTGATGATCTGCTGATATATATATATTCTGCTCTTGTATATTCTTTCCCATTTACTGTATATGAAAAAATAGGATAGGCCGATGTCGTATAAACTCTAACCCCATCTATATCAAAACGAGGATCTGCTCCCTTCCATGTATCTTCATGATTAAATTCTCCTGGATTGTAGCAACTATCAATAATCTGACCAGATACGACTGCATCAAATTTCTTTTTGCTACATAAATATATAGTGAAACTTATAACTATTATTCCTGTAATTCCAGCAAAAATAAGACACATTATTGTCCCAAATGACATTTTATATTACCCTCCTATAACTATTCTGGCATTCAATAAAAATTTATTAATCTTTAAATTTAGGTAGCTCAAAGTCTGACCAATCTACTGATATTTTTACACCAACCCCGAGACCTAACGAACCACCTACATCAACAGAAGCCTTTGAATTACTGACTTCTCCTCCTGCTTTTGCTCCAATTGCACCTGCTTTCCCTTCTACCGCAGCATCAATTTTTATACCAAAAACAGATATACCCCCTTTAACTTCACCTTTTGCAGCATATGCCTCTGCTCCTGCTTGAGCATACGCTTTAAATTCGCCATTTGCATCCGCTCTTACCCCTGCTTTTACCTCTGCTTCTGCACCGCCTAAAGTACCACTGGCAGTTGCATGGACATTATTTTTAGAAGTACCTGCTCTTCCACTAACACTTCCTGTTAATCCTTTTGCTGACGCAGATGCTTTTACTTCAGCTCCTGCACGATATTTTCCATTCTCATCTTTTTTAGCATAAATTGAACCTGCTATCCCGGAAGATACCACTCCTGCTGCTGCTTCCGCAGATACTTCCCCATATTCCCCAGAAGCAGAGACCTTTCCCTTTAATAAAGTTGCTTTAATACCAGCAGAAGCTTCTAACGCCCTCTTATCTTTCTCCAATTTAGCTTTTATCCCATAATCAGTTTCTATATTTGCAAAATCATAACTACCTTTATATGTCACACCGTTCCTAGTATTATGAAAACTATCATTTTGCTGTGAATATGAATAATTGCCAGAACCATCTGTCTTTTTAGCTATCACTTTTCCTTCTGATAATTTATACTGATAGATAGCATTTAACAATACACTGCTTACACACGTTACATTACTTATTAATTTATTCATATTTTCTTCTACAGTTTTTAACTGCTTTTCAACATTGTATTTTGCCGTGCCTTCAATTGCCAAATTAAACAAAATATTGTCAACTGCACTTATATAGGTATTTAAAGAAGTTCCAATATTATCAAGTACTTCTATTTGATTTTCTAATTCTTTAAATGTAATGCTAAATCCCGTCATATTTTCTCCCTTCTACCAAAATATCTAAATCTCCTATTACATATTATTAATTTTACACCTCAAACCGAAAGCTGACATCTGATAGACGGATGATATCTCCTCCCTTGATTGGAACATATTCTCCAGGCATTGCCTGCTTCTCATTTACAAACGTATGGTTTGTGGAGTTATTATCCAATATAAAAAATTCATTTCCTTTTCGCATAATATCTGCATGGTGACGGCTCACGGACGTATTATCTGTAACTGCATAATCAATGTCTCCCAGATTTTGTCCAATGCGAAAAATTACATTGGATATGGGAATTTCCTGCATGGTATCCAATCGAATTAATTTTGCATAAATAACCAGATTTTTTTCCTCTCCTATGCCAATATTTCCCTCTGTCTTCAGCCTTTTTATCTGCATTTTAATCCGAATGCTTAATAAAATAAAAACAATAATTACTATACACATCCCGATTTGCAGCATGCGAACCGGATATTCCTTTTTTCGAAGCTTTCCTTTATATTTAAGCAGCTGTTCTACTGCCTGCTGGTAATCATCATATGTTGCTTCCGCATTCACTGTAACTTCTATCGCTTGAGAAATGGCTGATTTCAAGCCTTGTACACTTTTTTTAGTGTAATTCGTTCCCTTCATTACAAGATCTTCACATTCCAGCAAAAGCTGATTCAGCTCTATCCTGATTTCTTCCGTAACTTCGTTATAATGATTGCCTCCTTCCTCGCCCTGATACCGAATATTTAATACATCCAATATCTTTTTCACTTTATCGATTGGCTTTATATAAACTCCTGTTTCTTTCTCTGCGATAATACCCACAACATATCCTTCCGCATTCAACACTGGTATACCGGGACTGATACCCTCCAAAGAATAATCTGTAACAATTTCATCCTCTCCTACGGAAGTCACTTGTGCCACATTTTTTTGCAGATCAAAATCACTGATTTCTGTTCGTCCTAAAATATCACTGTTTCCACTGTAGCCTGAAATATATATTTTATCATTTTTTTTAACCGAAGAACTATTCCCCAAACCCAAACTCTTCACATTATTAATATTGTTTGCCAGATTTAATATTACAAAATCTTCCCCAGAACTTCCTGTCTCGGTTCGTATTCTTGTTCCAACCTGTAATACAATATCTGTTTCTATATTTAAATCTCCTTCCGCAGAAAGACCATATTGCCGTCGTATTTTATTTATTAATTCCTCATCTGTCTGAACAAACTGATCATTTGATAATACAATTTTTTCACCATCACCGGTTTCTACCAATATACCGGTTCCCTGTTTCACATAATATTCATTCCCACTTTGGTCTACTGCATAAAGCAGCAGTTTAACGATACCCGGTTCTGCTTCCGTGACTTTTTGTGGCAGTTCGGATTCTGTACTTCCGGATGCTGCTGCCTGACTGCTTGTACCAATGATCCATATGAAAATCAGCAGCCATACTATAATATTCTGAACGCATTTTTTATTTGTCTGCATACCGTTCTCCATTCTTATGCACAAATAGTACAGAGGCAATGCCCCTGTACTATTTACAATTACCTATTCTGTAAATTATGCTATGACATCTGTTGCTAACGCACTTGCAATTGCTTCATTTGCCTTTTCGGTAGATTCATATTCTGCCGAAATTTGCTCTAAGTCAGTGGAATATTCTGTAATCATCCGATACATCTGATCCATATCTTCTTCCAGCTTTGCAAACTGCTTTTTATAGGCCTCTGCCGCATCACCAGACCATACTGCCCCGTTAATCTGCTTTATCAGGTTTAACATCCTGTCTGTCGTATTATGTACCTTTGACGCCTTAGTCTTAAATTCTGAAGCTTTACTCTTTAACTCACTTGGTTTTACTTTTAACTCCGACATACCTGCCATAATCTTTTACTTCCTTTCTTAATTAATTTTATTATTAGTATGAACGTTTCTTAGCTGTCTGGACATTCTTTTTCTCACCTTGTTCATACAGCTTCATAATGGATTCCAATGCCCCCACATATTTGGTAACCAGACTCGTAAACTTGTCAAAGGATGCGCCATCCTTCTCGTAAGTAGTATTAAAAGCCTTTGCCGCATCACCTACCCACATCCCCATTAAAGATTTCTCTGTCTCATCCAAATCTTTAATCTGCTTTTTTAAATCTGTGTTTAACTGTTCCAATTCGCCCTTCTTTTTATCAAGCGCACTTTCCGTTAACCTGATCTCTGAAACTGCCATATCGTTTCCTCCTTAAAATAAATGATTAATTGTTTCTATATATATCTGCATTGCAGATATTATGACTTTTGATAAGACCGCATTTTTGCAATCCGGATACTTTCCATTTCGGCATCATAAATTTCCTTTGCCATCTTCTTGATTGCATCAGAAATCTTCCTGATATCATCTGCGGAATCTTCTACCTGATCCTTAAGCTTCTTGCTCTTGGCAAGAAACTTTTTGGAATTTTCCCCATCCCAGTTTTTATCAATTGCCTGTATACTGTCATTCAATTTATCTGTTGCAATCTTACGAATATCATTAGATATATTTAATAAGCTGTTAGCCTGTTGAATCGCTTTATTATAATTAAACTGAATTGTCTGTTCACTTGCCATAATTACCCTCCCTTAACTTAGTACATCTACTGGTAATGCCGATGCAATCTGCTTAATAGACTGTTCTGTCTCTTCATATACACCTGCCATTTCCTGTAAATCCTTAGGATGTTCCTTTAGACGTTTGATTATGGTTTTTAAATCATCCTTCATCTTATTAAAGCTCTTAATATGCTGGTCACTGGCTTCTCCTTCCCAATACTTTTTCGTACCGGTCACCAGCTGCTCAATCTTTCCAAAATCTGTTTCAATTGCACTGATCTCCTTTGAAATCTCATCCGATTTCTTCTTCAATTCTTCCGGAGTTACTTTTAATGTTATAGAAGCCATCCCTTTACCTCCTAAATCGTAATACTATCAATCAAATCAGATACTTTCTGTTCACATGCGTCATATTCTTTCTTGGCATTCTTTTCATAATTGATCACACTTTGAATATTGTCGCAAATTAACCCTAAATCCGTAATATCATCCTGAAATGCCTGGTTGAATGCCTCATTTGCTTCACCTGTCCACATCGCATTTAATGCATTTACGTCTGCCTGCATCGCCTGAATCTTCTTTTTAATGTCATTTAATGCCTGAGAAATTGAATCCGTATCCCTTTTCAGTGTTGACGTATTGATCTTAATCTTAGTAATTGCCATCCTAACTTGTACCTCCATCCTTTTCAGATAATATTAATATGAAACTTTCTTAATATTGCTTGTGTCTTTTCAATATCAATCCGTTTAAAAACCGGACTGCTTCCGGACGTATTAGAAATATTTTTTATGATTGCTTTTTCCGTATTATCGTATTCTCTTACAACCTCTGACAGTACTTTCCTTAATTTCTTCATTGATTGGTATTCGCTATTCAAGTCATCAGAAATTTTTTTCAAAGTACGCTTATCATTCCCCTCTTTTTCCATACTCCGATATTCATAGACAATTCTTTCAAAAGCATCTAACTGCCTTTTATACGTCATCTCCGCAGCCTGCAATTCGTCTATGACCATTTTCACTTTGTTTATTGAAATATCCATCATAACCACCTTGCCTGTCTGCTTTTCTTTCAATGTATGCACTATAACATATCTTTCCTGTTATTTTTCATTTTTGCGACGAATAACCAGTTTTTGCGACGAACGACCAGTTTTATCTAAAAAGAACCCCTCCTGACTACACCATATATAATCTGCAACCATTTACAATTCCGTTTTCTTCTAATGTAGAATCCCCATTTAGTACAATACCCTGTTCCATAGAACATAAAAAGAATTTTTCCGATTTATCATTCAGCTCTGTCTTATATTTCTTACACATCATTTCACTGATTTCCTGAACAACATTCGTTACCTTTGCCGTCTCATCAATTCTAAAATCAAGAGTCTCATCCAACGAAGGAATATAAACATCAACTAATATCATATAATGCCTCCTCTGCCACGTTTACTACCATATCTAAAAATGTCTCCTTTTTAAAAGAATTCATCTGCTCCTTCCCTTCTTTAAAACATAACTGCTTTTTTTCTTCCTGCCCCTGTTTTATAAGCATACGGCAGTCTACTTTACCATTTTTCAGATTCATTCTTTCTATCATGATAATGATATTCCCCAGGGAATCTATCGTCTCACTTTGCAATATATAAGGATATTCCATTATGACATCCGTTAAACGCTCTTCATCCAAGACCTGCTTATATTGCTTTTCCTTTTCCTTGATGTCCTCTTCCAGAAAATCACACAGTTCCTCTTTAGGAATCTCATATAACCGAATTGCATTCATATCCGTTTCTCTTCGTTCAGCAGCTATCAGTTTTTTTCCTATATAAATGATCTTGGATTGCATTCTCCCCAAAAAACTACGTATCAGAAGAATTGTATGTGCCTGCGAAATAGCAGTCATCATTTCTTCTAAATCCTCATTTAAATAAAAACCGTCCTGTGGTGCATTATATATAAACTGCTGTTCATAAAGATGGTTTAGTGCCTGAAAAACCGCCGCTTCTTCTATCTGTAACGACTCCTCCTCCAAATCAAATATTCCATGAATGTTTTTACCTGCTGCAATTACATTCAATTCTACTGGGGTTAAAATGTAGACCGAATTAATATCCTTTTCCATTCTTAACCACCTCCTTGATCACCGGTTTATAACTTCGTGACAACGGAATCTCTATATTATTTTTTAAAACGATAAAATTCCTGGAATACCATATTTCATCCACATATGACAGGTTTACAATATAGCCTCTATGGCAGCGCTTAAAATTCTCCGGCAGCTGTTCTTCCAATGTATCCATTGTCCCGCATACTCCATATTCCCTGCTGGAAAGCCTTACATAAATTCTCTTGTTTCTCGCTTCAAAATACAGAATCTGGGAATACGGAATATGTCTCTGCTCCCTGCTGTCCTCAAAGGAAAAAAATTTTTCTTTATCTCCCTTATTCCGTTCCAATAAAGAAAATATACTTTTTAACCTTTTTTGAATCTCGTTGTATTGCAGCGGCTTTAACAACAATGAAACAGCCCGGATATCCGGAATCAGATAAAGAACCGGGGAAACTGTATTATCCGAAATAATAATAATCTCTGCTCTGCCAAAACGCTTTCTCAAATCCTTTGCAGCCTGTAATCCACTATGTTCCGTAATATCAACAAAAGCAATATCTATAGTACCTATCTGCTGCTTTTCCATATCCTCTGGTGACTTAGCAACTATAGTCTCTATCCGGTCATCATAAAAGTATGCAACCATATCCCTTGAGATTTCCTGTAATAATTCAATTTCGTCCTGCTTACAACTATAAATAAGCATCGAAATCATTGCTCTTACCTCCTAGCAAGTGGAACGATAATTTTTTGTATTTCACCGTTTAATCTGCTTGAAATTAATCCAATACCCGGCTTTAACAGCATAGACTGTTCTTTATACGGTATCGCATCAAAATTATAAATACGATTTTCAGCAGTATTTCCACCAAAATGAATTCCTGTTTTATAGCTCACAAAAATCTCATAAATCCTTTGATAATCCACTGTCGAAATATTTTCCAGACCAATAATGCCAATAAAATAAATATTCAACAATCTTCCCTTTTCAAGAATATTTTCTAAAAATCCCCGCATATCCAGCTCTGCATTATAAATCAAATTGATGAACCATTCCAAATCTGAAATAAAGAAATAAATAGGCAGCTCCTCGCACATACGTTTAAAAATCTCTGATTCTTCTGCATCTTCATCCTGCATTTCTTTTCTTATCTGGCTTCGGTTCTTAAATTCCGGTATCACTTTGGAAAAACATTCAAAAATTCCTTTTTCATCCGTCACATATTGTATTTCTTCTTTTTCTTCAAAAATTCTCATAGGCTTTGCTTCGCTGTCAAATATGTAAACATCTCCGGCTCTTTTTACCGCTGATTGAATCATAATCTTCATATAATTCTTTTTACCTGATCTTGCAAGACCGGTAATCATATAACAATAGGTATCACTTAAATCAATGCTGTAGACGGATGCATTTTCTGCATCATATGCAACAGGCAGATACTGCTTGTCCTCCAATACCCGTTCATAATCTTCCAATTCACTAAACTCAGACCAAACCGGCTTTTCCGGTATCTCCGGTATTGGACGGGCTTTTTTCTTTGTCCAATGCTTGCGCATATCTTCACAAAGCAGTCCGATTTTCTTAATCCTCTGATAATCATCCTCTGCTTCACATGCCAATGCTGTCTGATACTCCAGAATCCGGTTTCCATAATATGCAAGTCCACGACCTTTGATATTTGCCTCCGGTACTACATCAAATGCCACTGTATGCATGATATCGCCATATGCATATTTATCTGCCATTTCTGTAGTAATAAACGTTTTAATATTCTCTGCTGCCCGGGACGGAATATCCGCAGGCCCGATTCCAGAACCGGTAAGTAACAGATAAATACCATGGCTGACACCTTCCTTTGATAAAGTGACAAGAAAATCAACATATTCTTCTTCTGTTTTTTCATTAAATGCTGATACATTATCTATAATGATAAGAAGCATCGGAAGTATAACACCGTTTACCTGCACATACTGACTGTAATTACCACCTCTGAATAGCTTCTTTCTTTCCTCTAAAATAGACTGTATCATATTAAAGAATTTAGAGATTTTCTCATAATCTCCTTCATACATGACACCACCCACATGAGGTGCTTTTTCAAATGCGGTCATCATTTTACTGCTGAAATCAATTGCATATATATTGATATATGCCGGCGAATATTTATTGATCAGTGCATAAGTTATTGTTTGTACAGATGTACTGCGGCCACTGACCACCATACCGCAGACCGCATGATGTCCACCCTCTGTAAAGTTTATTGTAACTGGCATTTGTGCCTGATTTTGCGGATCATCATAGAGTCCCAGAACAACTTCAATATTCCATTCACTTTCTGCTTCAGTCCACCTGCCATCCTGATATCGGGAAGCAGTAAATTCATCAAATTCATCCAAATACATATGAGTGGGAAGTACTGGCATCCATAGTTGCAATTCATGCGTATACCCATTTTCTTTCGCCATCTTTCCCAGATATTCTTTTACAGCATCTAATTGGGTTTTATCCTTTGCCTGCGGCAGCTTGATATTATTCTGCTCCGCACGGGAAATCATGGAAGCGATCACATTTTCTGTTCCCATACAATGATGATATAAATCAATATAATCCTCAAGACGTGCCGTATTATAAGCACTAATTGGATAATCAATCATATCTGCCTCAAGCATCTGATAAATATTATCTATTACCGCCTGCTGTTTTGACTTTACCTTCATACATTCTTCAAGAATGGTCTGCTCTTTATCCAATGCTGCCAATAAATACCCCTCTATAATAGACAGCCACTCTGCCTGGGCTTTTTCTTTCTGGGATATTTTTGCAAAATTACCTGTCATATCCGTCCTGCCATTCAGTGTAATTAATTTTGCAATATCTGTTTTGCTGTCTGTATCATCTTCGCTATATACCGCCCCGCTGAATCCTGACTGGAACAGTTCAAACACCTCGTCATTACCAACCTGCAGGTAACAGCGTCCTGCCTGCGTGATATACGCCGCATCCGGTTTATGAAGCATATCATTACTGTCCTGCCTGTCCTGCACACGCAGACACAATCTGAACTTTGAATTACTCCAGATATTATCATCTACCGTTCCGCTTGGTTTTTGTGTAGCCAGAATTAAATGTACGCCCAGACTTCGTCCTACCTGTGCCACACTGACCAGTTCTTTCATGAAATCCGGCTCTTCTCTTTTTAATTCCGCAAACTCGTCAATAATGATAAACAAATGCGGTACAGGGATACTTACTTCATTATTTTTATACAATTTTGTATATAGATTAATATTGTTAACACCACTTTCCGTAAAGATTCTCTGTCTTCTCCGGTTTTCGCTTTTAATGGATACCATCGCCCGGTGGACCTGATTCCCCGACAAATTGGAAATCTGACCAATCAAATGAGGAAGACCATTAAACAGATTTGCCATTCCTCCTCCCTTATAATCAATAATGAAAAATCCAATATCATCCGGACTGTAGTTGACTGCCAGCGACAACATATATGTCTGAAGAGTTTCACTCTTACCGGAACCTGTTGTACCTGCTACCAATCCATGGGGACCATGATATTTTTCATGAACATCCAGATAACTGGGGGCACCTCCGGCTTTGGCTCCGGTCATTCCCTTAATATTGTCATAGGTACGATTCTTCCTCCAACGATCCAAAACATTTAGTTCCTGCAGCTTATGTACTCCATACATCTCAAAAAAAGTAATGGCAGAAGGAATATCCCCACCGGATTCTGTTTCCTTTACATATATATTGGAAAGTCTTTTTGCAAACTGGTTTACTTTAGAATCAGAAACCTTATCAAATTCTACTTTTAATCTCTCTTCCTGACTGTCCTTAACATCGTAAACACCTTGAAAATTCTTGTCATTTTGAATAATGTATTCGCATTCATTTGGCAGTCCGGTATATGAATCCGCAACAATAACAGTGGTCAAACCATAATTCATACTGGTATCAAAAACATATTTTGAAATCAGCTCTCCCTCTATCATCTCAGGATTTAATAAAAACATGATAAAATATGGCTTTTGTATCATATCCATATTTTTGACGCTTCCCATTTCTTCTCTTTGCCGGAAGACCTTTGCCATACTATAAAATACATCTCCTGCCTGCTGTTTATCTGCCGCAATATATCTTAACTTTTTATCCTCTGACCATACATGGGGAAACCATTTGATATAATCCCATTTATTCAGATTTGCAGCGGCCTTGCCATCATAAATAAACACCATTTTAACATCTGTATAGCAGTTATTCGCCGCAATCTGCGTAGCCAGCAATTTAATATTTTCTATTGCCCCTGTTAAATTTTCCCCTCCGATCATGCCTGCCAGACGATGCTTTTTCAGATCGATCCCTACCGGAACACCAAATAAAGTGCTATAGTTTTCTTTAATAAATTTAGGCTTTTGGGAAAGTCCGTCTTCATATAATTTAAACTTTTCTTTTGGAATATCAATTGCTGCCTGAAACGGAATATTCCCTGTCCCAAGGCGATAAAACATAAAATCCGGATGGCGGAAATTACGATTCCAAAGTACGGCACTGTTTTCATCATAACCCGCACAAGTCTCCGCACTCTGGTACATGATATTTAATGAACGGATATTATTCTCATATTTTTCTTTAATCATTTCTGTCCGTTTTGTGAGATAATTACCGTAAGCTTCAAAGCGATGGAGTTTTTGTTCATTCTCCTCCTTTTTTTGGAAATAGATGCTAAGAAGTGCCCAGACAATTCCGATCACTGCTGAAGACCCCGACATCACCAGACCGGAATACATATAAATGCCGGAATTACCGCCACTTGCTTTTGATGCATAAACCATTAACAAGCTTCCCATCAGCATCGGAAGCATCATTGTAAAAGACGGACCGATTGTCATGATTAAGGGCTGCTTTTTTGAATTATTTAATTCTGGAGGCTGCTCGATTTCTACCCTTTCCGTATCAATCTTTTCAATATTTCTCGGAGAACGCCTGAGCAGGATCATATTCTCTTTTTTATGCCCCCCTGACTTGTCCTGCAAGTCACCCTTTGATTCTCCATAATCGATCTGTTTCAGTTTTTTATCATTAATCTCCATCTGATGATTTGCCTGGTCAATTGCAAGACAATCTCCAAGCACCATCATATGCAATCCCATAAAACTGATCAAATCTCCAAAATTAAGACAGATTTCCTGCTGTACAAGAACAGAGTTTACATAGATACCATTTACACTTTTATTTTCAAGCATCCAGTTTCCCGAACCACTTCTGTATATTCTTGCATGAAATCTGGATACCATCCCCTCATAATCATAGCGAATATCCATATCCTCATTCTTACCGATAGTAATCTCTTTGACATTACCCACTGCATATTTTGTAAATACTGAAATTGAATATTTTACCGCTTTTACAATAATGGTTATATTTTCTGATTCCTCTGTATAAATATGAAAAATATCCTGATCCTTTATTGGTTTTTCTACAAATTTTTCACTGTCTTTTAATACCGTGTACCAGGGATTTTCTACAAATGCCCATCTACCATCAATATTTTCCAAATGAATTTCTAAATCCTCAGTAATATTAAATATATTTTTATACAAGATAAATGAATAGTCTGTATTTACCAAATTAGGTAACCTTATCTCTTTAAAAGACGTACTTGTAAAGACTGATAGAACGGTAACCATGCGCCCCCACTCCTTTTTATATAAAATGTATGTTCAATGTTGTTTCTCCCAGTTCAATCGTATCATTCTCCAAAAGCTTAACAGCATCTTTTCCCAACTGCATAACATTACGTTTACGCCGGACATGTACCGGATGGGTATCCTCCATCGTCTGAATGTATAAGCATTGTTCATGGCAGAATATTCTGCACTGCTCTTTTGCAATTTTTAAATCATTTAACACCAATGCATTATCTCCGCTTCTGCCAATCGTTATCATATCTGATATAAAAATTACATATTTTCTTGTTGACAACTTCCCCTTCTCGATAATCTGAACAGCAATATTTTCATTTGTTCCCCTATTATTCTCTACTTCTTCATGAAAGCTGATTTCATAGGGAATATTGTTCTGGAAAGCTTTATCACTATTCCCCTGATAAAGCCTGTTTCTTAATATCTGATCCAGTTTCTCTTCTCTGGCCTTTTCTTTTTGCAGCGTATTCATTTCCACTACTCGCTTTTTTTCTTTCTTCAATCTAATAAAATAGACAAATAAAAATCCCAGAACAGCTGCTTCATAACAACAGACTGCCAGATTAGAAAATACAATTTCTATGATTTTATCCATTCTTTATCCCCTTAATTGCAATCAATTTTGCAGTGCAAAATTGATTGCCTGCCTATCTGTTATTTATGACCAATTGATTCCACTATCTTTTTGTAACCAACTGCAAAATAATAAATGGTTTTTCACGTCTCCTGCTTTGTTTTGTTCTTCTTCAATATTATAAGAACCGTTCCCCCTGTAATGCAGACTATGATAAATAGTGCTAACAGAAGCAGCCATGGTGTATGGAAGAATCGTACTAACAAATTTCGGGTTACGATAATTCGAAAATCATCAAACACCTTATCGTATGTTCCACCTGCGTCCCTGCTTAATGTATTTCCGGCCATATCTATGGCCTTTATCTGAATTTTCTGCGTAGTAAAGGATTGTCCTACAACTATCGGAATGAAACCGTCTTCCATTTCTGCAATATCCTTTGCACTATAAGTTCCATATTCCTGATCATTTAAGTATACTGTTACCTGATTTATTGCCAGATTATCCTGAACGTCAATCAGCACTGTATGCTCTTCTTCGTTATAAACAGTTCCGCTTGTTGCACCCGATATCACTGCACTTGGCGCCGTCTGATCCACTGCAAACTGCACCTGAAGGTTACTGTTAATATGCTTGTTGCTTACATTACTTGTATGGTTACCCGCTTTATCCGTAGAATCAATTTGTATCGTATATCTGCCTTCTTTTTCAAAATTCTCTGCATTTATCTCATATCTGTACTGGTACCATTGATTCTCTCCGTTTAACTTAGATGCCTCAAAATAGGTGCCGTTCATTTTTTCCTCTGCTGAACACTGACCAGCCTCCTGAATACTGATAGTAGACGCATCCACGCCTCCAGCAGTATACGAAATATTCTGCTCCACTACCTCATCCACATTTGTTTCTATGATCACAACAGGCTTTCCTTCTTTGATATATGCACATTCACCATTTGTCATCCATTCCCCGGTTTCTGTTCCTAATGTGTATACAGAACCATAACGGTTAACGGAAAACTCAATACTGCTCTCCTTTTCATTCCCTGCCCGATCCGCCATTTTTGCCGTCAATATATAGACATCATCCCGTTCTTCTGTCTTCGGAAAATCCATTACAAACTGCTGTCCATTTGTAATATCAGAAACCGCATATCCGATATCCCCCAAATCTACTTCACCGCTGTTTGCACCTCTCACAGTAATGGATACCTGCTCTTTATCATAATTTGTATCCGTACAGGTAACAATCGGCATCACCTCATCCTTATTAGCAGATTTATCCTCTACATTGGAGATTGTAAGCTCTGGTTCTGTGATATCAATCGTAAATGTATTCCCGTTAAACGGAACGGCCTGATTCCCTGCCTCATCCGTATAAGTAACATCCAAACCATATATCCCGTCCGTGCTGTACGGAACCGTTGCCGTGTGAATATCACCATTACTGCTAAACGCAGACACCCCCTGCACACCACTGTCGTTACTTCCGGCAGTATGTGTCTGAATATTAACTTTGCCTGCATTAAAATTATGTTCCTTAATGGTGATTGTGGCAGTAATCGCCTCGTTATAGTAAGCATTCTGCTCCGGATTTCTTCCGTTATAGCTTACAGAAATCACCGGTACCGTAGTATCTAATGTAAACTTATCGGAAAAATTCTTTTTTGCTTTATTGCCTGCCATATCAACACAACTCACTAAAAATTCATAATCATCATCCTCAGAAAATGTTACCTTACAGGTATGGATTGCATCATCCGATTTGCCAACATTGGAGCTGTGACTCCATTTTCCTATAGATGCCTTACTTCCATGTACACTTTTAACAGATATTTTTACATCCTTTGTATCCAGATTACGTTCCTTAATGGTAATAGTAGCAGTTCGTTTGTGGTTGTAATATTTGTTACCCTGTTCGTCATTGTATGTAACAGAAATTTCGGGTTTCTCTGTATCAATGCTGAACTTTTTCAAAACTTCTTCTTTGTTACCTGCATTGTCTACTGCCGTTACATACAATTTAACATTGTTTTTATTGAATTTATCTGCTTTTATAATACCTTCCTTAATATCACAATTTTTCTTAGTAAAATCTTTATGATCCCTGGAATCTAATATTACTTTGGAATCCATATTTTTATCATCTGCTTCAATACGATAAGACACATACTGCAAACCGGCACTTTCCGTACCTCCATCTGCAATTTTATCCTCTATAAATGCTGAAAATGGGATATCATCATGATAAAAATTATTTTTGTTCGCTTCTTTATTGACACTGATCTTAACTTCCGGTGCCTTATTATCCGTAATCATTCCCTCCGAACAAAAATAACAAATGTTACCTGCCTGATCCATAATCTTCCCATATACAATATCCTTTTTGTTTACTGTAATTTTCGGGTTTTTATCCCCATCCCTGAAATATTCTGTCCAGCTTTCATCATCCATACTATCCAGCTGTTCTTCTGTCATTACTGCATCTGTAATGTAATAATATAACGAAAATGGGGAAAGTCTGTCATTCCCTTCTAAAGTGACCTTTATCTCTTCCTGGCTGAAATTGTTAAAGATAGTATTCTTTAAGTTCTCCCATTTACCAGCCAATTCTTCAAAAATCAGTTCAATTTTCCCTGTTTCTTTACTCTTATCTGTTTTTATATTGTGATAGCTGCCCGCTGCCAAAACAACTCCCTTATCCGGTTTTTCATTATCAACCGTAAATTGATAAGTCTCTTCCTTTTTCAAGCCCACTCTATCTTCTGCCTCTATCCTAACTGTATAATTAGCACTTTGCGTAAATTCATATTCAGCAGTCTGTTCTTTTCCTTTTAAATACTGTTCAAGTTCATTCTTTATTGACGTTACATCTATGGTTTCTATTTTTTTTCCGTCTCTTTCTTCTGCTGTTATTGTAACCTCGACATTCTCCAAATGAGGTTCCCTTATCATAAACTTCGCCTTTACTGTCTGATTTGTATAAACCCCTTCTTCTTTAAGGATAGGCTGTGTTATATCGTTTTCACCTGTTACAAAAACAGGCTGTATTTCCGGAGGCTCATTATCTACAAACAGCCCGTTAGAAATATATACATCTTCTCTTCCATCTGTATTCTTTAACTTCAGATAAAGTACATAATCTCCATCATTATCCGGACAGTCAATTGTATACTGATTTTCTTCTTCTAAAGGAATACAAACATAATCCTCTAACTTTGGTATAGGGATATCATCCACTTTAATAATCTTATTTTTAGAATCAAATTTGCAAAAAGAATAATGAATAGATTCCAATGCAAACCCTATATTATTAACTTCAAATCCTATTTTTGACATATAATTTCCAGGTAGTATTTCCTTTTTACTTTGATCTCGCTCAAGATCTTCTTCATTGAAATTTATCTCTGCCGGATTAGAATCAACAAAAAGAGTGATAACAGGGTATTCTCTCCCTACACTATCGTTTATAATATTAGGCTCAGGAAATATTTCATTTTCATCGATAGGGTTTTTCGGTATAAGACAAATAATTGCTGCTACTGAAGAATATTTCCATCCTGGATCCCCTCTTGTAAACATCATTTTATAGTAAGTTCTCTCTTTAATTTCGGAAATTATCAGTCTGGGCGCTCCTGCCTTTCCATTATCTTGTGCAATATCCTGTTTTTTTAAATCCTCATTATTTTTTATATTTTGCATCTCTATAAATGTAACAGTATCATACGCATCATCATCTTTGTACTCCGAACTGATAATTTCTGCCGTAATATCGTTCTCATTACACCATTCCTTATTATTACGAATTACATCTTCTGTCGACGGAGCATACTTCTTCTGTTTAAGCGTAATTTTTCCAGCTATATCCTTATCCTGTATAATTTCGGAAGTATATTCCCATTGAAACATTCGATATTTTGTTTTTTGATTCATTTGTAAGCCTAGAAAACTGTATTTTGCATTTTTATCTTCTATAACTATTTCATCCTCATTCTCAGTATGATTTAAATTTTCAAAATCACAATAATCTTTCATTTCTTCATTAAAAATAACCTTTCCAAATAAGGTATTTAAATCTGTATCTACCCATCCATTGTTTCCTTCTCCCATGTTTTCATTTGTTTTTTTCAAATCAATAATATTAGATCTATATTGCAGAACAATCTTGGGATTTGTCACCTTTATAATGGCCTTATTAATAATTAATTTTTCACTACCAAGGTTTACTGCCTTTCCTTCCAGTTTTTCTTTTATCGCAGAAATATCATATTTCTCTTCATTTTTAGAAATATTGACTGTGACATCTTTTATTATTGAATATTTACCCACATCAGCGGACTCTACATTACAAGTAATTTCTATTTTATCATCATCAGAAATATCGTAGGAATTTTTATTATCTAACACTATTGCCGGATCATTTTTAATAGATAACTCTATCTTAAATTGGGGGGTATCATCATATATCTTTTCTGTAACAGGCATCTTACCCAAGTCAATATCCAGCTTAAGCCTTGATACTGTTACCTTTATAAAATTGCTGCTCCTAATATCATTATAGCCACAGGTAAGCTTATAAGTCCCATCTTCTGCATTCCTCAAATCAATTTTCCCAATCTTATCGCCTGTTTCCTTTATTATTGGCAGCTTTTTATTCGAATCTCCCTCTTTTACACATCTCCAATCCCAATCCCAATAACTGCCACGCTCAGGATAGCAATCCGTTTCATCAATTTCTACATCATTGAGTAATATGTCTCCTCCACAATAACCCATCTTTTTTGATGTTGTTGTAATTTGGGGGACCACCATTTCTCCCGCTTCTATTGTAATGTCCGGTTCATAAGAATTAGGTGTTATCAAAACCCCTTTTACATCTGTAAATCCCTTTACAGAAACCGACACTTCATACTCTGATCCGGGTTCCATATCTGTTTGATCTATTGTTTGATCCTCATCTGATTGAGCATCTTTCTTACTAATTACAAAATTGGGGTTTACTAGTTCAATCTGGTCATTTTCTGTTAAATCATAAAATGCTTTTAATTTATAATTACTAAATGTAGTAATAGAAGAAGAAAAAACCGTGTTTTTATATTTTCCATACTCATAATTTATATTAAAAGAATCCCCAGTACATTTAATACTTATTGCATTTTTCAACCCTGCTTTTTTATCTTCACTTAATATGTATTTCCATTCCTCTTTTTTGTACAACTCATTATAATTTGTACAGACTAATGATATTATGCTGTCTTTTTTTAATTGCGTAATTTCTGTACAATCCTTGCCCTCTATGGTAAATGACGGCTCTATTAATTCAACAGGTATAGTAATTTTTTGAGAATTCTCATCTATATATCGAGGTGCCGTAAAAGTCCCTTCTTTTGAGTCTTCCTCCATTCCCTGATCAGATATAATATATTGATATTTCTGTTCTGGTATTAAGAGATAATTTCCGGATTCTTCAGGCATTACTGTATTACTTCCATCTTTTACCGTAACTTTCAATCCACTTAACGGCTCTTTATCACTGCCAGACTTAACTACAAACTCCAGTTCACAATCCACTAGAGTTTTTGTGATTGACGATACATCTGTACTTTTGCTGATATCCTTTTGTCCTGCTTCAGGTATTTTCATCTCTTCTGCTTCTGTAACAGCTGCCATAACACCTGAATTACTAAAAACCATGCATATTATCATAAAAAACGCTATAAAACGCCTGTATTTTTTAGACCACCTCTTATTCATGATCCCCTTCTCCTTATCCTGTATTATTTTTTTACTCTCATAGTACTTTTATATCCTGTTTTCTTCTTTAAAAGCTTTTTATATGCCTTATATTTTTTTGCCGGAACATTAAATACCGCCCGTTTATATATTCCTTTAAATGCATTTTTCCCGATTGTCTTGACAGATGTACCTTTAAATGTAACTTTATTCAATTTCTTACATCCATAAAATGCATTTGCCTTAATTTCCTTTATATTTTTCCCGATGGTCACTTTTTCAAGCTTTTTATGGTTTTTAAATGCATTTTTTCCGATAACGGTTACCTTATAAGTTACCCCTTTACAGGAAACAGTAGCTGGTATTGTAACCTTTTTTATCGTCTTGCTTCCCGTCTTAAACGCTTTACAATATTCTACCGTTTTTGCAGAAGACGAAACCACCTTATATGTCACATTTTTTGACTTAAATGTCTCATTTTTGCTTAACTCCTTCTGTTTCCATCCTGCATATAAAATAGTGTCTGCTGACAAACCCTGTTCGAAATTATACGGTATCGTACACTTTTCATCCATAAACCATCCAGTAAAAACATATCCCTCCTTCATCGGTGCTAACGGTTCTTCAGCAGGATTACCTTCAACGATAATCTGATCCTGTATTATGTCCCCGCTATTTGTCTGATATGATACTTTGATATACGGTCTCCACTTGGCGTATAAAATAGTATCTGACGAAATCTTTTTATTAAATTCATATGGTACAGTACATGCTTTATCCATATACCAGCCTGAAAAAGCAAATCCCGTTTTCTTTGGCTCAGCTGGTTCTTTGGCATAATTACTTCCTAATAATATCTGACTCTCTATTTCTCCCGCCCCATTGGTATCAAAACTGATTTTAATACAGTCTGAAGTTTTAAAAGATACATTACATGCCGGTGCTACACTTGTATTCAAATCATTATAATGCCATCCGGACATACTCATTCCCCCTCTGAGCCCCCCGCATGTCATCCAATAACCTGATGCTTCACCTCTTGTCCTCAACCAAAAATGATCTACCACCCGATCCCTATAAGGAGTTTTTAACGCTGTTGCATAATCTGTTCCCCACAAAGCAGCAGAATGGCAAACCCCTAAGTCCTCAAAACCCTTTCTGTCATCTATGGTATCACAAAATCCATACTCCCCATTTGAAATTTCAGAATAGCTTAAGAAAAATAATTTATCCTCTGTATCATTTCCCCCTATCAGCAGGCTGCCATCACTTGCCGTATAGTACGGATTTGCATCTTGAACCACATCTGTAGTCAATATTCTGCTCTGTTCCTCTTCACTAAATGCGAAGCACATAAACCCTTTGCTTTTGTACTCTTTAGGTAATTGGGGGTCCACTTTTCCGTCATAATTTAACCACCTGCGCAAAGGACTGTTTTCCCACTCTGCGCTCATAAAAAATTGAACGTCTAAAATACTGTCCACAAAAAGAAATAATTTTTCTCCATCATTGCTTAGAATCTTCCACTTAATCGGTTCATACTGATAATAACGGTAGCCATTATAGCTGGTCTCATCCCATGCTTCCTTACTCCTTCCAAAAATGGTTCCTGATGATGTCATAGTCTCCCATGACATCCTTCTATATTTTTTCCCATTAATAGAGGTATCATTATTTACATCATATTTTGCATTTTGTAATTGGTTTATAAGAGCAGTGTCGCTAACTTCTTTTTGAGGATATGATCCAAAATACACATAGCAATATTTCGTTTTATGTGGAGTACCTTCTTCATTCCTTTCATATTTCATAGAATGCGTTGGAACATCCCTCACTGGATTTGCCAAATCCTCACTGCTTACTGCAAATACCTGTCCTTTTAGCATAGCTATCATGATTACTACAAAAATCATACCATTTAGTTTTTTCCTGATAATTTTCCTTAACTTCATCCGCCAAATCCTCCTTCATTATTCTTATAATTTTTTATATTTCCGCTCTTACTTTCTTCTTCGTGATTATTTCATCTGAAAACATCACTATTTTTGTCTCAACAATATCAAAAGGTTCCTCTTCCTTACGTTTGTATTCCATATCTGGCTTTTTCTGCATTCTATGTGATTCCGTAAGTACCTTTAAAGGTACTGTTTCCTTGGCCTCCTGATCCAGTTTTACAGTAACCGAAACAATGGGCTGTACTTCCATCTCCTGCAAAGCAGTATCCGATCCTTTCTTCTGTTCCTCCACTGTTTCTATCTTTTGCCCTGATACATCTTCATTTTGCTTTTTATACAAAGAAACCGAATGTGCTTTGTACTTTTTCCTCTTTGCATTATCCTCCTTCTGATTTATTCTATATAATTCCTTTACACTTTGTTTTACTGCCCAACCTGTCTTAATACTGATTATTCTCCGGATATCAAATACAAAGAAAAATACAAACAGCAAAACAAACAAAATAATTGTTATCACTAAAAATACTATGAACAATGTATGATAAACCTCTAAAGTCATACTACCTCTCCCCTATCGCTTGTAACCAATTTTTCTTTACAAAATTGACTGTCTGCTTGCCCGCCTATCTGCTTCTATAACCAATTGCAAACCAAAATCTTGCCTGTATAAACATTATTGCTTCACCTCATCAAAAGCAATTTGTATCATTTTCTCTGCCTGATTTAAATTATCCTGGAGTTTGTTATGTAATTCCTCTTCGTATGGGTTCTCTTTATCATACATTATAGCTTCCCTAACCAATGTCAGCTGCCGTTCCATATCTTCTTTCAGTACACCAGCATCTTTGTAATCCTGTGTATGCAAAACCAGCTGGTTTGCCATAAAATTATACATAACCAAAGCCGTCACATTATTATCTTCTGCCGCTAAGTCCGGTGTTATAACAGCCGACAAATCTTCCCACAACTTTGCATAACTGCCTTCATAATCCCCTTCTCTATTAACTGTATCCAGACTGCGGTAATACCGGATAATCTCATACAAATGTCGGGCACGAAATGCTTTTTTTTCTCCAAGAATCTTATCAATATCCTCTTCCTGAATCCCTTCTATCGTATTTCCAATGGCAATATTTAACCATTTTGATGCATTTTGTATATCCTCTGAGTTTTCAAAATAATAAAAATACATGATACCCAGCTCATAAGCGATCTGTATATAACTTTCTGTATTTTCCGCTAAGTCTTCCATATAAGCAGGCATAACTTTACGAATTTCCTGACTTTCGGATTCCGAAAATACACCGTCCGCCTGCATTGTTTCAAGTAATGCTTTATATGCCTCTCCTTTTATGGGAGACAGTTCAATGGCCTTTTCATAAAATTGATATTTTTCATCTATATCCAATGCCATGGATGCTGTGTTCAAATACTCTTCATAGGTACTAGAGGCTTTTTTGTTCATTCCTATATAGCATCCTATCGTAGCCAATACCATAAATATCATGAGAACTGCCGTTGATAAAAAGGTATACCATTTTATTTCCTGAACTTTTTTGTACTCCTCCTCCTCTTCTTCATAATGCTCCAGAGCATATAATAATTCTGCGCATGTTTGGTAACGGTCATTCGGATTTTTCTGAGTGCATTTCAAAATAATTTTCTCTAATCCCGATGAAAAAGACGGGTTCCAATAACGGATAGGATACATCTCATATGGTGGGTCACTTGGGTTATGCCCTGTTACTAAATGATAAATTGTTGCCCCTAAACAATATATATCCGTTCTTGCGTCTGTCTGTCCCTTACCACCAAACTGTTCCGGTGCTGCATAACCACGGGTCCCCAGACAGCTTGTATCTTCTATATTTTGTTCTTTAAATTCTCTTGCAATTCCGAAATCTATCAGCATAACAGAACCATCCGATTTTAGCATTACATTAGATGGTTTCATATCACGATATATAATAGGCGGCTTTCTTGTATGAAGATATTCCAAAACATCACAGAGCTGCTTTGCCCATTCTATAACATCTTCACATGGCAGACTTCCTTTTTCCTTCAGTGCATCGCTTAATGGATTTCCTTCAATATAATCCATAACAATCAAAAAAATGTCTTTTTGATCGATCACATCAATGATACTTGGTAAATTAGGATGGTTAAGCTTTTTTAACAGTTTGGTCTCTACAATCTGACTTTGTTTAATCACTTCAAAATCTGTCTGTCCATCTTTTCTGACTTCTTTAATTGCCCATGGTTTATTTGCCCGTTCATTTACTGCCAAATAAACAGTGCTCATTCCGCCCTTCCCGATCTTATTTAATATTTTATATTTTCCATCAACAACAGTGCCGATTTCTAACATGCATCCTCCCGTATCGCCTGAACAAGTACAGCCGTAATGTTATCCTCTTCCTGCCGGCTTTTTACAAGTTCTACAAGCCATTTTAATTTTTCTTCTATTATCTTTTCATCTGTTAATATATCTGGTTGGAGATTTTCCCATATTTCCTGATTTGAAATCACATGTCGAAATCCATCTGAACACAAAAGAAATGTTGACGATGCCTCATATTCCCCCGTATAAAAATCTGGCATCACAGAATTCCCCACTCCAATACACTGTAATAACACATTGCGCTGATCGCTATGTAAAGCCTCCTCCTCTGTCATTCTTCCCATATCGATCTCTTGTTGAATAAATGACTGATCTCTTGTCATCTGTCTGATTTGATCCTTTAAATGATAAACCCTGGAATCTCCTATATTACAAATATAATATGCATCATCCACTAACAATAATGCAGCCAGTGTAGTCCCTAAATAAATGCCGTGCTCTTCCCCATAATCACAAATCATACTATTCAGTTCTGATACAGTTTGTAACCAGCTGTTTTTAATTGCCTGAAAATTGAAATCATGATATAACAAATCCGGAAAAGTCTGTTCAAACCACTTTGACATTTCCGATATTACAGTTGAACTTGCCAATTCCCCTTTTTCCAGTCCTCCCATTCCATCACACACAACAGCAAAAAATACCTCACCCATTTTTGTTTTTGCCTTGCGAATCAATGCTGCATCCTGATTTACCTTTTTACTAATCCCAATATCTGAATATATACCGGATAAATATCTCATACTTTTCCCCATTCTGTTATACTACCTACTTCACTGCTACATAATCTCAAATATAAACTCCTCATCTGCTGCTTTAATATAATCTCCGCTTTTTATTACTTTCTCCTGATTTGCCGGTATCTGTTCATTATTTAGATATGTATAATTCGTAGAGCCTAAATCCATCAGATAATAATTCATTCCCTTTTTAATAATTTTCATATGACACCTGCTAATGGTGTTACTGCCACTAACAAAATAATTCACCCTCGTCTCGTCTTTTCCAACTGTAAATTCTACTGTATCAATAAGCCTCTTTTCTCCTGTTTTCTTTCTAATAAGATATGCTTGAATTTGCGGTGGTGCTGCATTTAATACTGTAGTAGCATTATTATTGGTATTCTCATGAATCCCTGCCATATTTAATAAGGTGGTTTCTCTGTTTATGTCTTCCTGTGTAGCAGTTGTCTGCTGTCTTGCAGGGTATCCCATTTGATTAAAATTAGGAATCTCATTATCAGAAAGAGACATAAATTTATTATTTTCCTTTTTTTGTTTATTTGTCTTGCATAAAATTATGATCATGATTACTATAGCTGCAACAACTACAGCAATCCCAACTATAATACCAATGATTAAAACCCAGTTGGTTTTTTTCACCATCTCCAGATTATCCATACTCTGTTGTAAAATCTTTTTTGCATCATCTATTTCTGCCTGTGTTGCCTGTTCATCATATTGAACCTGCTGTGCTTGTTGTAAACACGACATTAAGATTAAATAACTGTCACTTTTATAAAGAGACTGATCCAGTTTTAAAGCCTTATCTATACACTCACTTAAAGCCGACTTATCTATCAGTATTTCTGCTGTCACTTCTTCCGTTACTTCTTCTGTTGCTGCCACACTATTATCACTGTAGGTAATCCCCTCAAGATAAGGAAATTTAATTTCATTGATTGGAATAGCCCTAAAACATTCTTTTTTTCCATCTTCTTTATCATATGTTAAAATGCCAATTACTTCACCAGTATTACCATTAATTAAGGCACCCCCCGAATTACCGCTGGAAATAATTCCACTTACTTTTATATTCTGAGATTCAACCTCCGATACAACTCCCGCAACCAAATTTACATCCGTATTCTTAAACAGCTTTGCTCCTTCTTTACTAAATGGTTTTGTAGAAGGATATCCTACTGCCATGACATTTTCCGCAACTACAATTACGTCACTATTTCCTAAAACTGCCGGTAGACAA
The DNA here is from genome assembly GCA_029063085.1 of Lachnospiraceae bacterium. GTDB lineage: Bacteria > Bacillota > Clostridia > Lachnospirales > Lachnospiraceae > CAG-590. The sequence goes on from JAIDOW010000068.1 coordinate 70,543, forward strand.
TCCGTTTCTTCCTCTAACGATAGAATTGCAAAGTCTTTTTCTTCACTTTCCTGTGCGATTCCGGCATATATTAAAACATCATCTTTCTTAACAATTGCAATCTGCATGCCTTCCTCTCCGGAAAAATCAGCAGCTCCTCCATTCTTTACTATATAATCTTTTGCCTTTTTCAAGTTTTTTTCATTCATATGCACCAAATGATAATTGGTTAAAACAGTATTACTGTTAATTACAACTCCGCTTCCACTTTGTAAAACTAATCTCTTACCATCTGCTGCAGTATAAGTCATGATTACCTGAACAACACTATTCTTATTATTATTCAAATATTCTCCGTTAGCATTTGCTGTACTTTTAACTGTTATTAATAATATTAATGCAATCATACATATTACATATCTACTAATCTTATTCTCCATTTTTTACCTTCCTAATTTAATTTTCTCTAATGTTAGACTTAATATTTACTCTTAAAGTTAAATTATAACAT